>PMBV01000115.1 GCA_003153055.1 Myxococcales bacterium
CGAGGAACCTCTGCGTGGACAGCGCGCGAAAGGAGAGCTACCGGCAGGCCGACTCGCTCGACGCGCCCGTGGGGGCTGACCCAGAAGGCCCGGCGCTGTCTGAGAAGCTGCCCGACGAGTCTCTCGCCGCCCCCGACCGGGCCGCGGACAACGCCCAGTTGAGGCCGATGTTGACGCGCGCCCTCATGGCCTTGCCCATCGAGCAGCGGGAGGTGTTCCTCCTGAGGGAGTACCACGGCGTCGGATTCAAGGAGATCGCTCAGGTCACGGGCGTCAACGAGAACACCGTGAAGAGCCGCATGCGCTACGCGCTCGAAGGGCTCAGAAGGCAGTTGTTGGAACTGGGCGTCGACGGCGAGCTCCTCACTGAAGGAAGGACCGTGGCCTCTCGATGAAGACGGTATCGCACCAGTACGAGGACAAGCTCCTCGAGTTCGCGTACGGCGAGCTGCCACCCCACGAGGCCGAGGCGGTCGACGCCCACGTGCGGAGCTGCCAGAGGTGCGCCCAGGCCCTGAGCGACCTCCGCGGGGTGCGCACCACGATGCAGCAGCTCCCGCTGGAGGCCGCTCCCGAAGCGGGCCTGGCGTCGCTGCGCGCCTTCGCCGAGCAACAGGCCACCCGCAATCGAGCGGCTGTGCCCCTTCCGTGGTGGCGACGAGTGGCGAGGGCCCGGCTCCTCGCGGCGCTCTCCTCGGCGACCGCGCTCGCCGTGGTGGGGCTGGTGGCCTGGGAGGCGAACCGCGCGTACACTCCGTCGCCCGCGGCCGTGGCCCTCGAGGCCCAGGCCAAGCGTGAGGTTCCCGCTTCTCCCGCACCCACTGCGCCGGTTTCCAAGGATGCGCCGCGACCCGGCGCCGATCAGCTCGGCCCTTCTCCGGCGAGCACCTTCAGTGCGCCATCGCTGGCCGACAGCTCTCCGAAGCGTCGCAAGGCCAAGGGCGCCGCGGTGCCTTCCGTGGCCGAGCCGATGGACGATCTCTACGCCACCGGGAAGCGCGAGGAGGCCAAGGCCCGAGCTCAAGACAAGGAACTCAACTCTGGCGCGGGAGCCCGCGGCGGGTCGGGCAACGCGACGAGCAATGAGGCCGGAAGTGCCCGCGGGTCGCTCGCCCGCCAGGAAGTCGTCGACCAGCAGGTATCGGAGAAGCTCGCCGTTCAAGAACCGGCGCAAGAACCCATGCAGGCGGAGGCCACGCCGGCTCCTGCGCCTGCGCCCAAGAGCCTGGGCCTCTCGGGGTTCGAGCCCACGGCCTCGAAGAAGACCCAGCGATGGTCGGGCGACACGAAGACCACCGCCGATGGTGAAGCGCAAGGCTCGCCCACCAAGGCCTTGGTGGAGGCGGCTCGGGCGGCGGGCCTCAAGCGCGACTTGGGGGCGGAGGTCAAGTTCGCCTTGGGGGCGCTGGCTTCCGGAGTCTCTGGGGCCGATCGCCTCGAGATGCTCAATCGGCTCTGCACCGCCTACGAGCAGCTGGGTGAGGCCGCCCAGGCCGACCCGTATTGTGACCGGGTGCTCACGGAGTTTCCTTCGAGTACCCCGGCCAACGCGATCGCGCTCCGCCGGAGGGCCGTGCAGACGATGCCTTCGAAGGCGGCCAGCTCGGAAGCGCCCGCGGCACCAGCGGCCCGAGAGCCAGCCAAGCCGCGGCCCGTCGAACGGAACCAGTAGTTCTTCGCGCTGAGTGAGGTCTGATAGCATCTGCCGGACCGGCTTTCGCGAGAACCGAGTGAACGGATTCGCTACGGAGCAGACATGCTGAAGGGGAAGACACCACTGATCGTCGCGGCGGGGCTGGGGCTCCTGGCCTTCATCATCTCGTGGTCAGCCATCAAGAAGCGCGAGTCGGAGGTGCGCAAGGGCTGGAACCTGGTGCCGGTGGTGGTGGCCGCGGTGGACATCTCGGATGGCACCGTGGTGACGCTTGACATGATCAGCCAGCGGTCGATCCCCGAGCAGTTCGTGACGGCGTCGGTGGTGAAGCCCGACTCGGCCAGCTACATCATCAACCAGAAGGTGCTGGTGCCGCTCCAGGCAGGCGACCCGCTGTTGTGGAGTCAGTTCGAGACGACCAAGGGTGCCGAGCGGCTGTCGTCGAAGGTGCAGAAGAAGACCCGGGCCATCACCCTGGCGGCCAAGGGTGAGTCGTCGGTGGGCGGCTGGGTGCGGCCCAATGATCACGTCGACATCATCGGCACCTTCAAAGACCCCAGCACCAACGAGCAGGTCGCGGTCACGCTGATGCAGAACGTGATCGTGCTGGCCACCGGCAAGATCACCGGGACCACCAACGTGAACCTGATCGCCGAGGGCCAGCGCGAGTACAGCAACATTTCGGTGATGGTGATCCCCGAGGAGGCCGAGATGCTGGTCCTGGCGCAGGAGCTCGGCACGCTGACGTGCTCGCTGCGCAACGAGGAGGATCTCGACGTGATGGAGGATCGTGGCCGCGCCACCATCACCGGCCTGCTCAACGGTGAGCGCACCAAGGTGCTCGAGAAAAAGCGCGCGGCGCTCATCGAATTCATCAAAGGCAGCCTCGTCACCCAGCAGCACACCGGCCTCCCCGAGGCCGCGAAGTAGGGCCCGAGGCGCGCACCCATGTTCGCCGCCATCGCAGGGTTGTTGTTCGCCGGCTGCTCGTTCTTCATGGCGCTGGTCGTGGCTGGCGTCCTGTCGAAGGCCTACGAGCAGTACCAGGAGCGGTACATCGTCAAGTCGATGAACGACTTGAGCGACATGTTCCTCTTCATCGACCCACGGCAGATGCTGGTGCTCAACATCGCCTCGATGTTCCTCCTCGGCATCTTCTCGTACCTCGTCATCAACCCGCTGGTCGCCATCGGGGCCACCATCTTCGGCTTCTTCCTCCCGATGCTGACCGTGCAGCACTACCGCCGCCGGAGAATCCGCCGGTTCAACGCCCAGCTCGTCGACGCGCTCCAGGCCATGGCCAACGCCTTCAAGGCTGGCCTCACCTTTCAACAGTCGCTCGAACAGGTGTCCAAAGATTCGCTCCCGCCGCTGCAGCAGGAGTTCGGGCTGTTCGTCAAGGAGGCCAAGCTCGGCGTTCCCCTCGAGGAGGCGCTCAACAACATGTCTCGCCGGGTCGGCAGCGATGACCTCGAGCTGGTCGCTTCTTCCACCAACATCTCTCGGCAGCTGGGCGGCAACATGGCCGAGATGTACGAGACGCTCTCGGGCACCATCCGCGAGCGCTTTCGGCTCGAGGGCAAGATCGACTCGTTGACGGCCCAAGGCAAGCTGCAGGGGTGGGTCGTGTCGTCGATGCCGCTCATTCTCGGGGTGGTCCTCAACTACATGCGGCCCGACCTGATGCAGCCGATGCTCGACCACATGTTCGGCTACGTTCTGGTGCTGGCCATCATCGTGATGGAGATCCTCGGGGTGCTCCTCATTCGCCGCATCACCAACATCGACATCTGATGGAGACGCCATGCTGAGCACTGCACTGATGGGCGTGGCGGCGATCCTCTTCGCGGGCACCTTCGCGATGCTGGGGCTGGGCGCCTCCAACGCCATCTCGCCCTTTCTGGTCGAGGTCAAAGACGAGTCCATCGGGGGCCTCTCCGGGGCCAGCAGCGTGGTGGTGCGCAAGCTCGGGGCGCTGAACCGGCGGCTCATGTGGCCCGGCTACGAGACGCGGGTGCGGAGGGATCTCATCAAGGCTGGCGAGCCCAACAGCTACAAGCCCGAAGAGATCATGGCGCTCCAAGAGATCGGCTTCGTCGTCGCCCTCTTGTTCGGCCTCGTCTTCATGAGCTTCGCCCAGTTCAACCTCGCCTGGAGCCTCGCGCTCGGGGTGCTTGGGCTCTTCTACCCGCTCATCTGGGTGAGTGATCAGGTGAAGCGTCGGCACCTGATGATCAGCCGCGCCCTGCCGTTCAACCTCGACCTGTTGACGCTCTCGGTGGAGGCCGGCCTCGACTTCACCGCTGCCCTTGCCAAGGTGGTCGAGAAGGGCAAGACGGGGCCGTTGCGCGACGAGCTGGCGTTGGTCCTCAAGCAGCTCAAGATGGGCAAGACCCGCGAGGAGGCGCTCAAGTCGATGATCGCCCGGGTCGACCTCCCGGCGTTGAGCCAATTCGTCACCGCCCTCATTCAGGCCGACAAGATGGGCACCAGCCTGGGCAAGGTGCTGCGGATCCAATCGACCCAGCTGCGCATCGAGCGGACCCAGCGAGCCGAGAAGCTCGCCAACGAAGCTCCGGTGAAGATGCTGTTCCCGCTCATCGCCTGCATCTTCCCCACCGTCTTCATGGTGCTCTTTGGCCCCATCGTCTTCGCCTTCGTCTTCGGTAACGTCACGGGCTGAGCCAAAGGACCCTTCGTGCCCCCCCTCCCTCCTCAGAACCCCCCTCGCCGCCGTCCACCAGATCGAGCGGAGGTGTCCACTGGCAGGCGGCCGGGCGTGACGCGGCCCGGGGCCGAACGGACCAGCGACGCCACCGCCCAGCTCACCGCCATCGCCGGGGCGGCGCAGGGCGAGGTGTTCCGCCTCGAGGGTGATGAGCTGGTGGTCGGGCGGTCGAGCGAGAACCCGGTGTCCATCGCTGACACGTCCGTCTCTCGCAAGCACGCCCTGGTGCGCCGCACCGATCGAGGCTGGGCGTTGAGCGATCTGGGCTCCGGCAACGGCACGCTGCTCAACGACGAGCCGGTCACCGACGAGACCGAGCTCTCGGAGGGCGACGTCATCACCATGGGCGACACCCAGCTTCGCTTCAGCTCGGGCGCCGCCGACACGCAAGAGGTCGAGCCCCCCGAAGCGCCCCTCGTGCCAGCCCGCTCGGCGCGGCCTCCGGTGCGCACCGCCCGTTCCGGGGCGCCGGTGGAGCGCGCCGGGAGCCGAGGCCGTCCCGTTCGTCCGAGGGGCCGCGCCGTCGATGATGCGCGGGGGGCCCGGCAGGCGCGGCGAAAGGTCTTCATCTCGATGGGCGCTGCGCTCGTCGTGATTCTCGCCCTGCTGGTTGGCTGGAAGGCGATCGAGAACAAGCGTCGGTCGGCGGCCCACCAGGTCGAGGAAGCGCGCAAGGCCCATCGCGATCAGATGGCCGAGATGTTCAAGGAGGCCAAGGCCCTGGTGAAGCAGGGCCGGTGGACCGAAGCCAAGGAGAAGCTCGAGGAAGTTCAGGCGACGGACCCCGACTTCGAGCCCCAGCAGCTCGCCAAGTACGTCGAGAACGCCACCCAAGAGATCCCCAACGAGGTGGCCCTCGAGGCTGCCAGGCGAGCCACCGCCGCCGGGCAGCTGGGGGATGCCGCCGAGGCGCTCAAAGGCGTGAAGGCCACGCTCCAGTCCGACACCGCGCTGCGCGTGGCGCGAGAGGCCCTCGACGCCAAGTTCAGCGTTAGCCTCGCCGAGGCGCGGGCCCTGGCGGCGACCCGCGAGCTTGCCACCGCCACCCGGGTCAAGGCGATGGCCGACGATCTGGTGAAGGCCAAGCCCGACGATCGCGACGCTCGCACCTTGTCGCTGCAGATCGATGGGCTGGTGCGCGACCTCTCGCAGCGCACTCAGGTGGTGGCGGCCCCCGAGACCCCGTGGGTCGAGGCGCAGCAGCGGTTTCGCACCGGTGACGCGAGTGGGGCCCAGGCCCTGGCCCAGGCCTGTGCCAGCCGGCAGGCCCGCTGCCGCGAGCTCGAGGCCGACATGAAAGAATGGTCGAACCAGTCCAAGCGTGTGGAGGAGCTCAGCGAGACCGAGCTGGGCACGCTGTTCGACCTCGACCGGAAGATCTCCGGCGGGACCTCCAGCGAGCAATCGGGGCCGATCAGGACCCAGCTCGTGTCCAAGTTCTTCGTCAAGGCGTCTCAGGCGAAGACGACCGGCAATTGGAGCCGGGCCATCGAATACGCCCGCCGGGTGCTCTCGGCCGCGCCAGATCACCACGGGGCCCAGGCGCTGGTGCACGAGGCGAGGACCCAGGCCAAGGAGGTCTACCTGAGGGGCTACCAGCTCATGCAGACGAACCCTGACGAGGCCATGCGTCTGTTCAAAGAGGTGATGACCATGACGCCGGCAGACGATGAGTACAACCAGAAGGCCAAGGCCCGCATGGCGGAGCTCCAGGGCAAGTGAAGCAACAGGATCTCTTCGGGCCGCCGGGTGCCGCGGAACGACCGATAGCAGCGCCGGCCTCTAGGCCCCCGAGCGTCACGGGAGTACCGGACGAGCCCAAGCCCGCGCCGGAGCGTCCCGTTGGGCTCCCCCCCGCGCCCCCCGTTCCGGGCACCCAGGCGCAGCCGCCCGAGACCCTGCCCGCGTGGAGGCGGCCCAAGAGCGCCGCCGCGCCCGAAGCTCCGCTCACCGTGTCGGAGCTCACCGCGCGGATCAAGGCGCGCCTCGAGCCCGCGTTCTTGAGAGTGGTGGTCCGCGGCGAGGTGACGGGGTTTCGCGGCGCCAACGTCCGGGGGCACCTGTACTTTTCGATCAAGGACGCCAGCGCCTCCATCGAGGTGCGGGTGTGGCAGAGCACGGCCCGAGGGCTCACGTTCGCCCTGCGTGACGGGCTGGCGGTGACCGTGGAAGGGTCCCTCGACGTCTACGAGCCTTCGGGTCGCTACAGCCTCATCGTGCAGCGCATCGAGCCGACGGGCGTCGGCGAGAAGGCGGCCAAGCTCGAGCAGCTCAAGGCCCGTCTCGCGCAAGAAGGCCTCATCGGCCCCAACCGGACCCGACCCAAGCGCCCGCTCCCATTTCTGCCTCGGCGCATCGGGGTGGTGACCAGCATCACCGGGGCTGCCTTGCGAGACTTCCTCAAGGTGCTGCACCGGAGGCATCCCCGGCTCGCGGTGCTGGTCGCCGACGCGCGGGTGCAGGGTGACGGGGCGGCGTTCGAGGTGCGACGCGCCATTCGCGCGCTGGGCCGCACCGACGTCGACGTCATCGTCGTCACCCGCGGAGGTGGCAGTGCCGACGATCTCGGGGCCTTCAACGAGGAGGCGGTGGTGCGCGCCATCTTCGACTCCCCGGTGCCGGTCGTCTCCGCCGTGGGCCACGAGATCGACACCACCCTGGCCGATCTGGTCGCCGATGTCAGGGCGCCGACGCCCAGCGCCGCCGCCGAGTCGCTCTCGCCAGTGTTGGCCGAGGTCGAGCTCCAACTCGCGGGGCTGCGGGCCCGGCTGGTGCGGGCTGGTGAGAAGGTCCTGTTCGTTCGCAAGAGCCAGCTCAAGGCGCTCGAGGGGCAGCTCGAGGATCCCCGTCGGGCGCTGGCCCATGAGCGGCTCCGGCTCGACGAGCTCGCCGATCGCCTGGCCCGGGTGCTCCAGCGGAGGGTCAAGGCCGAGCGAGACGCCCTGCGGGCTCGCGGGCTCCGGCTCCAGCAGCTGAGACCTCAGGCGCTGCTCAACCGTCGCCGCGAAGTGTTCGAGGGTCTCGAGGCGCGCCTGGTGGCCGTGGCCCGTCGTCGCCCATCGGAGCTGCGCGCTGACCTCGGCCAGCTGGCCCTCTCGCTGGAGCGGTGCTCGCCCAGGCCCGTCGTCCTCCGACTCCGTCAGGGGCTGGGTCACCAGGGTCAGCGCCTTCGGGCGGCGATGAGCCGTGGTCTGCTCGTCGAGCGCCAACGCCTGTGGTCACTCGAGGGGCGCCTCGATGCGCTGAGCCCACTCAAGGTGCTCGGTCGCGGGTACGCCATCGCGTTGGCCGATGGGGTGGTGGTGCGCCGTGCTGATGATGTCGGGGTCGGTGACGAGGTGCGCCTCACGCTGGGCGAAGGCGAGCTGGTCACCTCCGTCACGCAGGTGAAGCCAGGCTCGAAGTAGGGTAGGGGGCAGTCGTGGCCAAGGAAAAGAGCTCAGAGAAGGGGCAGTACGGCGACGTGGTGGCTCGCCTGACGGAGATCGTCCAGGCCCTCGAGGCCGGCGAGCTGAGCCTCGAGGAGTCGCTGGAGCGCTTCGCCGAGGGTGTGCAGTTGGTGAAGGCCGGGGAAGGGCTCCTGTCTGACGCCGAGAAGCGCATCGAGCAGCTGCTCAGTGACGACGGCAAGACGGCGCCCCTCAAGGTGGCCGAGGTGAGGGAGCCGCCAGCGTCACCGGCCTCGCCCAAAGGCGCCAAGCGCCCGGCACCGACCCCGCCGCCGAAGTCCGACGAGGACCTCGACGACGTTCCATTCTAGGCGATCGCTTCAGCACGGAAGAGGCACTCATGGTGTTCGAGCTCGAGAACTGGTTCCCCCTCCAGCAGCGCCGGATCGAGGTTCTCCTCGCCGGCCGCCTGGAACAGCTCACCCGGCACAGCCCACCCCGCCTCGCCGAGGCCATGGGCTATTCGCTCCTCGCGGGGGGCAAGCGGCTCCGTCCGGTGCTGTGCCTTGCCTTCGCCGACGCGGTCGCCTCGGCCTCGGGTGGAGGTGGACGGCTCGCCGAGGACGCGGCGGTGGCGTTGGAGTGCATTCACACCTACTCGCTCATCCACGACGATCTCCCGGCCATGGACGACGACGATCTCCGCCGGGGGCGGCCCACGAGCCACAAAGTCTACGGGGAGGCCATGGCCATTCTCGCGGGCGACGCGCTGTTGACCGACGCCTTCACGCTGCTCGCTGGCGGCCTCGGGGGCGCGTCGGTGACCGAGCTCTCAGTGCGTGGGCGGTTGGTGGCCGAGCTGGCGGGCGCCGCGGGGGCCGCGGGCATGGTGGGTGGCCAGGTGCTCGACATCGCCGAAGACCGGCCGGCCGAGCTCGACTACCTCCGTCGCCTCCATCGCATGAAGACCGGAGCGTTGTTGAAGGCCGCCTGCCGGCTGGGGGTGATCGCCGCCGGGGGGACCGATGCTCAGCTCGGGGCTGCCGACACGTACGGCGAGGCCATCGGGCTCGGGTTCCAGATCGCCGACGATTTGCTCGACGTCACCCAAGCGGCCTCGGTGATGGGGAAGCCCACCGGCGCCGACGCTGCCGCGGGCCGCTTCACCTACCCGGCGGTCGTGGGGCTCGAGCGCTCGAAGGCCATGGCCATGGAGCAGGTCGACCGGGCGATCTCCGCGGTGAGGGGCCTCGAGCCCCAGGGAGGCCCCTTGGTCGGGTTGGCGCGCTACTCGGTCGAGCGGAAGACGTGACGAGGCTCCTCGACTCCATCGACTCCCCCAAGGCGGTGCGAGCGCTCCAGCCGGCTCAGCTGCCTCAGCTGTGCGCCGAGTTGAGAGATGAGATCGTCAGCGTCTGCGGGCTCGTGGGCGGCCATCTCGGCGCTTCGCTGGGCGCCGTCGAGCTGGTGGTGGCGCTCCATCGGGTGTTTCGTTCACCCGTCGATCGGCTCGTCTTCGACGTGGGCCACCAGGCCTATGCCCACAAGCTGTTGACCGGCCGCCGAACGCGCATGTCGACGCTGAGGCAGGCGCATGGCCTCGCGCCCTTCCTCGATCCGAGCGAGAGCGAGCACGACGCACTCCTGGCTGGCCACGCGTGCACCGCGATCTCCGCCGCGCTGGGGATCCTCGAGGGCAAGGTGCAGCAGGGCCAGGTGGGGCAGGTGGTGGCGGTGGTCGGCGATGGGGCCCTCACCGGAGGACTGTCGTTCGAGGGGCTCAACAACACCGGCTATGGGGCTCGGCCGTTGAAGATCGTCGTCAACGACAACGGCATGAGCATCTCGAAGAATGTCGGGGCGGTGGAGCGGCTGCTTCGCACCGACGCCCGCCGGTTCTTCGAGGCGCTGGGGCTGGTGTACCTGGGCCCCGTCGACGGGCACGATCTCTCCGCGATGGTCGAGGTGCTCCAAGACGCCCGCGCGTGCCGCCGACCGGTCGTGGTGCACGCGCTCACCGAGAAGGGCCGAGGCTTCGAGCCGGCCGAGGCCGACCCGGCCACCAAGGGTCACGCCATGGGGCCGTGGGAGCTGCGCGACGGCAAGCTGGTGCGCTCCAGAGGCGGGCTCACCACCTTCAGCGACGCCTTCGCCGCCGCACTGGAGCGACGCATGGCAGTCGAGCCCAAGCTGGTGGTGGTGACGCCGGCGATGCTCGAGGGCTCCTCACTGGTCGGCCTCAAGGAGCGCTACCCTGAACGGGTCATCGACGTGGGCATCGCCGAGCCTCACGCCGTCACCTTCGCCGCCGGGCTGGCCCGCGCGGGCTTGAAGCCGGTGGTGTGCCTGTACTCAACCTTTCTCCAGCGGGCGTACGATCAGGTGGTGCACGACGTCGCCTTGCCCGGGCTCCGGGTGATCATCGCTGTCGACCGCGCTGGGCTGGTGGGCGCCGACGGTGCCACGCACCAAGGAGCCTTCGACATCGGTCTGATGCGGGCGATCCCCGAGGTGCACTTCGCGGCCGCGACCGTGGGCCGGGACCTCGACGAGCTTCTGGGCCTCGCGCTCGATCGTCCAGGCCCGAGCGTCATTCGCTTTCCCCGGGGGACCCTGCCCGCCGAGCCCGAGGGTCTCCCCAGCGCGGCCGGGGCGCGGTGGCTTCGACGGGTGCCCGGCGCCGAGCTCACCTTCGTCACCCTCGGGCCCCTCGGGCTGCTGGCGCTGGAGGCCTCGAGGTCGAAGCCCTGGAACGTGCTCGATGCCGTGGCGCTGCCCCTCGACGAAGCGCCGCTGCTCGAGGCGGCCCAGGGGCCGATCATCACCGCCGAGGAGGGGATCGTTCGCGGGGGGCTCGGCTCGGCGGTGCTCGAGGTGCTGGCGCTGCGAGGGGTGGCGACGCGGGTGCGGCTCCTCGGGCTCCCTTCCGATCGCTTCATTCGTCACGGAGAGGCCCGCGCCCAGCGCGCCGAGCTGGGCCTCGATCTCGCCGGGCTCGAGCGCGCGGCCCACGAGGTGCTCGGGCGATGAAGAAGGAGCGACTCGATGTGCTGCTGGTCGATCGAGGGCTCGCCGAGTCGAGGACCAAGGCGCAGGCGTTGATCCTCGCTGGCGAGGTGGTGGTCGGCGACCAACGCGTCGACAAGCCGGGCACCCGGGTCCCGGTAGAGGCCGAGCTGCGGCTGAAGGGCGATGGGCTCAAGTTCGTCTCGCGAGGAGGGCTCAAGCTCGAGGCCGCGCTGGCCCACTTCAGCCTCGATGTCTCTGGCCGGGTCTGCGCCGACATCGGCGCCAGCACCGGGGGCTTCACCGACTGTCTGCTCCAGCGCGGGGCGACCCGGGTGCACGCCATCGACGTGGGCTGGGGTCAGCTCCACGAGAAGCTGAGGAAGGACCCTCGGGTGGTGTCACGCGAGCGGGTCAACGCGCGGAACCTCACCGCGAACGAGCTCCCCGAGCCGGTCGGCGTGCTCGTCTTCGACGTGAGCTTCATCTCGCTCCGGCTGGTCCTCCCTTCGGCCCTGCCGTTCCTCGCTCCGGGTGGGTTCCTCGTCGCGCTGGTGAAGCCCCAGTTCGAGGCGGGTCAGGCGCATGTCGGCACTGGCGGCGTGGTGCGCGACCCGGCCGCCCGTCAGGCCTCCATCGACGGCATCAAGCACCTCGTCGCCGGCCTCGACCTCGAGGTCCTCGGGGTCATCGACTCACCCATCGCGGGCCCAGCCGGAAACGTCGAGGCGCTGCTCGCGGCCAGGCGCCCATAGGCGCTCACTGGCCCTTGGCGATCCGGTACCACGACCGCCGCGTGCCACTCTGTTTGAGCCAGGGGTGCGGCTTCACCAGATCGTTTCCCACTCGATACCAGAGCTGCCCGGCCTCATCGACGCCGAGGTACACGCCGTTGGCCGCCGACGTGCCGGTACCGAACCTGAAGCGATAGAGCTCGCCTGACTCGGGCGAATCGACGGCCACCACTTCGGTCGGAAACACGGCGACCCCTGCACCCAGGACCGGCCCATCGAGGAGGTAGAAGTCGCGCTCCGGCCCAGGCTGACCGCCGAGGATCTGGAGCCCGTCCTTGGGGAGCACCGGCTTCTGCCCGTTGTTCAGACCAGCCCCCGTCTGAGCGTTGAGGAACCACGCGACCTTCGGCCCGAGCGCGGCGAGGAGGTTCCCCTTACTGTAGGGCACCACGAGCTGCACCTCGGCCTTCACCAGGGTCGTCCACTTTCGGGCTGTGCCGGTGCAGAGCTCAACCGCCGTCGAGCAGGCCTGAATGCTGGTCTGCAGCGTGCTGTCGGAGGCGACGGTCAACAACGGCGCATAGAGAATGGCGCCGTCAGCGCTGAGGGTCACCTGGGGCATGATGGGCGAATTGATCGAGCTGTCGTAGGTCTGATGAATGACGCGGGGTGCTCCGTTGATGAGACTCCCGTCGGTGAGGTTGTGCTTGAAGACGACGACGTCGCCGGTTCGCGCGCCGGTATCGAATTGCCAGGCCGCCGACCAGACGGCCCCGCCGCTCACGTCGAGCACCGGGTCTGCGTTCATGATGCCCGCGAAGGTGACCTGCCAGTCTTGCGAGCCCACCGCGTCTCGCTTCACCAGCTGCTGCTCGTTGCTGGCGTTGGCCCAGAAGACAGCGCTGCCGTTGCTCGCGACGCCCATGCGCTGGAGGGCCCCACTGACCTGCTTGCCGACCACCAGGTTCTGATCGATGACGTACGCTCCGAGGCCGGGCTGGAGCACCCAGCGAGTGCCCAGCGTGCTCCGCTCGGAGATCTGGGTGGTGCCGTCACAGGCGAAGGGGATCCCCTCGTTCAAGGTCACCCGTTGCCCTTTGGTGTTGGTGAGGGCCAACCCTTTGGTGGTCTCGCCGTTGACACAGCCGATGAAGGTGGCGGTCGAGCTCTGCACGTCGACGTTCGGGTCGAGATCGCTCAGTCCGCCCTGGGCGATGAAGAGATCGGGCACCGCCGGAGTGCCGAGCGAGAGCCTGCTGTTGACGGGAAAGAAGCTGGCGTTCACTCCCGGTGACGTCGCGGTGCGATCATCGTCGCAGATCACCTTGGCCGTGAGCACGAGCTGGGCCGCGAAGGCGAGCCCTCCATCACGCCACCGTGAGGCGAAGTTCTCGGCCACCAGTTGCTTGGTGGTGGTGGGGGCGGTGTACGGCACGTCGGTGAGGAACGTGTCGTGCTCGAGCAGTTGAACCTGCTTCACCGCTTTGCACGAGCTGACCCTCACCTGGGCGCTCACGAAGGTCCCGATGACGTTCTGCTCGGCGACGTCGAGCAGAACGTCGGGGTTCGACCCCAGGCTCCCACCGTCGACCCACGAGGGAGACGAGCACCCCACCAGCGCCACGCCCGCCCACAGCGTGGCGATGGCTCGCGTCATTTTTCCACCACGATGATGAACTCGACCCGTCGATTGAGCTCGCGACCACGGGCGGTGAGGTTGGGGGCGATGGGCTTGGAGTCGCCGTAGCCCACTGACTCCACCCGCTGTTTCTCGAAGCCCTGCGACACGAGGAAGTCGGCCACCGCGCGAGCCCTGGCCTCGGACAGCGCCTGGTTGACCGCCTTGTCGCCGCGGTTGTCGGTGTGGCCCTCGACCTTGAGGCGCTTGACGTTGTTTTTGATGACCGCGTCGGCGACCTGCTGCAGGAGGTTGTACGAGTCGGCCAGGATGGTGGCCTTGCCCGTGGCGAAGTGCACCTGTTGGAGCACATCGATCTTGTCGCCCTTGAAGACGACCAGCGACTTCTTCGGCGCCACCACGAGCTCGAAGGCGACCGGCAGGCTCGCGCCCGGGGTGACCTGCACTTCACGGGTCTGAGACAGGTAGCCCTCGGCGGTCGCGGTGATGACATACAGACCGGCCGGCAGCTCGCTGCTCACCGGCTCGGTGGCGTTCTCATCGGTGTCGAGCTTGGTCTCCAGCCCACCGCCGACGAAGGCGACAGTGGCCTTGACCGGCTTCTTGCTCGCCGTCGTGGTGACGAGGAAGACGGCCCGCTTGTCGGCTGAGATCTCGAGGTCGAGCCGGGTGGGCTTACCGGCCTCGAGCGTCACCACCTTCTCGACTGGTTTGTAGCCATCGCGGGAGGCCGAGACCTTCACCTGGTCTCCGGTCAGCTCGAGGGTGCGGTACTCGCCGGCGGTGTTCGTCGCCGAGGGCTTGACTCCGGCGATGGCGATCACCACTCCGGCCACTGGCGTCTTGGTGTCGGCGTCGGTCACTACGCCTTCGAGCGCCACGCTCGACCCCTTGCGCTCTCGAAGGGTGTCGACGAAGGTGATCTCTCCACGCTGGAACGGGTCGATGGCGAACGAGGCGCCGAAGCAGAAATTCCACGGGGGCGTGGCCGGAACCCCCAAGCCCACCGAGCGAGCCAGGCCGATGTCGAAGCCGGCCAGCAGCGTCAGATCCTTCACCACCGTCGCTTTCACGCCTACGCCGAGGGCCTGGTGCATCGCCGAGGTTGGCTTCACCGACGCGCCGTCGGGCCCGGTCAACGAGGTGACGCCCAGCGGCAAGGCGAAGCCGTACTCGACGAACGGGGTCACGATGGGCAGTGGCACCTCGACGGCGACTCCGAAGTCGAAGCGGTGGTAGCGGTTGACCTCGAGGGCGAACTCCTCGGAGGCATTCAACCGGTTCGTCACCAGCCCCGCGGTCGAGTCGAGCGTCACCCCGAAGCCAGCGGTCAAGAGAACCGGGAGATATTGAGTCAGGTGCCGGAAGTCATAGGTGCCGAGGGCCGTGGGTTTGAACCCCACCGCGAAGCGATCGACGCCCTGGTTCCCCACCCCCGAGAAGGTGAGGAGCCGCAGATCGATCGCCGCGTGAAAGCCGGGCAACACCTGGTAGCCAGCCTTCACGCCCAGGGTCAGATCGCCCAACGTCTGCACGAGGTTGGGGGCGGTGCGGTTGTTGGTGTTGGCCGCCGCGCCGTACGAGACAAACACCTCGCCCCAGCTGAACGGCTGGAAGCTCGCGGCGAAGGTGACGGCGCTCCGAATGTCTTGGGCTGAGCGCACCGGGAAGTTGGTGAGGTTCAAGTACTCGCCCAACAGCGAGACGCGGACGATGCCGGTCGGGCCGAGGCGCGCAGACGGCAGGAAGAGGTGCCCGATGCCGGCCTGGCCCACCGTCACCCGCGCGTTTTCAGGGGCGTTCCACGCTTTTCCCAAGGTCGATGGGCTGTGTGGCTCGGTGCCCGGGAGGTAGCGCTCCTCCCGTGCGACGACGCTGACCTGTCCACCGTCGGCCTCCGCCAAGAGCGCGGCGAAGCGAGGTGACAAACCCGCGTCAGGAATCGAAGTTCCGGCATCGAGTGCGCCGGGCCCGGCCGCCGATGATGGGCGGGCTGGCTCGGGCGTCGTCGTCTTTGGCGCGGGCGGTGGTGGCCGTGCGGGAATGGCCGGTGTCTGACTGGACGTTGGAGGAGAGGATGGCTGGGGTGTCGGTTGGGTGGCCGGGGGTTTGGGTGGGAAGGTGTTCCATTCGTCGCCAGACTGAGCGAAAGCGAAGGAACCTGTCAGCACGACAATCGCGAGCGATGTGCGGAGCATGGGTACCGTGTGGGTGTCCTCGGCCGCGTGCGACACTACCACCCGGCGGCGAGGTGAATGGTGAAAATCACAGGTGTTTCAGGCTGCCTGAACTCCGAACCTTCTGTCGACGAGCTGCTAGGATACGTCCCTGTGAGCGGGCGTGTTCTCATCATCGGGCGCAGGGCTGCCAGTCTGGCCCCACGGCTCGAATCCTACGGGTATTCCTGCGAATCGACCGAGAAGCTCTCCTCGATGCGCCGGAGCCCACGGGTCGACGCAGTGGTGATCGCCGGCTCCGCTCGAACCGCCGGGTCGGCGCTGGAGGCCATTCGAAGGCACCCCTCCCTCAAGTCTCTTCCTGTGCTGGTCGACGGGAGCGAGAGCCCGGGAGCCTTTCGAAACCTCGGCTTCGACGCCGTCGCCCGTGATCTCGAGGATCTCGAGCGCCAGCTTGCCGCCAGCATGCGGGCTCGCCGGTTGACCGACCACGACGCCTTGGTGCGTCATCGTCTCGAGCTGCTCCTCGAGGTCTCGCGCTCGGTGTCCCAGGGGGTGCCGGTGGCCGAGCTCACCGTGTCCATCGCCCGCCGCCTCGAGGAGGCGCTGGGCTGCGAGCAGGTGTCGGCGCTCCAGGTGGAAGGGGAGGGCCCGAGAAAGGCGTGGCTGGTCGACGGCTCGGGCGCCAAGACCCCGGTCGATCTGGCCGTCTCTCCCAAGCTGAGCGCGGCCCTCGAGCAGCGGGTGCCGATGGCCAGCGACGGCTCGTGGATCTACCCGTTTCCCGGGCAGACCGAAGGGTTGGCGGCCCTCATCCTCCGGCGCGTCGAGCCCCTCGAGCAAGAGGAGCGCGACTTCCTCGAGGCCATTGGCCAGGCCTTGTTGGCCGCGCTGGAGCGGGAGCACAGTCACGCGGCCATCGCCCGGACCCGCGCCGATCTCGAGCGCGCCTATCTGGACCGGTACAAGGAGTTGCTCGACGCCAACAACCGTCTCAAGGCCATCGATCGCAAGAAGAACGAGCTGTTGGCCGTGTTGAGCCACGACCTCAGGGCTCCGCTCAACGTGCTCCTTGGCCATTCGCACCTCTTGGTGACTGATCAATCGCTCGACGCCGCCGCCAAGGCCTCGTCCGAGGCGATTCAGCGCACCAGCCGGAAGATGCTCGAGCTCATCGAGAACCTCCTCGACAAGAGCCGAGGGCAAGAGCGAACGGTGCTCTTCACCCGCGCCCTCGACGTGGCCGAGACCTGCCAGGAGGTGGTGAGAGACCTGCAGATCCTCGCGCGTCAGCGGGGCATTCTCCTCAGGGCCGAGGCGCCGATGAGCCTCATGGTGCTGGGCGACGAGCAGAAGATCCGTCAGGTGCTCCAGAACCTGGTGACCAACGCGCTGACGCACGCGAACCAGGCCAGCGAGGTGGTGCTGCGCGCGAGGCTCAAGCCTCGGCCCGACGGCGACGTGGCCCTGGTCGAAGTGAAGGACAACGGGAAGCTCGCCGACCCCAACGCCTTGCTCCTCGCCTTCGAGCGCTCGCGGGGCCTGGGGCTGGCCATTTGCCGAGACTACGTCGAACGGCATGGCGGAGAGATCTGGGCCGAGGCCCCCTCCGATGGCGGCGCGCTGTTCATCTTCACGCTGCCAATTCGGCAAGAGCAGACCCCTCGCAGCGCGGTTCACGCGCTCGACGCACCCCTGGTGCTCCTGGCCGAGGACGACCCGGTGTTCTTGCGGGTCGCCTCGATGGGCCTCTCGGGCCATTACCGAGTCGAGACGGCGCGCGACGGCGAGCAGGCGGTGGAGCGGGCCAAGGCCCTCAACCCCGACGTCATCGTGATGGACGTCTTCATGCCCCGCCGCGACGGCCTCGACGCCCTCCGCGAGCTCAAGGCGACGCCGCAGACCCGCAACATTCCCGTGCTGCTGGTCTCGGGGAACCCCGAGCTCACCGAGAAGATTCGGGCCCTCGACGTGGGCGCGGTCGATCACCTCACCAAGCCCTTTCCCCTGAGCACCCTGTTGACCCGGGTCACCGAAGCGATCCAGCGCTCGCCCAGGGCCCTCAACGCGGGCGGGCCCGGCAACGACCCCGAGACCGGGCTGTTCGATCATCTCGGCATCGTCAATCGCCTCTCACAAGAGCTGTCGCGCAGCGGGCGCTATGCGCGGCCTCTCACCATCGCGGTGCTCAAGCCGACGGCTCCACCCGGAGACCAGGTGCGGGCCTGTGCCGCGGTGATTCGCAAGGAGCTCCGCAGCCCTGACGTGGTGGGCCACCTCGGTGATGGCGTCATCGTGCTCATCCTGCCCGAGACTGAGCCGGCCGAGGCCCGACCCTTGGTCGAAAGGCTCTGCCAGCTGCTCGAGGGCGAGAAGGTCTCCTACCGATCGAAGGTGGCCGACGTGCGAGCGCTGGGCAACAGCCCCGACGCTGTGCTCGAGCAGGTCTTGGCGTGATGCTGCTCCTGGTGCTGATGCACCTCGCCTCGGGGTCGCCCCAGAAGGCTCACCGGGCGGCCGTCGATCTGGTCGCCATGCGCGAGGCGATGGGTACCAGGGGGGCCGTCGTGCAGTTTCCCTCGGCCGCGACCTACGCGCACTTCCTCAAGGCTCGGCTCGCCCACGACGACGGCGATCAGCAGCGGGCCCTCGACGAGCTGCGCCTGGCGCTGGCCACCGACGAGGCCAGCCAGTACCTCAAGACGGCCCTCGCCTGGGAGTACGCCCACCAAGGTGAGCTGCGGCGCGCCGAGGGCGTGCTCGACGAGGTGCTGCTGCAGGCCCCCGATGACGTCCAGGCCCAGCGCCTCATGGGGCGGGTCCTGTTCGAAGCCAAGAAGCCTACTCGGGCTCGCCCACACCTCGAACGCGCCATCAAGCTCTCCCCGACCGACCCCGAGGCTTACCTGGTGCTGGCCGAGCTGCTCGTGGAGCAGCGCCGCTCCGACGAGGCCATCAAGGTCATCGAGCGCCTTGAGAAGGCGCTGCCCGGAGACTCCACGGGGTATCGCAAGCTCGGCCTGGCCCTGGCGGCCCGCGGAGATGCGCCTCGAGCCGAGCGTCTGCTCGAGAAGGCCGTCGAGCGAGACCCGGGCGATCTCGAAGCGTGGGTCACCCTGGCGCACCTCTACGAGTCGGGCGGGCGTTCGAGCCGGGCGCTCGAGGCACTGGAGCGCGCTGCCCAGCGTGATCCCGAGAACCACGACGTATTGCTCGCCGCTGGCCGAGTGGCGCTCCGGCTCGGGAAGATCGAGGTGGGGCGCGCCTGGCTCGATCGGCTCCTCAGCCTCGAGGGAGCCCCCGAAGTGGCCGTCAAGGTGGCCTTCACGTACCTGGCCGGCCACCAGTTGGAGCGAGCTGCCGACGTCCTCGAGACGGTGCGCGCGACCGAGCCAGAGCCGAGGCTGCAGTTCTACGCGGGCCTGGTGAACGAGCGGCTCGGGCGCCTCGGGGTGGCGCTCGCCGCCTTCGAGCAGGTCCCCGAAGAACGCGGCGAGTTGTACGCCGATGCCCAGCTCCATCGTGCCCTGTGCCTGTCGTCGCTCGGCCGGCATGAGGCGGCCCTCGAGGTGCTGACCCGGCTGGCCGTCGATCGACCTCGCTGGCCAGGGCTCGAGGTGACCTGGGCCCGGGCGCTCGAGCTGTCGGGGCAGGTCGCTCGTGCCGAAGCCTCGCTCGCGAAGGCCTTCGAGCAGGCGCCGTCGCCCGAGCTGGCCGAGGCGCTCACCGGCTTCTTTCAGCGGCAGGGCCACCTGGCCGAGGTCATTCCACTCTTCGAGTCGGCGGCTCGGGCCCACCCGACCGACGAGGATCTGCGCTTCGTGCTCGCCGTGGCTCTCGAGAGGGTGGGTGACTGGCGGGGAGCAGTGGGCGTGCTCGAGGAGCGCACCGATCGAAGCCCGGCGGCGGCCAACTTCGTCGGCTACGCGTTGGCCACCCACGGCCAGGAGCTCGATCGGGCCCTGCGCCTGGTACAGCGCGCCCTCGAGAGCGGCCCAGACAATGGGGCCTTCCTCGATTCCATGGGCTGGGTCTGGTTCAAGCGCGGTGATGCCCGCCGAGCCCTCCAGTTTCTCCAGCGGGCCTTGGTGGCGGCACCTGACGAGCCTACGCTCCTCGAACACCTGGGCGAGGTGCTCCTTCACGGCGGGCAACGGGCCGAAGCCAGAGACTGCTTCCGCCGCGCGGTCGAGCAGCTGGCTCAGAACCCTGACTCGGCCGAGCGCCCTGGGCAGGGGGCCGATCTCGAGCGGAAGCTGAAGTTGCTGTCGCCCGGCGCAGCCTCTCGCTAGCCTCTCCGCGAGCTCGGGAGGCACATGGATGGCACGGCGCGATGAGGGCTTCTTCTCTTCGAGAGACGGGACGCGTCTCTTCTTTCGGTCGGCGGCTCCCGATGGCGAGCCCAGAGCGCTGGTGGCGATCGTTCACGGCTTCGGCGATCACTCTGGGCGCTACCTGCACGTCATCGACGACCTGGTCGCCCGAGGCTTCTCGACCATTGCCCTCGACTACCGGGGGCACGGCAAGGCCGACGGGCCTCGCTCCGACTGCCGCCAGTGGCCCGACTACGTCGACGATATGGAGGCCTTCTGGCGCAAGGCCCTCGAGCAGGCGGCCGGCACGCCTGCGTTCGTCCTCGGCCATTCCCACGGCGGCCTCATCGCTACCCACTGGGCGGCACTCCAGCCGGTCGGTCTCAAAGGCCTCGTGCTCTCCTCGCCGTATTACGCCCTGGCCTTCGCACCACCACCCCTCAAGCTGCTCGGCGCTCGCCTGGCCAAGCGCGTGTTGCCGGGGCTCCAGGTGCCGACCGGTCTGACGCCGCGGCAGCTGTCGCGTGACGCCGCGTGGCAGCAGGCGACGACCAATGACCCGCTCTACTTGCGTACGATCACGCCGCGGTCTTTCTTTGGAATTCAGGTGGCTCAGGCGGCCCTCCCCGGGCTTGCGACGTCGGTGACGCAGCCGTTGCTCATGGCTGCTGGAAGCGCAGATCCCGTGGCTTCGACCAAGGCTTCTCGGAGCTTCTTCGAGCTGGTGGCCTCTGAGGACAAGACGTGGAAAGAGTATGCCGGGTGCGTGCACGAGATCCTCAACGATCTCGGCAAGGAACAGGTGCTGGGCGATATTGGACAATGGATTTCGGCGCACTGCTGACGTACGGTGCGCGGCGAACCCGGGAGGAGGGCTTTGTTCATCAACGGCGCGGCGCAAGCCGAAACGACAAGGCCCTGGGTAGGGCGGGGGCGTTCCACGATTACAGCAGTCTGGCCATCGCTTAAGGCGTGAACCACACATGGCGAACACCGATCAGATCAACATCATCGGCAAGGGCATCACCATTCGAGGCAGCCTCACCGGCGGCGGCGACCTCGTCATCGAGGGAAAGGTGGAGGGCCAGATCGCCCTCAAGAATCACCTCACCATCGAGTCCTCAGGCTTCGTCGAAGCCGACATTCGTGCTGACGAGCTCACCATCAATGGCACGGCGAGCGGCAACATCGATGCCTTGACCAAGGTGTCCATCAGCCAGTCGGCGAAAGTCAACGGCGACATCAAGGCGACCCGGGTGGTGATCGAGGACGGCGCGGTCTTCAACGGGTCAATCGAGATGGACGTCAAACTCCCCGACGACCTCTGAAACTGATTCCCAGCATCAAAGCTTTCTCCGCAGCACCTGAAGGAAGACACATGGCGAACACGATCATCGGATCGAGCATCATCATCGACGGAGAAATCTCCGGCGACGAAGATCTCGTGATTCAGGGGACGGTGAAGGGAAAGATCTCGCTCAAGGAGAGCCTGTACGTCGAGGCCTCTGGCGTGGTCGAGGCGGACATCGAGGTGCAGAACGTCGAGATCGCAGGTCGGGTGACTGGCAACATCGCCGCCACTGACAAGGTGGAGCTCAAGGCCGACTGCCGAGTGGTAGGTGACGTGCGAGCTCCGAGAATTCTGATTGCCGACGGAGCCAGCTTCAAGGGCAACGTCGACATGGACGTCAAGGAGCGCTGACCCCCCATGGCGGCTACCAAGGAATTCGGCGCGACCGGAGACTCGACCATTATCGGCCCCTCCATACTCATCAGTGGCAAGCTCTCGGGCGACGAGGACCTCACGGTTCGCGGTCGGGTCGAGGGCGAGCTCTCGCTGACCCGCACGTTGATCGTCGAGCCTTCGGGCATCGTGAAGGCCAACGTGGCGGTTCGCAACGCCATCGTCTCGGGTGTGGTGGTGGGCAACATCACCGCCACCGAGTCGGTCGAGTTGACCCGCGAGGGCCGAATGGTGGGCGACATTCGGTCGCCTCGCGTCATCATCGTCGACGGCGCCAGCTTCCGCGGCCGCGTCGACATGGGCACCGCCGAGCCCCGCGCGGCCTCCGAGCGCACCGAGCGACCGGTGCAGAGGCCCGTCGCGCTCACCCGCCCAGTGGTGCGCCCGCAGGCTCAGCCACCTCGTCCGGCCCTCAAGCTGCCGACCAAGCCCGCTCTCCCGCCGGCGCCTCCGCCCCGCGTGGTGGTCGAGCCCAGGGTCGAGCGTGTGGAGGCCGCCAAGCCTGCCCCGCCGCCTCCTCCCCAGCCAGTCGTCGTGGCCGAGGGCGGAAAGAAGAAGGTCCTGGTAAAGAAGAAGAAATGACATGACCGACGAGGGTCACAGCGACACGCCTGAGCAGCCGCGGCCGCCGGGTTCCGAGCAGGTGGCACCTCAAGGTGCGCCTGCCTCGACGCCCGAAGCGCCGGCGTCGGCGACTCCCGATGGCGAGACGGTCTCCTCGGTCATTCACAAGCACTTCGTCGCGCCGGCGCTCATTCCCCTGGATCGAATCGTCGACGACGCGACGTTCCAGGTGCGACTCGACGACGAGATGGAAGACGTCGCCGCGCTGGCGACTGACATCGCTCGTCTCGGCCAGCTGTTTCCCATCGATCTCAGGCTCCAGCCACCTGATCACTTCCAGGTGATCACCGGCTTTCGTCGAGTGGCAGCGCTCCGCTTTCTGCAGCGCGAGAAGGTGCTGGCCAGGCTCCACACCGATCTGGGCGACAACGACGCGATGCTGATGGCGCTGGCTGCCGCGATTCACGGCCGCTCGGTCTCGAGTCAGGCGCTGGTCGCCGCCAAGGGCCGCCTCGAGCAAGCGGGCAAGCTCTCCGCCGCCGCGCGCGACATGCTGGACAAAGCCCTGTCGAGCGAATCGGGGTTGGGGCCCGAGCAGGTCGAAGAAGAGGTCGACGCCGACGAACTGGCTGCCGAGGTGACGATGCGGCTGGGTGAGTGCAATTCTGACCTGAGCCTGTTGGCCGACGTGTTTGACGATCTCGATGACGAGCGCAAGGCCGCGCTCCTCGAGCAGCTCAAGTACTCGGTCGAGCTGGTGCAGTACCTGGAGAGCCGCCGGTGAAGACGCCCAACGAAGGTCCCGGAGATCTGGTCGCTGATCGGGCGAGGCTCCTCGATCTGTTGACCCGCCTGTCGTACGCCAAGAAGCGCGTGACCCTGGCCAGCGGGCGTGAGTCGGACTTCTACATCGACTGCAAGAAGGTCGTGCTGACGGCCGAGGGCCATTGGCTCGCCGGACGGCTGCTCTACGAGCTGATTCGCCAGAAGACGCCTCAGGCCACCGGCGTGGGAGGCCTCACCATGGGCGCCGACCCCCTGGCCAGCGCCGTAAGCCTGGTGAGCTACCACCACGACGCGCGGCTCAACGCGTTCCTGGTTCGCAAGGAGCCCAAGGGCCACGGCAGTGGGCAGTGGGTCGAAGGCCTGGGGTCGCTGGCCCCAGGGGCCTCGGTGGCGGTGGTGGAAGACGTGGTGACAACCGGAGGCTCGGCCATCAAGGCCATCGAGCGGGCCAGGGCAGAGGGGCTCGTGCCGGTGGGCGCGTTCGCGGTGGTCGATCGCCAAGAGGGCGGTCGCGAGGCCATCGAAGCCTCGGGTGTGCCGGCCTTCTCGCTCTTCACCCGCGAGGACTTCCCCAGATGAGGTGGGCGGTGGTGCTCTTGTTGGTCGGGTGCGCGTCGGCGCACCTGCCCCGGGTGCCAGGCGATGCCCCACCGGCGGTGAACGATCACGAGGCTGAGGGCCGATACCAGGGCCTCCTCGAGCGCTCGACCCAGAGCGCTGCGCTCTACGACAACTTCGACACCCGGGCCTTCGTTCGAGCCGTGTGGCAGTCGCCGGCCTTCGTCGAGGCCCGGGTTCACCGCGAGTCGCAGTTCAAGGCGATGAACCCCGTCGAGACCGCCGACAGGGTTGCCGCCGAGCAGGCGCGGTGCTCGAGTGCCACCGAGTTCTTCTTGGCCGTGCACGCCAACGACCCCAAGTACGACGACTTCAGCCGGCCCAACAGCATGTGGCGGTTGGCCCTGCTCGTGGGTGACCAAAGCCTTGTGCCGCTCTCGGTCGAGCGCCTGGGGCGGACGAATGTCGAGATGCGCTCCTACTACTCGTGGATGGAGTCTTTCTGGGTGGGGTACCGGGTGAGGTTCCCGTCGGTGACCACCAGCCCGGGGACCGTGCTGACCTTTCAGCTCGCGTCGGCGGTGGGGCAGGCGCGCCTCGAGTTCGTCGCGGACTAGCGCCATGGCCCGGTCCTGGGGCGAGCGCCTGTGGTCCGCCGCTGCCTTTCAGTTCTGCTTCATCGGTGCGGTGGCGCTGCTCAAGCCCGCCGCCAACGCGCTGGTGCTCTCGTACTTCAACGCGAGCGTGCTTCCGTGGCTGTACCTGGGAGCGTCGCTCATCACCGGCGCTCTGGCCATCAGCGGAGGGCGGGGGAGACGGCCGGCCAGCCCGGCCTGGCTCGCCTTCTGGGGCGGGCTCACCTCGCTGGGCTTGGCGCTCGGGCTGTGGCTCGAGGTCCCGCTCTTGTCGGTGGTGGCGTACCTCTTCGCCGAGGCCTTCGCGATGCAGGTGTCGCTCGCCTTCTGGGCCACCGTGGGAGACGCCTTCGACGCGCGTGAGTCTCGTCGGGCCTTCACGTGGATCAACGGCGTGGGCATGGCAGGGGCGATCGTGGGCGGCCTCCTGGCAGAGCTCTTCGCGCGCCGTGCGGGGGTTCTGGCGATGATGGTGGTGGGAGGCCTGCTCCTGCTGGTGGGCTCGGCGGTGATGCGCCTGCATCGATCGGATCTCGACGCCCGGCCGGCCCACGTCGCGGCTCGGCGGGCATCGCTCAAGGAGATCTTCTCGCTCCCCTACACCAGACACCTGGCGCTCTTCATCTTGGGGTACGCGCAGCTGCAGATTCTCGCCGACTTCGTGTTTCGCCAGCGGGCGGTGGCGAGCCTCACCCAGGCAGACATGGCGGCCCTGTTCGGTTCGCACCAGGTGTGGACGGGCGTCTTCTGCGTCGCCTTCCAGTTCGTCCTCGCCGAGCCGTTGCTCCGTCGGCTGGGCATTCTGAGGTACGTGGGGTTGGTCCCTGGCGGGCTGGGGGTGCTGGTCGCGGTGACGCTGGTGGTGCCCTCGGTCTGGTCGGCCTGGGCCCTCAAGGTCTTCGAGGGCGCCTCGAGCTGGTCGCTGTTGCCGGTGGCGATGCAGCTCCTCTACGCGCCCCTGCCCGACGAAGCGCGCGATGGCGCTCGCCGGAGCATCGACGGTCTCCTCCGCAAGGCTGGCGTGGGCATCGCCGGGTTGGTCTTGCTGGTGCTCGCGCCGCGCCTCGGCTCCAACGGGGTGCTGGCCTTGGCAGGCGGGCTCTGCGTGGGCATGGGCTGGCTCCTGTGGCGGCTCAGGTCGCAGTACGTCGAGGCGGTGCACGCCCGGGTCGCCGGGGTGAGCCACTGGGGCGTGTCGGTGGCCGACGAAGGGCTCTTGGGCGATGCCCTTCGCTCGCCCTCGGTGGAACGAGCCCTGAGGGCCGCCGATCTCCTGCAGCAAGCCGGCTTGGTGACCGTCGAGCACGCGCGTCGCCTGTTGGCCCACCCCCACGAGCACGCCCAGCTCAAAGGCGTGGCGCTGGCGGAGGCCGGGCGGTTTGTCTCGGTGGCGCGGCAGCTCGAGGCGATGGTGGCGGCCCCTGCCAAGGCGCCACGGGTCGCGGCCATGTGGGCCCTCGCCCAGCTCGACCCCGAGCGCGCGGCGGTGGTGTTGACCGAGCAGCTCTCATCGAGTGACACCGCCGACGTCGCGGCGGCGGTGGGGGGGCTGTTGTCCATCGACGAGGCTCGGTTTCCTCTGGCGCATGAGCGACTCGAGGGGTTGCTCTCGCGCTGCTCGACGGCGGCCGCGTCAGAGCGAAGGGAGGTCGCCCGCATGCTGGGGCGCCTTCGCCCGGCGCCACCGAGGCTCAAGGTGCTCAAGGAGCTGCTCGACGACCCGGTGGTCTCGGTTCGCCGCATCGCCATCGGGGCCATCGGAGCGAGCGGGGCCGTCGAGCTGGCGCCGCGGCTCATTCGCTTCTTGTCCTGGCGAGATGAGCGCCGGGTCGCGCGCGATGCCTTGGCGATGCTGGGCGACGCCGCGGTGCCGTTGGTGGGCTCGGCGCTCGATGATCGAAGCCGGGCCCTGGCGCTGAGGCTGCAACTGCCCCGGGTGCTCCGCCGCATCGGCACTCAGGCGGCGTTCGACGTGCTCCTGTTCTCCAACGGCGTCGACGACCCCTCGTTGATCTACCGGGTGGGTGCCGCGCTCTCGTTGCTCCACGAGAGCCGCCCGGAGCTCGTGGTCGATGGGGCCCGGGTGCTCGCGGCGCTCGAGCGGCGCCGTGAAGCGACTCCGCGCCTGGTCACCGCCTGGGTCGACGCCCGCTTTACGCTCGGGGAGACCTCGCTGCTCACTCGAGTGCTGAGGGATCGCATCGACCAGTCGCTCAAGTTGTCTTTCGCGCTCCTCGGGTTGCTCCACGACGGCCGGGCGCTGGGCAGGGTTCAGTCGCACCTCATGGGCGGCGACGTGCGCCGGCGGGCCTGGGCCCTCGAGCTGGCTGAAAACCTGCTGAGCCCCGAGGAGCAGGTGGCGCTCCGACCGCAGCTCGAGATCGTCACGGGCGCGTTGCCCCGGCCCAGCCCGGAGGGCATCGAGCCGGCGCTCGCGTGGCTCACCCGCTCAGATGACTACGTGCTGCGGGCCTGTTCTCGTCGAGTGGCCCGAGCCCTCGATCGCTGGGCCGAACCGGTGCGGGAGGACGACATGAACGAGCACATCGTGCGCAGGTTGTTTGCCCTCGAGGGCGTGGAGGTCTTCGCCCAGTCCGACGTGGACGACTTGGCGGCGATCGCCGCGGTCGCCAAGGAGCAGGACTTCCATCGGGGCGATCAGATCTACGCCGAGGGAGACCCGGGTGATGCGCTCTATGTCATCGTCGAGGGCGAGGTCGAGGCGCGAACGGCGGGGGAGGTTGTGCTGACCATGCGGGCTCGGGAGTCCTTCGGGGAGACCTCCCTGTTCGACGGCGCCCCGCGGATCAACGAGGTGGTGGCCCTGGCCGAGACGCGCACCCTGGTCATTGACCGGCGCGACTTCCTCGATCTGCTGGCGGATCGCCCCGAGTTGCTGACCGGCATGTTCCGGGTGCTGTCCCGGCAGCTCAAGTCGATGGTGGTCGAGGTGGCCGCCCGGCGGGCCAGTCAGGAAATACCCGTGGTGGCGCCGCAGCACGACGAGCCCCAGTCGAAGTAGGCTGTCCACTCCTTCAACCGGGCACCAGAGGACGCGTGAAGACGATTGCGATCGTTGCGAGGCCGAAGAAGGAGGAGGCGCGGGTCCTGGCTCAGGAGATCATGGAGCGCCACCCGCAGCTCGAGTTCCTGCTCCAGGATCACCTGGCACAACAGCTGTCGCTCCCGGCCACCAGCCACGAGGAGATCGCTCTCCGGGCCGACCTGATGATCGTCCTCGGGGGCGACGGCACCCTCATCTATGGCGCCCGCATGCTCCAGGGGCGGCAAGTGCCTATTCTCGGGGTCAACCTGGGGTCGCTCGGGTTCATGACCGAGGTCCCGGTGGGCGATGCGCTGCCCGCCCTGGAGCGCACCCTGGCGGGGCAGGCCCACGTCGAGTCGCGCATGAAGCTCTCGTGTCGTCTGTACCGCGGCGGGACCTTGGTGATGGAAGACGAGGTCCTCAACGACGTCGTCATCAACAAGAGCGCCCTGGCTCGCATCGCCAACCACGAGATGTGGCTCGACGGGGCGTATGTCGCGGGCTACCAGTCCGACGGGCTCATCTTCTCGACCCCCACTGGGTCGACCGCCTACTCCCTGTCGGCTGGCGGCCCCATCGTTCACCCCGGAGTCGACTGCGTGGTGGTGACGCCCATCTGCCCTCACGCGCTGACCCAGCGCCCCATCGTCGTGCCTGGCGATCGGCTCCTGCGGGTGCAGCTGTCGAGCGAGGTCACCGACGTCTACCTCACGGTCGACGGTCAGTCGGGCCTGGCGCTCAAAAAGGGCGACTGCGTCGAGGTCGAGAAGTCGCCGCATCGGGTGCTACTCATCAGGAACGACAAGCTCGATTACTTCAGCATCTTGAGACAGAAGCTGCGGTGGGGGGAGCGAGGCGTGGCCGACGACTCGCCGATGAGCCGAGGCTCGCGAGTCAGAGATCGGCCCGAGGGCACCTGAGCCCTACGGTCGTCGCGGTTCGATTCTCAAGGCCAACACGGTGAGCGAGAGCAGCACCAGCGCGATGCCGCCGAGCTGCGCCTGGGTCAACGTCTCGTTGAGGAAGAGGGCGCCACACACGGCGGCGCTGATCGGCTCGGCCGACGAGATGATCGAGCCCTGGGTCGGCCCGATGCGCGCGAGCCCAGTGAGGAGCATCGGAATGGGGAGCGCCGTGCCCAGGACGATGAGGCCCAAGATGGGGGGCCAATGGCTCGCGGCACGGTGCAGGTCCCACGAGCCCGTCGCGATCGCGCCCACGGCGAAGAGCCCCGCGGCGATGGTCATGAGCCAGGCGCTCCCCACCAGCGCCGAGGTGCCCCCTTGGGCCTTGGCGCCCAACATGACGTAGGCGGTGTAGATGAGGGCGGTCGCGAGGCCAAGGCCGACGCCCCAGGGGTCGATGGGGCCGCTGGGGCTCCCCACCGCCAGCGCGATGCCCGCGGAAGAGAGGGCGAGTGCGACGAGCCCCGCGCGGCCGAGCGACTCGCCGAACCACAGCCGCCGGGCCATCGCCACCACCACGGGGTAGACGTAGAGGAGCAGGGCGGTCAGCGCGACGGGTATGCGCGTGGCCGACTCGAAGTAGGCCCAGGAGCCGGCCACGTAGAGCACTCCGAGGACCGCGAACGAGACCCACCGGTCCAGCGCGATGCGGCTGGCGTCGCCCCACTTCCACGCCAGAGCCCACAGCACCAGGGCCCCTCCAGCGAAGCGAAGCGTCAGCATCATCGGCACCGACACGCCTGCCTGCCCGAGCTGGCGGTTGAACACCGAGAGCGTTCCGAAGCTGGCGCCCGAGATCGCTACCAGGAGGGCGCCGCTGACCCGGCCGACGTCTCGAGCCCGCCCAGCCTGTGTTTCCAGCTCCATCGGGGTCCTTACCGGCGTCAGTAGTGCGGAGGGCGATCGGCCCGCGTTGCATCGACCAGCCCTGGGTCTGCCTCCAGGCGATCTCTGAGGCGGTGGGTCAGCTGTCGCAGGGCGTCGAGCTCCTGTTGCTGCCGCCAGATCACGTCGGACAGCTCTTGAACAGTCTTTTCGAGGAGGCTGTAGCGCGCCTCGATCTCGTCGAGCCTGGGGTCGCTCATGATCGAGGCGGTTACCACAAGCGATGCACCGCGGCCCAGACAGTGTTAAGGGAGATCCTTCGCCGTGACAGCGACCCCGACACTCCCTCCTGATGACGACGGCACCTGGCTCAGGGGGCTCAAGGCTGAGGTGCAGCCGATGACCTTCAAGAAGGGTCGTCAATACGCCGAGGCCCGGCGTGTCTCCATGCTCGCCCGCACTGAAGTGGGCATCGCCGCGAAGGTCGCCGGCTCGGAGGGCGAGAAGTACGACGTTCAGCTCGCCCCGCTCGAGGAAGGGCGGCTTGAGTCGCTCTGCAACTGCCAGTCGTGGAACAAGTACGGGCCCCACTGCAAGCACGTGGTGGCGGCGGCCCTGGTGTACCTCGCCCGCATTCGTGCGCGGGCGGAAGCTGCCACCGACGCGCCCATGGCTCCCGATCCGGTCTCGCTGCCGGCCTTGGCCAAGCTCGAGAACTGGCTCGGCCTGTCGGCGCTGCCCGATCTCGAGTTCCAGTACCGGCTGACGCCCACCAATTCACCCACTGGCGGCCGCATCTGGGTGGTCGATGTGCGGCGGCTCGATCAGCAGGCCAAGGGGCCGGTGCAGGTGAAGCGCATTCTCTCGGTCGGTACCCGGGTGGCTCCGGCCGATGAGCGGGTGCTGGCCGAGCTGGCCAAGCACGAGGTGCGCTTCGACTCGAAGGTGGTGGTCAACGACGAAGACCTCGCCGACATGTTCGACCTGCTGCGGGCCCGGCGGGTGGTGTACCGCGGCACGGCGCTCCAGTTCGGCACCGACCCGGCCCGCCCCACCATTCGCCTCGAGCAGACCGAATCTGGGGCCATCGCTCGCATGGAGGTCGTGCTCCCGGGTGGAGGCGTGGTGGCGTTGAAGGACGTCGTCATCGTGAGCGGTCGTCGCTCGTGGGTGGTGGCGGGGCAGCAGGTGATGCTCCTCGAGCCCGACTTCCCACCTCGGCTGCTGCGCAAGTGGCTGCTCGAGCCCTCGATGTCCTTTCCCCCCGAGCAGCTCGATCGGGTCCTCACTTTCTTCGCCGCGCATCTCCCGCGGTACCGGCTGACCCTCAAGGCCGAGGGGCTCGAGGTCGACGAGACCACCGAGCCGTCGTTCTTGCTCACCCTCGACGGGCGCCCCGACTACGTGCGGGGCCAGCTGGCGGCGCGCTACGGCACCGCGGTGACCGTGGCCGTGTCTCCCTCGGCGCAGCACCTGGGCTACGCGAGCGGCGGCACTGGCGAGAAGCGCATGTTGTTCCTCCGACAGGAGGCGCTGGAGCGGGCAGCGGGCAAGGTCCTGTCCGAGATGGGGTTCCGCTTCGACGAGGCGAGCAGCTCCTTCGAGGCCGGTGGTGACACGGCCATCGACTTCTGGGCGAGGAAGCGCGCCGAGCTGCCGAAGACCTGGGAGGTCTACGCCGCCCAGACGCCTCGGGTGCGGGTGCGCAACAAGATTCGCCCCCGCATTCGCGTGAACATGTCGAGCGTGAACTGGTTCGACCTCGACGCCGAGTTCGTCTCCGACGACCAGTCAGTCGATCTCGGCGCGGTGCGCATGTTCCTCGACTCGGGGCGACGGTTCATTCCCCTGGCCGACGGGACCTACGCCGAGGCAGACCCCAACGAGCTCAGGCAGGTGACGAGCTTGCTCGAGGAAGCGGGGGCCATGCCGGGGAAGACCCGCACCCGGCTCCCGTTGTTCCACGCCACGGCCCTCGACCTGCTGGCGACGCTGGGCGACGTGGAGATCGAAGGCAAGGCCAAGAAGGCCATGGCCGAGCTCAAGGAGGTCGACGGCATCCCCGCGGTCAAAGCTCCCATCGAGCTGAAGGCCGAGCTCCGTCACTACCAGGAGAGCGGCCTGTCGTGGCTGTGGTTCCTCTTCCGCCATGGCCTCTCCGGGGTGCTCGCCGACGACATGGGCCTNNTGGGCCTGGGCAAGACGATCCAGGCGCTGGCCATGCTCCTCAAGATCAAGAACGAGCACGGGCAGGCGCCCAGCCTGGTGGTGGCTCCGACGAGCGTGCTGCCCAACTGGGAACGCGAGATCGAGCGCTTCGCTCCGTCGCTGACCTATGTGACGTGGCACGGCGCTGATCGGCGAGAGAACGTCGAGCGCCTGAAGGACGCCGACGTGGTGCTGACGTCGTACGCCCTCATCCGCCGCGACATTCTCGAGCTCAAAAACCAGAAGTTCCGCACCGTCATTCTCGACGAGGCGCAGAACATCAAGAACGCCGACTCGGCCACCGCCCAAGCCTGCAAGTCCGTCGAGGGCGATCACCGGGTCGCGCTGACCGGCACGCCGCTCGAGAACCGCCTCACCGAGCTCTGGAGCTTGTTCGACTTCTTGATGCCAGGCTTCCTCGGCAGCGCCGACGCGTTCCACGAGCGCTTCGAGCACCCCATCACCGTGCAAGGCGACGCCAGCATCCGCGATCGCCTGCGGCGGCGGATTCACCCCTTCATTCTCCGGCGGGTGAAGACCGAGGTGGCCAAGGATCTGCCCCCCAAGACCGAGGTCGTGACCTGGGTCGACATGGAGCCTGGCCAGGCGGCCCTGTACCGCGAGGTCCTCGAGGAGAGCCGGCGGAAGGTCTACGAGAGCATCGACAAGCTCGGCTTCGCCAAGTCGCGCATCTCCATTCTCTCGGCGCTCATGCGGCTCCGGCAGGTGTGCTGCGATCCTCGGCTGCTCAAGCTGCCGCCGAGTACCATGCTCCCGCCCAGCGCCAAGCTGGAGCGCTTCGGCGAGCTGGTCGACGAGCTGGTCAAGGAAGACCATCGGGCGCTGGTGTTCAGCCAGTTCACCGAGATGCTCGAGCTGCTCAAGGCCCAGGCCACCGAGAAGAAGCTCGACTTCCTCTATCTCGATGGTCGAACCAAGGACCGCATGGCCAAGGTCGACGCCTTCAACAATGACCAAGGCCCGCCGATCTTCTTCATCTCGTTGAAGGCCGGAGGCACCGGTCTCAACCTGACGGCCGCCGACTACGTCATTCACTACGATCCGTGGTGGA
>PMBV01000311.1 GCA_003153055.1 Myxococcales bacterium
GCCTTCTTGAAGACCTTGAGCGGGTCGTCCTTGAGGCGGTTCTCGACGAGCTCGAAGGCGCCGTAGACGATCCGCTCGCCGACGCTCTTCTTGCCCTTGCGCATGAGGTTGTTGACGAACTTCGAGACCAGCCGGTCCTGGAACTTGGGATCGGGCAGGATCCTGCGCTTCTCGACTTCGCGGCGACGAGGCATCGAACCTGTTTCCTTGGCCCTGGCTTGCGGAGCCCTAGCTGGGGCGCTTGGCGCCGTACTTGGAGCGGCTCTGCTTCCGGCCTTGGACGCCCACCGAGTCGAGGGTGCCGCGAATGATGTGGTAGCGAACGCCTGGGAGGTCCTTCACGCGGCCTCCGCGAATCAGGACCACCGAGTGCTCCTGGAGGTTGTGACCCACCCCAGGAATGTACGAGGTGACCTCGATGCCGTTGGTCAGGCGGACACGAGCGACCTTGCGAAGCGCCGAGTTNNGGCGTCGTCGTGTACACGCGGGTGCAGACGCCCCGCTTCTGGGGATTCGCCTTGAGGGCCGGGCTCTTCGACTTGTAACGAAGCTTCTCGCGGCCCTTGCGGATGAGCTGGTTGATGGTCGGCATGAACGTCCTTCAAGACTGCTTGAAAAAGGGCGGCCCGCGTACATGACTCGCCCCGCTGTGTCAAGGAGTAGTAGGGGGATAAAGGTCTAGAATCATGATGACGGCATCTTCTCGATCGTCTTGATAGTACGCCGGACGCATTCCAACCGCCCGAAACCCCAGCGATTGATAGAGAGCGAGGGCGGCCAAGTTGCTGCGGCGCACTTCGAGGGTCGCGAGCCGGCACTGGCGCTCGCGGCCGGCACGGAGCAGGGCTTCCATCAGCATTCGGCCCACTCCCCGACGTTGATGCTCGCGATCAGTGGCGACGTTGAGCACATGGACCTCGTCGGCCACCAGCCAGAAGATGGCGAAGCCCCTGAGGGCCGAGCCCGAGGGCCCCACCTCTTCCGCCAAGAGCACCGTTGACCAGTCCTGAGACAGCTCCTTCTTCACCATCTCGGTCGACCAGGGGTTGCTGAAGGCCTGGTTCTCGATGACCATCACCGCGGGCACATCGGCGAGGGTCATCTTCCTCAGCTCGATGGTGGGGGCGAGCTCTCTCATTCTGATGGCCTGAGTGTCGGAGCGAAGGGCCCCAGGAGCCGGACGTCGACCTGTCGCCGCTGCTGGGCGAGCTCGTCTTTCACCAGGCCCTGAAACCGCTGCAGAAAGAGCCGCTTTTGCACCACGTCGAGGGGCACGCCCTTGAGCTCGGGCCGCTGCGAGGCGTACTGCCGCGCCTCGATTTGAGACACCTGAGCCTTGAGCCGAAGCTTGCCCTCGAGCACCCGCTGGGCCCTCAGCGACCGCCGGAGCACCTCTCGCAGATCACTCGCCTCGGCCTCGTGGGCCTCGAGGAACTCGCGGAACCTGGCTTCGCTGGCGAACCGCCCCCGAAACGAGCTGACCGCCCGCTCGAGCTCCCCTGCCTCGAGTGGGTAGGCGTCGAGCTTGTCGGCCTCGAGAGTGACCAGCCGCTGATCGACGATGGCCGTGAGGCTCTTGGCCAGGACGTCGCGGTCGAGAGGGCTGAAGGCCGCCCCGACACCCCCGGCGTTGACCAACAGCACTCGGGCCTCGAACTCGAGCTGTGAGAGGGTGATGACCTGGCCCTCCACGGCCGCCACGACCCTATCCATCACGCGGGCAGTCGAGCCCCCGTCAACCTGAGCCAGCGCCACAACTGCGCGAAAGCAAACCGCTACCACCAAGTGGCGTGCTCTAAAGGGCTGGTTACAGTCCTCTCTGAACATGGTGCAGGACTACTACCAGCGGCTGGGGGTGTCGCGCACCGCCAGCGCCGACGAGATCAAGAAGGCTTACCGGAAGCTCGCCCGCCAGCATCACCCTGATCACAACCCGGGCAACTCGGGGGCAGAAGAGAAATTCAAGCAAGTCAACGAGGCCTTCGAGGTCCTCTCCGAGCCCAAAAAGCGGCGGCTCTACGACGAGTTCGGCGACGACGCGGCCAAGCTCGGGTGGGACGACAAGAAGGCTGATGCCTTCCGCTCGTACCGCCAAGGCGGCCCGTCGAACGGCGGGAATGGGGGCATGCCCTTCGACTTCAGCGTCGGGGGAGACGCCGGGGGTGTCGACTTCGAATCCATCTTGGGAGAGATGTTCGGCGCACGTGGGGGGCGCGGCCGACGGCGGGGGCCTCGGGCGGGTGGCGACCTTCAGACGAGCCTGGCGGTCGATCTGGCCGACGCGGTGCTCGGTGGTGAGCGCACCATCGTGGTGCACGGCCGACGACTGTCGGTGAAGATCCCCCAGGGCGTCGAGACGGGGTCACGCATTCGCCTCGCCGGGCAGGGAGAGCCTGGCGACCGAGGCGGCCCTCCGGGTGACTTGTTCGTCGAGATCAGCGTGGCCCCCCACCCCGCCGTCCGACGAGAGGGGCAGGACCTCTACGTCGACCTCCCAGTGACCGCGAAGGAGGCCGCCCTGGGCGCCGAGGTGCACGTGCCGGTGTTCGGAGGCTCGGGCAAGGTGACGATACGTCCTGGCACCCAATCGGGTACCAAGCTCCGGCTCAAAGGCAAGGGCGTGCCCGCGCTCAAGAGCGGGCTGACGGGCGATCTCTACTTCGTGGTGCAGGTGAAGCTGCCGGGTACCCTCGACGAAGCAGCCCGCAAAGCCCTCGAGGCGTTGGAGTTGGCCTACACCGGGGACGTTCGCGCCGATTTGAAGTTGTGAGCGCTGCTGCTAAGGGCACGACCATGGGTCTGTTCGATTTCTTCGGAGGCGGGTCTCCGGCTGACAAGGCGCAGAAGCTCAAGGGGAAGGTCACCCAGAAGTACGGCGACCCGACCACCCGGCAAAAGGCCATCGAGCAGCTCGCCGCGCTCAAGTCCGCCGACGCGGTGCCGGTGCTCATGCAACGGTTCACCTTCATGGTCGAGCCTCAGACCACCGACGCCGACGAGAAGGCGACCGTCTTCGACTCCATCTGTGAGCTCGAAACCGGGGCCGTGCCTCCAGTGGTGGAGTTCCTCACCAAGAGCGACTCGGCGTCGAGCTGGGCGGTGAAGATCCTCGAGGCGGTGCTCCCCGAGCCCGAGGTGATCGGCGCGGTGACCACCGAGCTCAAGCGCCTGGGGGCCGAGTACACCCGTGACCCCGAGAAGAAGGAAGTGCTCCTCCACTTCCTCCTCGGAAAGAAAGACGACCGCATCGGCCCGTCTGCCCAGCCGTTTCTCCATGACATGTCCGACGACGTCAAGATGGCCGCCATCAAGACCGTGGCGTCGGCGGCCTTCGAGCCAGCGCGTGAAGACCTCCTCACCCTGCTGGTCACCGAAGACACCGCGAAGCGGGTTCAGACAGCCTGCGTGACGGCGCTGGTCGAGACCGGGTTCTCGGTGCACGGCTTCAGAGAGAAGGTCGAGGGGAAGCTCCCCGGCGGCCACTTCATCGACAAGGCCGGAGTGGTCAAAAAGCGCGGTTCTTGACTCGGGCTGGTGCGAGACCTGGTTGACAGCGTGACGGGGTCCACGTACAGGCGCCGTTCGGCTCTCCATGTGGGGGGCCAACGCGCTGGCGCTGGCGCGTGGGTTTCCAGCGCTCGATGGGCCCCCTAAAGGCTCATCGTTCCCCGCTCATCGAGCTCGCTCGGTGGGCACAACCCGTGGGGAGCAACATGACAGAAGCAGTGAAGAGCGCGGCCAAGCTGCGCGAGTACGAGACGGTCTTCCTCGTGAAGCCCGATCTCACCGACGACGCGGTGGAGAAGCTCAAGGAGCGCATCCGCGGCATCGTGAACCGTGACGGAGGCAAGTTCCTCCGGTTCACCATCTGGGGCAAGAAGAAGACCATGTACCCGGTCGCCAAGCAGCCACGGGCGATCTACGTGCACGCCCACTACCTCGGTGGGTCGGCGCTGGTGGCCGAGATCGAGCGAAACCTGCGGAACTTCGATGAGGTCTCCCGATTCCTCTCCAAGCGATTGGCCGAGGACATCGACCCCGAGACCCGGCAGCCCCAGGAAGACCTGAAGCTGGCCGGTGACGTCGACGACAACAAGCCCTTCGGCGGCGCGGAGCGAGAAGACTTCGGCCGCGATGAGTTCGGCGCTGATGACTTCGGCGGCGACGTCGCCTGATCAGAATCGAGGAAATGACCATGCGGGAAACCAAGAAGAGCGGGAACGGTGAGCGGGGCGAGCGAGGAAACGGCGACATGGACGGCGACGAGAAGCGCGGTCGTGGCTTCGCGCGCAAGAAGGTCTGCCGGTTCTGCGCCGACAAGAATGCCCGGGTCGACTACAAAGACCAGGCGACGCTCAAGTACTTCGTAACCGAGCGCGGCAAGATCATTCCCCGGCGGATCTCGGGCAACTGCGCCAAGCACCAGCGATCGGTGGCCAAGGCCATCAAGCAGGCGCGCGGGTTGGCGCTCATCCCCTACCTGGTCCTCCAGGGCTAAAGGAAAGAGACGCCCATGAAGGTCATCTTGCGTGAAGACGTGTACAACCTCGGCAAGTCGGGTGAGCTGGTCACCGTGAAGGAAGGCTACGCTCGCAACTTCCTCTTGCCCCGGAACCTGGCGATGCTCGCCAGCGACGCCAACGTGCGTCAGCTCGACCACGAGAAGAGGGTCATCGAGCTGCGACAGGCGAAGCTCAAGGGCTCGGCTCAGGAGCAGGCCAAGAAGCTCGAGAACGTGGCAGTGAAGATCCAGAGGAAGGTCGGCGACCAGGACAAGCTGTTCGGCTCGGTGACGGCCCTCGACGTGGCGGAGGCGCTCGCCGCCGCTGGCCACAAGATGGATCGCCGCCTCATCCACCTCCCCGAGCCCATCCGCTCGGTGGGCAGCTTCCCGGTCGAGGTTCGGTTGCACCGAGAAGTCGCCGCGACGGTGATGGTGCACGTCGAGCGCGACACTCAGGCTTCGTAGTCGACTTCCAAGAGCGATGGAGCTCAGCCGGCCGTGCGTTCCCCTCGTGGACCGCACGGCCGTCGTGTTTTGAGGGATGATGACCGCAATGGCCGACTCAGTGCAGGGGTTCCAAGACGTGGCCGCCGAGCGGGCGGTGCTGGGCGCAGTGCTGATGGACAACAGCGTGCTGGCCAACGTGCAAGAGGTCATCACCGCCGACGACTTCTCGAACCAGGCCCACGGCAGCATCTTCTCGGCGATGATGGCCCTCGACGCTCGGAACGAGCGCATCGACCCGCTCACGCTGGCCGAGCACCTCAAGGTCTTGGGGCAGCTCGCCTCGGTGGGAGGCCCCGGGTACCTGGCGCAACTCGACCAGACGGTACCCTTCGCCCAGAACGCCACCGAGTACGCCCGCATCATCAAGAACCAGTCGACTCGCCGGGCCTTGGCCGTGGTGGGCCGGGAGATCCTCGAGCTGGCCTCGCAGGACACGGGTGAGGTTGCGGAGCTCCTCGACGAGGCCGAGCGGAAGGTCTTCCTCATCGCTGAGAAGCGCCGGGCGGGCGACCTTCGCCCCATGTCCGATCTGATGGAGGAGGCCCTCACACTCCTCGACACGATGAAGAAGAACGCCTCGGGCATCACCGGCATGGCGACCGGCTTCGTCGACCTCGACAATCAGCTCACCGGGCTCCACGGCGGCGAGCTCATCGTGCTGGCCGCCCGCCCGGGCATCGGAAAGACGTCGCTGGCGATGAACATGGCGCTCCACATCGCCTCGGCCGAGAAGCGGGCGGTCGCGGTCTTCAGCCTCGAGATGCCCTCCGTGCAGCTCCTCACCCGTCTGTTGGCCACCCACGCGCGGGTCGACATGCGCAAGCTCCGTGGCGGCCGGCTGACCCCCAACGACGAGGAGCGCATCTCCGAGGCCGCCAACGAGCTGTACAAGCTGCGCTTCTACGTCGACGACTCGGGCGGCCTGTCGTCGTTCGACCTCCGCGCCAAGGCCCGCAGGCTCAAGCAACGAGAGCCCGATCTTGGCCTCATCGTCATCGACTACCTCCAGCTCATGCACCAGAAGGGCAAGGTCGAGAGCCGCCAGCTCGAGGTCTCCGAGATCAGCCGCGCGCTCAAGCAGCTCTCCAAGGAGCTCGACGTACCCGTCGTTGCCCTCAGCCAGCTGAACCGGAAGGTCGAGGAGCGCAAGGGCGGCAAACCCATGCTGTCCGACCTCCGCGAATCGGGCGCCATCGAGCAAGATGCCGACGTGGTGCTCTTCATTCACCGGGAAGAAGAGGAGGGCGAAGGTGGCGCACCGGCCGAGGCACGGGCCGTCACCCCTGTCGAGCTGATCGTGGCAAAACAGCGCAACGGCCCCATCGGCAGCGTCGATCTGGTCTTCTTGTCCGAGTTCACGCGGTTCGAGAGCCGCGCCCGAGATTGGAATGGCTGATGGGTGACGTTAAGATGGAAGTCGCCACGATGCACACCGACTTCGCCAACCGCCTCATTCTCGTGGTCGACGACGACGAGCTCACCCGGCTGTTGCTGCGAGACCTCTGCGAATCGATGGGGTTCCGGGTGGTGCAGGCGGCCGACGGCCAGGAGGCGGTGGAGCGGGTGGCCGACTCGAACCCCGATCTCGTGCTCCTCGACTTGATGATGCCCCGCCGCGACGGGTTCTCGGTGTTGCGCTGGTTGCGCGAGGAGCAAGGCCGGCTCGATCTGCCGGTGATCATCCTCACCGCCATGGGCGAGATGAACGGAAAGATCCGCGGCATGGAGCTCGGGGCCGACGACTACATCACCAAACCCTTCAAGCTCATCGAGCTCCAGACGCGCATCAACTCGGCCCTGATGGTGCGCGAATACCGCCGCCGGTTGATGGCCGCCGAAGAAGAGCTGGCCCAGTTCCGCGCGTTGGATCCAGTGACCGGGGCGGGCATGTACTCGCAGCTCAAGGCCAGCCTCGACTCCGAGCTCGCCCGCAGTCGGCGGTATGGCAGGCCGGTGGCGTGCCTCCTGTTCGGATTCGACGACTACCAGAGCCTCCGCTACCAGTTGGGTCGAGACGCCTGCGACGCGTACCTGGCTGCCATCGTGCGCGATATGCGCTCGTGCCTCAGAGGTGCCGACCGACTGTTCCGCGTCGACGCCGACGAGTTCGTCGCCCTGCTCCCCGAGACCGACCTCAAGGGGGCCCGCATCGTGGCCGAGCGCCTGGTGGAGTCGATCCACTTGGTCGACCTCGACGCCCAGCTGCCCGCGGTGGTGCGCTGCGGCGGCTCGGTCTTTCCCAACGAGCAGGTGCGAACCAGCGAGGACCTCTTGCGCGAGGCGAACCGCACGTACATCGATCTCAAGGAGAAGGGCGCTCGGCGACTGTTTGACGCCTGATCAGCCGTGCCGCCGGTCGCGGGCCTTGTTGACCAGCGCCTTGTAGACTCCGAGGTTGGGCGGCACTGAGTCGATCATCAGCTCTGGGTGCCACTGCACGCCCAACACCAAGCCATCCTTCGATTCGATGGCTTCGACGACGCCGTCGGGTGCGGTGGCCGTCGTCACCAGCCCCTCCCCCACCCGCTTGACGGCCTGGTGATGGGTGGAGTTCACCATCAGCTGGCCTCGCCCGACGCACTCCCCGAGCTGCGAGTGCTCCTTCACCTCGACGGGGTGCTGGGGCTGGGCTCGATCGTGCTTCTGCTGGTGGGGTCGAGCAGCGGGCAGCTCCTTGGCGAGGTCCTGAAACAACGTGCCTCCGTGCGCGACGTTGATGAGCTGCATGCCACCACATACGCCCAGCACCGGCATCTTGCGGGCGAGCGCCAGGCGCAGCAGCCCCAGCTCGAAGGTGGTGCGCTCGGGCTTCAGCGGCCCCAGGCCGTCATGGGGAACCTCGTGGTAAAGCTCGGGGGAAATGTCGAACGCTCCACCGGTGATGAGGAGCCCCGAGACCCGCTCCAGGTACGACTCCCACACCGAGCGATCGTCGCTGTAGGGAATGACGAAGGGCAGCCCCCCGGCGCGGAGCACCGCCTCGCCATAGGCCACCTTCAGCTCGAAGCGCGGATGAGGTGACTCGGGGCTGGGCCCAGCGAAGTCCGGAGTGATGGCGATGCTGGGGCGGCGAGCGTGTCCGTGGGACTTCATGGTGGCCCGAGCGAGAATGCCTTGCCCACGGCACGAGCGCGAGAAACCAGGCTCTCCGGCGTCGAATCGCTTGCGCGGGGGAGCTTGTGGTGCCGCGGGCGACTGCTATAAGGCCGCGCAACGGAAGGTTTCAGGAGAGAAAGCACATGGCCTCGATCGACCCCAAGCATGCCGACAAGCGCACCGTTGAACGCTACATTCGTTTTGGGGTGGTCGACGAGAAGGAATTCGACAAGTACCTGAAGTCGCTGCCTGATCTCGCGGAGAACGCGCTCCCGGTCGAGGTGGTGATGGACGAAGACCTGGACGACGACGAAGAAGAAGACGACGACCAGGAGGGTTGAACCCCTCGAGGAGGCCCAGCCATGGGTGAGAAGCGTGGGCAGAGCTTCGTGATGTCTGACGCCGAGGTGCCGCTCTCGTTCAGCGCCTTCATTCTCGGCTTGGCTTCGACGGCGTTGATTCACCTCGGGGTGACCCCGAACCCCGAGACCGGCCAGAGCAGCGTCGACATGCCCCAGGCGCGGCAGGCCATCGACGCGCTCGACATGCTCCGGGCAAAGACCCGGGGCAACCTCACCGATGACGAGGAGCAGCTCTTCGCCTCGATGCTGACGGACCTGCGCATGCGGTACGTCGAGAAGAGCACGGCCTAAAGGAATGGCGAACCCAACCCGGTCTACGGCCCTGTTCCGGCTCCTGCTGCTGGTGGCGGTCGGTCTCGGCGTGATGGTCTCGATCTCGTCGGCGCAGGAAGCCGCGATGGTGATGAGCGTCGAGAGCATTGGCCCTCACGACTTCTCCCTGGGGCCACTCAAGGGGTTGATCCCGCTGAGCAAGGAGCAGGAGTCGGCGCTCAAGGCTCAGGAGCGAGCGACCCTGAGCGCGATGGAGGCCATGGCCACCCCGAGGGCGATGGTCCTCGGGCTGCTCGCAGCGTCCTCGATGATCGTCTTCCTCACCTCGCTGCAGATTCGCTGGTCGTCGGAGGCCCCGCCCGCGGCGCTGGCCCGGCGACTCGGGGTGCTGGCCCTCGCCACGGCGGTGCTGCGGACCCTCGATGGGGCGCAGCAGTTGGTGATCGTCCGCCGGGCAGCCGAAGCCAACGGCCGGGCCCTCATTGCCTCGGGGGTGGCCGACGCAGAGACCGTCGCGGCGATGACCCATGCTCTGGTGAGCGTGGTCTCGGTAGGGTGGACCGCGCTGGTGGTCGGCGTCTTCGTCGTGCTCGGCACCTACTTCCGCTCGCCCAAGGTGCTCGCGGTGTTCGTCGAGCGTACCCACGACGAGTGACGGCGAGGCGCCGCTGCACCGCGCTGGCGCATTGAGTGGATCGCCGGCTCGATTCACGAGGCGTCGGTTGCCCCACGGCATCCGAGGAGAGGCGGCGCGAGAGCTCCATCCGAAAGGAGCCGGTCACTCCAAGCACTCAGCTCGGAGGGCGGTGCCGAGGAGCGCCAGCGCTTTCAAGGGGGACACGTGGGTGTACTGGCGCCCTCCCAGCCAAGTTCGGGCAGCCCCTCGGCCCGATGGCACGGGGCTCCGTGCTGGGCATCGTCGAGAGGGCCGGCCATGAGAGGTGGCTGGTGGGCACTGGTCCCCGAGCGTGTCATCACGGTGTACAAATCAGTACTCCGTGATGACAGGGCTGGGAAGTGACCGGGCCTCGAGGTCGGTACGAAGCGAGCTCCAGGTCTCCGCAGGAGGGGCTGGTTGTGCTCGCCCAGAGCCCCGTTGCTCCAGGTGACCGCTCCAGCCCAAGGCCGTCGCCCAGTCACCTACGGCGCGAGAATGATCCGAGGCCCAGACGCGGCCTGGCGAACCTGCCCCAACGCCGGCTCGGAGGCGGCCTCGGCTTCAGTCAGCCGCCGCAAGAAGACTTCCTTGCCAGAGGCCACCAGCCCTTTGAGATCGGTGAGCAACTGCAAGGCCGCGTCGATCATCATCTTGGCCTCGTCGGCACCCTGCCCCGGGGGCACCGGGCCAGTCCGCTGGCGGACCATGTCGCTGAAACGCGCGATGGACTCGCGGGTCTTCGCGGCGTCGAACTGGGCCAGCGGCTGGGTCACTGCCTCGAGGCCCACCTTGATGAGCCGGAGCTGGCGCACCTGCTCGAAGGCGGGTTCGGGCAACGAGAGGGTCGCCGCGGGGAACGCGCCCAAGAGGCCCTCTTCCTCGGGCGCCTTGTGCTGGTAGGGCACCACGTCGAGGAAGAGGAAGAGCGGGTCGACTCCCTGCTTGGCGACTTCGAGCTCTTCTCCATCGAGTGGGGGGAAGCTCGTCGGGGCACCGACGAAGAGGAGCGCCATGACCACGTCGGTCCAGAACTCCTCGGCGGCGGCGCCGGTGCTGCCCACCGAGCCGAACAACAACCCCATCGACTCCACGATGCGGGGCGCCTTGAGCACCTGCTTGATGAGCGGTGTCCCCGCGTCCATGCGGGCGAGAGCAGTGACGAACTGCTGCTCGAGCTGCTTCTTCACCTCGGGGCTCAGCTTGGTCGCCCGCCCGATGGCGTCGCGGAGATCGATGGACAAGCGATTGGGCGTCAAGTCCCACGTGGACTTCAGCTTGGCGCGGTCGAGGGCCACGAGCTGCACGAAGGCCGGGTCGAACAGCCGCATGTAGTCTTCGGCCGCCAGCTTCACGGTGCCCGCTTGACCAGAGAACTTGACCTGGGCGAGCGCTCCCCTGATTTCCTTCTGCACGTCGGCCAGTCGCTCCAGGCGTGCCGAGCGGAGCGCATCAACCACCGCGCCGAACGGCGACAGCATGATGAGAGCGTCGGGGAAGCCGAGAGATGCGCCTTCGGGGGTCTCCCGATGAGGAAACCAGAACGCCTGGTGGTCGGCGTGGAGCCGGCTCGCGAGGCCGCCCGACAAGCCGAGCGCCACCATCTGGTGTTCGGCGCGAGCGGGGTCGAACGGCCCGCCCAAGAGTCGGATCACGCCCTTCTCGATCTCGGCCCACCCCTCGCTGGCGAGATCCACCGGCGTGCCCACGACCTTGGCGAGCGCGTCGGAGATCTGAGTGAAAGCAGCCTCCAGTTGCGGCGGCATCGGCATCGTCATGCGCGGCCTGTACCACGCAGGTCGACCCCTCGACAAAGAAAGCCGTGGTGCCCCAGCCACGGCCCGTGAAAAGGTCGACGCATCATGCGCTTCGTGCTTGCCCTCCCGGTCATCGCCGCGTGCGCCTCGGTTTCCCCCCGGTTCGAGCAAGACGTGGCCGCGTCGTTCGCTCACGACGACATGCGGCGCCTCGTCACCGAGGACGTCGAGCTCTACTACCCGGCGAACTATTCGGAGCAAGCCCACCGGGTCGCCGCCCGCGCCAGTGAGTGCCTCCGAGCCCTGCGCGCTCACCAGCTGACCCAGCGCGACCATGGGCGGGCACTCCTCTTCCTCACCTCGGCCAACTTCAACAACGCCTACGTGGGCGGGCAGACATTTGGCGAGCCGCTGCACTCCGTCGAGCCGTTGTCGGCCACCTGGGAGCTCTTCAACTGGTATGGCCTCTCGGCCGCCGACACCGGAGACATCGCCTGCCATGAGATGTTCCACTACGCCCACTTCGAGCAGCTCGAGGGCGTCTGGCGGTACGTCAACCTCATCGTCGGCCCGGTCGTCCCCTCCCAGGCCTTCCTCGAACGGTGGTTCACCGAGGGGGTCGCCGAGTACTACGAGGGTCGCATCGAGCGCCCCACGGGCCGGCCGCACAGCCCGATGTACCAGGGCCTTTTCGACTCCTTCGTGGCGGCGAGGAAGGGTGCGCTCGGGGGCGGCGACCTGAGCCTCGCCCAGCGCGAGCTTCTCCCCGCCTCGGGTGCCTACCTCACTGGCCTCTACTTCGTGGAGTGGCTGGCCAAGACCTATGGGGAAGAGAAGCTGTGGGCGTTGATGGAGCTCCAGGGCAAGAGCCTCTTTTCACCCTTCGGCGTCACGCTCCGCTTCCGCTCGGTGTACGGCGCCTCGGCTGGTGCCTTGCTCGACCTCTGGCAGGCCTCGCTCAAGGAGCACCTGGTGGTGCGAACCCGCCCCGAGCGCCAGCGGATCCTTCGGGGCGACGTTGGCATGCTGGCGCGCATCGCCACGCACCCGGCGAGCGGGACCATCGCGCTGGTCTCCGTCGGCCTCGAGGAGGTCCCCATGCTGCGAATCCTCTCCTCCGAGGGAACGGTCCTGGCCGAGCGGCGCCTGAATCGCCTCACGCCCGATCGCGACTGGGTGTCGAGCGGCCCATCGTCCATGAGCGGGCTGAGCTTCTCCGGTGATGGACGTTTCCTCTTTCTGATCAACGACGACCTGGTCGAGCGCGGTGACACTCGGGCGCAGATCTGGAAGATCGATGTCGCGACCCTCGAGGTCGTTCAGGTCTGGCAGGACGTGGGACGGGGCATGGGCGGCTCGGTCTCACCCGATGGCCGGAAGTACACCTTCATCGAGCTGCCACCTTCGGGAAGCGCGCGAATCGTCGAGCGGGAGCTCGAGACGGGCATGTCCGAGGTGCTCTTCGAGGCGCCACCGGGTGTTGGGCTGGGAGCTCCGGCTTGGAACTCCGCGGGCACCAGCCTCGCGCTCTCGCTCCACGACGGCAACGGTTGGAACCTGGCGATCCGAACCGAGGACGGCCGAGTTCGGCGGCTCACCAGCGACGGAGCGTTCAACTACGCCCCCCGGTGGTCCGATGACAGCCACCTCGTCTTCGCCCGGACAGCTGGCTCGTACCTCCAGGTGCATCGCGTCGACGTCGCCACGGGGCGCCTCGAGCGCCTGAGCGACACGCCCTACGGCATCATGGATCCGAGCCCGATGCCCGGCGGTGTCGCGGTAGTCAACCGTGACGGCACCCACTGGTCTCTCGACGTAGTGCCCCAGGAGCCCCTGGAGACGCTCGCCGAAGGTGCCCCGTGGCCCGCCGAGTCAGAGGCGCTGGCCGAGCCCCGCCACGAGCCACCGAAGTTGGCGGTGGAAGAAGACACGGCCTACTCGCCGTTAGACCACCTGTTCATCCCCGCGCTCAGGGCCCCCGGAGTGCTGTTCGGCCTCGGCTCGGACAAGGCTGGCCAACCGGCCGTCGTCACCTCGTTGTACGCGTCTTTGGCCGGGAGCGATCGTCTCGGCTTCCACACCTGGGCGCTGAACGCACAGCTGGATCTCCCTGCGCTCACGAGCCTCATCTGGGCTGGCTACCGCAACCTCCAGCTCGCCCCCTGGAGCTTCACCGCCCAGGTGAGCCGCGAAGGCTACTCGGACATCGCCTACTGGTCGGGGGCCCTGTCGGTGGATCGCACGATCTTCACCGCCCCAGTGTCTCTGGGAGGCCGGTTCGAGCTCGCCCAGCCCTTTGGTTGGCCCACTGAGCGCTTCATCGGGCCCTTCGTGTCCTTCTCGTGGGGGGCCTCCGACGGGACGAGCTATGGCGGGGCCCAGCGCCAGCTGACCTTCAGCCTCGACGCCGCCGCCTACCCTCGGGCCATCGGCAGCAACCGAGACATGGCCGATCTACGACTGGGCGTCTCGCTGGCCATTCCCTTGCCGATCTCGAAACGAAACTCGCTCCTCGTCTCGCTGGTCGGGCGGACGCTGCCTGGCGCCCCCGATGGGAGCCTCCGCGTCGGCGGAGTCAGCAGAGGGACGGCGCTGATGACGGGCGCCCGAACCTCGGACCCCAGCCCTGGAGTGTTCCTGCCGGGCGGCCTGGTGGAGGGCCTCCGGGGCTTCGACGATCATGTCATGCGAGCCACTTCAGTCGCCCTGGGCACGGTGCGCTACCGCTACTCCTTCATCATCGACCGCGGGTTCCTCTCGACCTTCTACATCTTCCCCTCGCTCTTCTTTCGGCAGGTCGACGCGGAGATCTTCGGGAGCGCCGCGGTGACCGATGCCGAGCACGGCACCTGGGCCAGAGCCGCGGGCGCCGCGGTCTTCCTCCGGGTCTTGCTCGGTGGCGCGCTCTCGGCCTCGCTGTACTACCAGTTTGCCTGGCGGTTCGACTTCGGCTTGCCGCCGCTCCACGTCGTGGGCTTTGCCCTGGAATGACCCTCGAGACCGTGACGTTGCCGGGCTGACCAGCTAGCATTCAGCCCCCATGCGGACGATCCCTTCGCTCCTCGCGCTGGCCCTGGCTCTGGGTGGGCTGGGCGTCCTGGCAGATGGGGCAACCGACCCTCGCCGGGGGGTGAAGTCCTACCAGCAGCGCTCCGAGGAGCTCCCGCCTGGCACCGTGACGCCTCGGCACGGTCAAGTGCAGCACTATGAGCCCACCGCACTGACCGAGGAGGAGCGGGAGGCCGCCCGAGCCAGAGCTCGCCAGAAGATGGGCACCTGGGTCGAGAGCGAGCCGCCGCCTCCTGCGTCGCCTTTCCCCTGGGGTCCCCTGTTCGCCACCCTCCTCGCCTTTGCCGTGGCGGCGCCGCTGGCCTGGTCGAGCTATCGCCGTCACATCGCAGAGATGCCCGACCCCAATGCCCTCGGCGTGCCCCGCCGACGTCCGCCCACCAGGCTCTCCCGCTGAAGACGTTTTCGATGGAATGACGAGTCGTTGCGGGGCAGGACCCCTCGGATGTCAGCCCCACCTGCTATGCCGACCCCATGAAGCAAGCCTACTCGGTGCAGCAGGTCGCAGGGCTCCTCGGGACCTCAACCGAGGTGACTCGTGCGCTGGTCGGAATGGTGCTGGGTGAGGCCCGCGACCTCCTGAGCGGTGATGACCTCGCGCGGGTCTCCGCGGCTCACCACCTGGTGCATGGCGGCGCGTCCAGTGGTGAGTCGGGAGCGAGCCTTCACCTCGGGGGGCAGGCCGCGGGTCGAGGCCGCTCGGAGACGAACCAGGGCGTGTTCGACTTCGCTCGCCCGATGCGACGACAGGAAGCCGAGGCCCTCTTCTCCCAGGCGGTGCAGCTCGAGGCCCATGACACGCTCCAGGCCCTGCAGGCGTACGCCGAGGTGATCGCCAACGACCCCCAGCACGCCGACGCCCACGTCAACCGGGGCCGTCTGCTTCACCAGCTCGGTCAGCTCAAAGAAGCCGAGGCCCACTACGTGGCGGCGCTGGTCTCTCGGCCGAGCGACACGACAGCCACCTTCAACCTCGCCGTCGTGCTGGAAGATCAGGGGCGAGTCGACGACGCCATCGAGCGATACCACCAGGCCATCGAGCTCGAGCCGAGCTCAGTCGACGCCTACTTCAACCTCGCTCGCCTCTACGAGCGCAAGGGAGAGAAGATGGCGGCGATCCGGCACCTCAAGGACTACAAGCGCCTGCTCGCCGAGCGCTCGTGAAGGCCGCTGGGCGAGCGCGCGATGCCTACTTGACGTCGTCGACCGTCCACTCCACGGTCTGGAGCAGCTCACGGCGGTGCTTCTTCACGTCGGCGTCGAGGAACTGCACTGCCGTCTCGAGGTGATCCATCATGCGGAACGGCTTGCGCTTGCTCACCTTGAGCTGCATGAGCGCGTGCACGAGCCAGGGGAAGACCGCCGTCACGTCACAGTGGCAGTAGACCGAGCCAGTCTCCACCGCGTCGGCCGAGACCTTGCCCCAGGTGTGGCCCTCGCCAGCAGGGCAGCTCGACAGCGCGCCGTTGTCCACCGGGTCGACGCAGAACTGCACGTCGATGTCNNTCGAGCAGCGGCTCGCCCTGGAGCGTGTAGTTCTTGGGCACCCCACCGCCGAGAATCCAGATGGCCATTCGTTTGCTGAAGTGATGCCGAGCGTAGTGCTGGAGGGCGGCCATGGCGTAGACGTCGTCGTTGATGTCGAGCTCGAAGCGGAACTCCTCGGGGAAGAGCCGCTTGAGCTTCACCACGTTGAGGAAGATCGAGCCATCTTGCACCGCGCCCGAGAAGATCGGCACCGCGCGGCGGTAACAGGTCGACAGGAGCGAAGGCTGCTCGACTCCCAGCTCTTCCTCGATGGCGTCGAGGTGCTTCCCCAAGAGAAAGTGGAACTGCGGCGTCGTCATCTTCCGCTGGAACTCAGGCTTGCGAATGATGGCCGAGAACAGCCGATCGGTGTCGAGGAGCACGTCCTCGTCGAACCCGAGATCGTAGATGCGAATGATCCGCGCCCGCCGGTACTCGAGGTCGCCCGCCGAGGGGTTCACCTCGCGAATGTGGTGCCGCATCACTCGATGGGCGTCGTGGTACAGGTTGGCTCCGGTGGTGCTGATCACCGAGATGGCGCCCGCGTCGACCAGCGGAATGATGCAGCTCTGGTGCAGGCCCGCCGGCGTCATCGCGCCAGAGAGGGTGAGGAAGATGGAAGCGTCCTCTTCCAGCGATCGGCGCATGAGCTCGAAGGCCGTGCGCTCCTGGCGACCCACGTAGGCCCCGAAGGCATGATCGAGCAACTCCAGCGCGGTCTCCTTGCCGGTGATGGCTCGGGGGTTGACCTTGCGCGCTTTCTCGTACGATTTCTTGAGGGTCTGCTCGGTTCTCTTGGCCATTGCGGCGCCGGTATACCGCTACCTCGAGCTCCACGTGGTGAAGAAGTAACCCGTGCCCTCCCGGCAATACACCGCGGACCAGCCCTGCTGAAAGTTCGGATCCGGGGGCTTCGTGTCGGGGTGGAACACCGAATACTTGAGCCGAACCTCGCTGTTGGGCCCGATGAGCTGAATGGGGGCCGACCGGTTTGACGAGAGCCGCACGGTGCAGCCGGTCAGCGGCACGGTGTTCTGGTTCAAGATGCGGACGATCTGCCCACCCGGTGCGCTGGCCGACGACACGCCGATGACGCCTCGGAGCCCCGAGCCAGTGCCCTTGGCTGTGGCGTCGATCGCCGGCTCGGTCTTGGCGGGGGTCTTGTGGGGCGGCTCGGCCGCGACGGGCTCGTGCACCGGCTCCGCCGGGACCTTGGCATCGAGCGTCTTCCATTCCGAGGTCGAGGTCGAGGTCGGGTTGACGCGCTTGGGCCGGGGGGCGGAGACAGGCTTCTCGGCGGCGGGGCGCTTCTCGACAACGACGACGACGAGGTCCTTGATGGCGAAGAGCTTCTCGACCGAGCCGGTCTGCCCGTCGGAGGTCATGATTTTCACCATCGTCGGCTTCACGTCGACGACCGTGCCACGTGCGTACAAGGGGGCCCGCTTCCCCGATGGCTCTCCGATGAGCAGCACCGCATCACCCTCTTCGAACGGTGGCTTGGCCCCCCGTGCCACCAGCACGATCACCACGTCGTCGTCGACGCGTACCGGCACCGGGGTCCCCACCACCTCGATGGTGCCGAGGGTGGCCGGCTCCCGCGGGACCGAACCGGAGTCTGAGTCAGTTGGCGGAGGGCTCCGTGGTTCTTCGCCCTTCTTGCTCTCGGTGCTGGGCGTGCGCTCGTCTCCGCGATTGGCGACGGGCTCGGCCACGCGGACCGGCGACGAGTCGCCTCTCCCTCCGAGGAGGTACGCGGCCAGCCCCAGCGTGCCAATCGTCACGACCCCGAGGACGGCGTAGAGCGGCGCCTTCGATCGCGGTACCACCAATGGGCCCGAGCCGACGTCGACCGTGACTGGCTCTCCCCGCACCACCGTTCCCCCTTTGGCGCCCACGTGCCGGGGGGCAGGGCTGGCCTGGGGCCGCACCACCGTTCGCCCACGCCCAGGTTTGGGAGTCGGCGCGACGACGGAGACCGCTCGCTGGGCTGGCGTCATCTCGGCGTCGGCGAGATCCGGTTGAGACGGTCGCAGCAGCGTGCCACCCAGGGCCTCCGGCTCGCCCCATTCGGGCGAAGGTTCGCCCTCGGTGCTGGCCCTCTTCCGCAGCATCGAGAGCTTCGACTGGAGCTGCCGCTCCGCGGCGAACTCGTCGGGGCACATCGCCCGCACGTAGTTTCCGACCTCCTCCGCGCCCACGGTCAGGCCCTCCCGCACGGCCAACTCGTTGAGGGCCCGCGCGAACTCATCGGCCCTCGAGTACCGCGCCGACGGGTCGACCTGCAGCGCACGCATGATGATCTGATCGAGGGCCGGGGAGATCTCCGGGCGAATCGACCTCGGCGACTCGATGCTCGGGTGGGCCATCTTGACCACCATCTCGCCCATGGTGCCCGCCTCGTACAGCGGTCGACCAGTGAGCGTCTCCCAGGCGACGATGCCAGCCGAGAAGATGTCGGAGCGGTGATCGACCGGCTTGGCCATGGCCTGCTCCGGCGACATGTACCCGAGCTTGCCCATCACCGTCTGAGGCAGCGTGTGCTTGGATCGCGCGGCACTCTTGGCGAGGCCGAAGTCGATCACCTTCACCTCACCCTCGTAGGACACCATGACGTTCTGAGGCGAGACGTCGCGATGCACGATGCCCAGGGGTGTGCCGTCAGGGCCCGCTTTTCGATGGGCGTACCCCAGCGCCTCGGCCACCTGCTGCGCGAGGTACAAGGCGATGGGAATGGGCACCACCGCCTGCTGCCGGTGCACTCGGTTCTCCACCCGAGAAAGGTCGACCCCGGCCACGTACTCGATGGCCATGTACAGGGTTCCGTCGACCTCGCCCATGTCGTGCACCTGGGCGATGTTCGAGTGAGTGAGCTGCACCAGCACGCGAGCCTCGTGATGGAAGCGCTCGACGAACTGAGGGTCGGCCTGCATCTGCGGCAAGATGGTCTTGACGATGCAAAGCTTCTCGAAACCGGCCGCCCCAGTGAGCTTGGCCAGATGCACCTCGCCCATGCCCCCCTGCCCCAGCATGAAGAGAAGCTCATACCGACCGAGCGAACGCCCAGGTTGTTGCGGTGACCTCACATGTCGTTTCTACCTTCTCTCGAAGGGTTTGCACCCTTCCTCGGGGTCAGGATCGAACCCCGAGACCCGTCTGCGTCCCGGCCTGGCCCGAAAAAGCAAGACTTCCGCCGGCCAGAGGTTGTATACGCGTCTCGACGTTTGGTCCCGTAGCTCAGCTGGATAGAGTACTGGCCTCCGAAGCCAGGGGTCGCGCGTTCGAATCGCGCCGGGATCGCTGCTCGACACCTTGTCACCCTCCCCATCGCGGGAGGGGTCAGCGTGTCACAGGTGAGACGACGCCTCCTACGTCGTTCCCAGCAATTTCAGCAAGTTAGCGCCATGTTGATCTCGGCCTGCAACCTGCACGAATGTTCGTGACCCGAGATGAGACGAAATGGGTGTCCTGAGCATACGTCTAGGGACTGGAGGCGCCTCGCGGAGCGGGGCCCAGGGAGAGAACGAATGCTGGGGTTCAACCACACGAAGACCACTGCACAGCGCATCGAGTTCGAGGCGCTGGTAACACCGTGGCTCGATGCCCTCTACGCGTCAGCGGTGCGGCTGACCCGCAACGAGCGCAACGCCGAAGACCTGGTGCAGGACACCGTCATGCGGGCCTGGCGGTTCTTCGAGAAATTCGAGCGAGGCACGAACTTCCGGGCCTGGCTCTTCAAAATCCTCACCAACACCTTCATCAACACCTACCGGCGGTCGACCCGCGAGAAGTCGCTCCAGGACGAGTCCGAGCGCATGTCGGTCGAGTCGCACTTCTTCTCGGCCGACGTCACCGATCGAGCGCAGAACCCAGAGGAATACCTGCTCGAGCGGGTCCTCAGCGACGACATCCTCAAGGCCATCGACGCCTTGCCCATCGACTTCCGCATGGTCGTCATCCTCGCGGACATCCAGGAGTTTTCCTACAAGGAGATCGCCGAGATCCTCGATGTTCCGGTGGGAACGGTGATGAGCCGGCTCTTTCGAGGTCGGCGACAGCTCCAGAAGCAGCTGCTGGCGCGGGAGGGAGAATCGACACCCGATCGAACCATTGACTTGAATGCGTGGCGGGAGCGGAAGAAGCTCGGGTGACCCAGCGTTGTGTACGCCGGGACCCGTTGCATGAACTGTCACGAACTCGAGCTTCAGCTGACGCCCTACCTCGACGGTGAGTTGGGTGCTGACGAGCGTGTGGGCATCGAGGCGCACCTGGCAGGTTGTTCCACCTGCGCCCACCGCGTCGAAGTGGAAAGGCACAACCTCTCCATGCTTCGCGCGCTCCTTCGCGAGGGGAGCCCCAGCGCGCCCAGCCGGTTGCGGCAGACCGTCTTTGACGGCATTCACCGTGAGGAGCTCGCCGCTCGCCGACTTCGCCTGGTGCGACTGGGCGCCGCGGCAGCTGGCGTTGCCCTCGCAGTGGTGGGAGCCAACCAGCAATACCGGATCCACCAGCTTCGCTTGTACGAGCAGGACGCCGCCATGCGGCACGCCCGTCAATTCCCCCTCGAGATTCGCCAGCCAGGCGCCCAGGCCATCGAGGCCTGGTTCGGTGGCAAGCTCGATCACCCGGTCATCGTCCCTCAGTTCCCCAACGCCACCGCGACTGGAGCGCGGTTGCTGCAGGTGAGAGACAAAGCGGCGGCCTACATTCGCTATGACGCTCGACGCCCCATGGGGCTCTTTGTCTACGGCGACGACCACGACGTCGACATTGGCTCGAAGCCCGAGGTCGCCAGCAGTCACGGCTACAACGTGGTGAGCTGGCGGGAAGGCGACGTGGTGTACCAGTTGGTGACCGATCTCGACGAGGAGGACGTGCGCGCCCTGATCGCTCCGCAGCACACCGCGGGGCAGACGAGCCCACCCCCGGAGTCGCTCCCGGCGGTTCGGATGCAGCCCGCCTCCCTCCGGCACTAATCCAGGGTGCCACAGGTCGAGACGCGTCCCATTCGTTGACCCCCTCGGGGGTGGCCAGTACCCTCCGGGGGAAATGTCAAAGACCGTGCTGATCGTCGAGAAGGATCTCGCACTCATGCAGGCCCTCCGCGAGAACCTCGAGCACCGGGGGTTCGGGGTGGAGGAGACCACAGATGGCAAGGGCGCCCCCGAGCTCATCAGGAGGCGGAGGCCCGACTGCGTGGTGCTGGCGGTGGACCTGGACGCCGGGCAGAACGGCTACATCATCTGCAAGAAGCTCAAGAGCGAGGCCGAGCTCAAGTCGGTGCCGGTGATCATCATCGGCGACCCCAAGGGGTTCGAGAAGCACCAGCAGCTCAAGACCCGGGCCGAAGACTACGTGGGCAAGCCCTTCGAGGCCCCGACCCTCGTGGAGCACGTGGGCGGCCTGGTTGGCTTCCCTCCCCCGCCGGTCGAGCTCTCGAGCGAGCCAGCCAACGACGCCCTCGAGGAGATCAACCTCGAGACCCCCGTCGAGGAAGAGACGGTGGGGCTGGATTCGGACTTCGAGATGGTGGACTCGATTTTCGAGGATCGCGCGAGCCCCCCCGTAGCCATGCCTCCTCCCCCGATCGAGGAAGAGATCCCCTTCACCACCGACTCGGGGGAGGCGCACGAGGACGACAGCGACAAAACGGTGGTGGGCATGCCGCCACCGGCGCCTTCCCTGCGCTCCTACCAGTCGTCGCTCTCGGGCGTGATGGACCAGGCCGATGCCCGGGAGCTCAGGTCGCGCAACACCGAGCTTGAGGGGGCCCTCGAGGAGGCGCGCAGCCACTCTGCCGAGCTGGAGGGCAGGCTCCGCGATCTCGAGCTCGAGATGGAGACCATCAAGACCGAGGTCGAGGCTGCCAAGAACACCTCGACCCGCAGCGACGCCAAGGAGGTCTTCTCTCTTCGCGACGCAGCCAACAAGAAGGAGAAAGAGGTCCTTCGGCTCAAGAACGAGCTCAATGCCAAGGAGCAGGAGATCATCGAGCTCCGCGACAAGGAGAACTCGCTCGAGCAGCAGGCCAGCGAGTCATCGGCCGAGCTGGCCAAGCGGGACGCCCAGCTCAAGACCCTGCAGGCGCGCGCGGACCAACAGGTCAACGAGAAGAAGCGCCTCGAGCAGCAGTTGCTCCAGAGCAGGGAGGAGGCCCGGGCCTCCGCCGCCCGACTGTCGACGCTCCAGACCGACTTCGACGCCGACCACGCGCACCTCATCGAGATCGAGGCGCAGCTCGAGCCTGCCCGGCAGGCCCAGCTCGACGCCGAGAACGCTCGGGTCCGCACCGAGGCTGACCTGACCGAGGCAAGGGCCGAGCTCGAGACGCTGCGGGCCCGCGCCGAGGAGCAGAGCCAGGCCTTCGAACAGCTCGGGGTTCAGCACGAACAGAGCCACGCAGAGCTGGAGAGCGCTCGAACCCAGCTCGCCTCGCAGGCCAGCTCGTTCGCCGACGAGATCTCTGGCCTGAGGGCACGGGTGGCCAACACCGACGCCGATCTGTCGAAGCACGAACGACGGGCCACCCGGCTGAGCGAGCGGATCAAGGCCCGAGACGATCAGCTGGCGACCCTCCGCGCCGCGCTCCAGGGAGCTCTTCAGTCGATCGACGAGACCACGTCGGAGTCGGAGATCGGCCTCGAGGAACTCGCGGACAGCTGAGCGCGCGACGGGCCCATTTCCTGCGGTGAGTTTGGTCCGCCAGACTGCCGGGTACGAGACTGCCGGGTACGGGACTGCCGGGTACGGGACTGCCGGGTACGGGACTGCCGGGTACGGGACTGCCGGGTACGGGACTGCCGGGCGCGCGCCCGGGTGCGCGCCCGCGACCGGGCTTCGGGGGACGGGCTTCTCCTACGAGAACTTCGATCACGAGACCTTGAGCGTCGCCCGTCTCCCGTCAGCCGTCTCCCCAAATCCGTTCCCGTCGCGCGCACCCGCTCCCGCCCCCGACCCCGGCCGTTGCTTTTTTTCCTCCGCAGCTCCTCCACCACCACCTAGCGCTTGGGCGCCTCCTTCTTCATAATCTGCTTCTTCGCCATCATCTGCACCGACCCTGCGACGTTCTTGTCCTTCGACAGCTGCTTGACGTCGGACTCGTGGAGCTGCCCCAGCAGGCGCATCGAGACCCCCTGCGGCACCTTGGGGTTCTTCACCAGCGCCAGCTTGATGGCGTACTTCCGCAGCCACTCGCGGTTGGCGTAGATGCACCGGAGCACGTCGTCGTGGGCGATCTTGTTCATCGCCTGGGACAGCACCTCGCCCTCGGTGATGCGGGGGCTCCGAATGGCGGCCACCGATACCAGCTTGTTGGCGTCTCGAATGAGCACCGTTCGAGCTTCCTTGTTGCCCTTGGTGGCTAGCTTGATCTTCTCGGCGATGTTCATCTTCATGATCTGCTGAGCCAGGGTGAGCTTCTTGCCCTCCTCGAGCCCCCCTCCGACCTTGCCGATCTCCACCGCGTCCATGCCGTACTCGGCGATGAGCTGATCAGCAGTGGGCCCTTGGTCGATCGGCGCGGCCACGGCCTCCGGCCCGAACAGGCGCACCCGGGCCTCTTGCATCTGGGTGACGTCGGGGAGGTTCAGGCCGTTGCGCACCGCGAAGTCGCACACCCCGTCGATGAGCGCCCCGGTCGCGTTGGCGTTCTTCGCCAGCTCGCGAATGATGTCGTCGGTGCGGAGCAGACGCAGTTGGTTGTTTCCGATGATCTCCGCGGTTCGTTTGCTGCAAGACACGGCCAGCTTGGCCACCGCGTCATCGGGCGTGTTCCCGTTGAAGATCAACATCTCGGCGTAGGCGTCGTGCTGGCCGTAGAGCGTGAGGTACCAGGCCAACACCGGGCCCTGGACCTCCTCATCACGGAACGCCGAGGCCGCGATGCGATCGGGCAGGCCGACGGCGGTCTTCCCGGCCGTCTCCCGAACGTTGGCCTCCGCGTCGTACATCAACATGAACAGCACCGAGACCATGTCGGAGGGCGACAGGGGCACGAGCCCCTTGGCGGCCATCATGCGCAGCGGCACGGGGGCCTTCGGGTCGACGTGCTTGCGCATCTGATCAGCGAGGAACTCGGCGGTGATGGGGCACGCCGACACCTGGGCCTCGGGGCTCTCCTGCACTTCACTCATGATGGTTTCTCTCGTGAATGAGGCGGAGCCCATCGAGCGTCAAGAACTCATCGACCTCTTCGATGGCCAGGGATTCGGTCGCGATGAGAGGTGCCAGCCCACCCGTCGCGACCACCTTCGCCGGAACGGCCAGCTCCCGCTTCATGCGCTCGCACACGCCGTCGACCAGCCCCACATACCCGTAGACCAACCCCGCCTGCATCGAATGCACCGTATTCTTCCCGATGACGTGAGGCGGTCTGGCGAACTCCACCCGGGGCAACTTGGCGGCATTCTTGAACAGGGCCTCCATTGCGATGGTGATGCCAGGACAGATGGCGCCACCCAGGTACTCGCCCTTGGCGCTCACCGCGTCGAAGGTGGTGGCCGTGCCGAAGTCCACCACGACGAGCGCGCCGGGGTGTTTCTCGTAGGCAGCCACCGCGTTGACGACCCGGTCGGCACCCACCTCTCGAGGGTTGTCGTACAGAATGGGCATGCCTGTCTTCACCCCCGGCCCGACGAACATCGGCCGGCAGTGAAAGTACCGCTCGCTCATCTTCTCGAGAGCGAACTGCATCGTCGGCACCACGCTGGAGACCGCGACCGCGGTGACGGCGCCCGGATTCAGCCCGGCGTGTTGGAGCAGCTGCAGCGTGAAGATGCCGTACTCGTCGGAGGTGCGGCGAGGGTTCGTCTCCACTCGCCAATGCGCCTTGAGGGCACGCCCTTCGTACACCCCGAGCACGGTGTTCGTGTTTCCTACGTCGATGGCCAGAAGCATGACGGGGCCCAGCATACCGTCGGCCGGCCTTTGAAGGGGGCTCAGCTCCCCAGCGTGGGGCGAAGGAGCTCCACGTCACCGGCCATGACCCGTTCCTGGCGCCCGGCGACCCTGATCAACAGGGCCCCCGACTCGTCGATGTCCTCGGCGAGCCCCGAGCGCTCGACGCCCTCACTCTTCACCAGGACCTCGTGACCCAGCGTGGAGGACCAGCGCTTCCAGGCCTCGCGCACCGGAGCAAAACCCTCGTCACCCCACCGATCGAGCCACTCCTCGAGCTTGGTCCACAGCGCCGCGGTGAACAGGGCCCGCGGAACAGGCTGGTGCCGCGCCTCCATCAACGAGGTGGCAAGCTCCGCGACCTCGGGTGGGAAGTCTTCCCTCCGGGCGTTCAAGTTGACGCCCACGCCCAACACCAGGAAGTGCACCCGCTCGACGTCGGCCGACAGCTCGGTCAGGATCCCCGCGACCTTCTTCCCGCCGATCTGCACGTCGTTGGGCCACTTGATGGTGGCCTCCGCTCCAGCCTCGCGCAGCGTCTGCGCCACCGCGACGGCGGCCAGCAACGTCACCTCCGCGGCCCGCGAAGGTGGCACCTCGGGCCGGAGCACCACTGAGAAGTACAGGTTGGTGCCGGTCGGCGAGCTCCACGATCTCCCCCGGCGCCCTCGGCCCTGGGTCTGCGCCTCGGCCACCACGACCTCCCCGTGCGCCGCGCCAGCCTGGGCCAGGGCGAAGGCCTCGCTGTTGGTGCTGCCCAAGGTCTCGTGGTGATGCACGACCCGACCCAACTCGCGAGTCGACAGGAGCGGCGAGAGCTCGAGACCGGTCAACCGGTCTGGCACCTCGATGAGCCGGTAGCCTCGAGAAGGCTGCGCATCGATGCGGTACCCCACTCGACGGAGCTGCTCGACGTACTTCCACACCGCGGTTCGGGAGAGCCCCAGCTTGTCCGACAGCGCCGCGCCCGAGATGTAGTCGTCACCACCCTCGGCGAGGAACGAAAGGATCATCTCCTCGTTGGACTCGGACGACTCGGAGGACTCCACCCCTGCCACCGTAGTGGCGCCCCCACCCACCTTCAAGTGCTCCGCGCCTCGAGGAGCCAGTCACGGCGAGGAAAAGCGCACCAGCTCGAGCCGGGCCTGCGGAATGTGCCGCCCGTCGGTCTCCAACAACGTCCCCAGGCTGACGATGCCCACCCCGGGCGCGAGCGTGTACTGGTTGACCAGGGCCTTGCCCTCCCCGATGCGGTTCCGCGACTCGACGGTGACGCAGTCGTCCCACCGACCGCCACGGGTGGCACAGGGTTGCTCCACGCCGACGATCTCGTAGTGCTCCACCGACGAGACCGAGACGACGTTGGTCCATGAGGTCCCCACGGCGATGGGGTTCCTCAACAGGTAGCGTTTCTGGTCGCGCACCCCGAAGGCGTCGACCAGGAACTGGGCCCCCGTCGAGTCCTCGAAGTACCCCTCTCGGTTCTGCTTCACCAGCCTCACCTCGTTGGTCTTCTTCGCCCCGAGGAGCTCGACCTCGTAGTCCCACTGAGTGCCCACCTTCAGCGCGAAGAAATCGGCGGCGGTGTGCTGCAGTGCCGGAGGCGCCACCGACGCGTTCTTCACGCATCCGAGGAGGCCCACGGTCAACGAAAAGGCGAAGAGTCGCTTCACTTGCTCGCTCCCTGTCTGCCGCGCCTGGCACGAAGCTCACCCAGCGCGGCCTCCGCGGACGCCCGCACAACTGGGTCGTCATGCCCGGTCGCTACGAGGTCCAAGTAGGCCTCGGCGTCCTCGCCGCCGATGGCTCCAACGGCAAAGACAATTTCCCGCTCCACCACCGGCCCCTGGCGACGCGTCGCCTCGATCATCGGATTGACCGCCTCAGGCGCCCTCAGCTCGACCAAGCGTCCAACGGCCCGACGCACCACGTCGAGATCGGGATCCTTCAGGTGTTCGAGCAGCGGAGGCAGCGCCGCGAGGTTTCTCCGGCCCACCAGGAGCCGCACCGCCGCGTCTCGGGTCGCCTCGTCGCCGTCTTTCAGGTGAGCCACCAGGGCGTCGTCCTTGGCCGGCTCGAGCTCGATGGTCGCCTTGGCTTCCCGCACCACCCGGCTCAACGCCGCGTCGAGTGCCTCACGGGCCGCCGCCTGCACTCCTTCCACGTCATTGGCGACCTGGCGAGACGGCACCACCGAGCGCACCTCGAACCCCTCCAATGCCCCATACTGGCGAAGGTGCATCACCACCGAGACCCTGGCCCCCTGCCCGGTCTCGGCGTCGGGCTCCTCCAGGCCCACCGCCACCTTCACCGTCCACCCTTTGGTCTCTGCCGGAACGGCGGTGCCCGGCTTGAGCACGACGAACCGAGCCGCCTCGAGGCGCGAGCCAATCCGTTCCTCGAGCTGAGGGGGCGTGATGCCAATGACGTTGCCCCCCTCGAGCTGGTCGACCGACAGCGCGGTGACCACTATCGCAGTGGGCCGGGTGCACGACGCTCCCGCCACCAACAGGCCCCAGAGGACCCGATGGGGGAGCCGACTCATTCCGCCGGGGCCGAGGTCGGGCCTGGCTCGTCTGGGGGCGGTGGTGGTGGCGGCGTTGGAACCGAGGCTTCGCCGGCAGGCGCCTGCGCCGCGACGGCCCCAGCGTTCTCGCCCGATGGAGCTGGCTGATCGGCCGGGGCACCTTCGGGCCGAGCACCGCTACGCCTGCGACGGCGACGACGACGACGGCGGCGACGACCCTCGCTCCCTCCGGCGTCGGGCCCGGTGGCCTCTCCGCCCTCAGCCCCCTCCTCCTCGGGGCCCTCCTCGCCCTCTTCGTCTGAGCCTCCATCATCTTGGCCCCCGGCAGCCTCGGGAGCCGGCGCCGATCCTTCGGCCGGAGCTGCGCGCTCGGCATCAGGCGGCGACTCGCGAGCCTCGCTCGGGGCATCTTCCGGCGAGCCTCCCCGCGAGGCCTTTTCGCGGTGCCGCTCCTCTCGTCGCCGCTGAGACTCCTCGGCGTCGACGCGGGCTTGTTCGAAGAAGGCCTCGTCGATGGCGTACAGCTCGACGGTGGTGACCGAGACGCCGACCTGAGCCTCGAAGAACTTCTCGGCCAGCGCGTCACCGCACCACAGCATCACCAGGCCACCGTTGGCCAGAGCCTCCGCGCGCGCGTCGCCTCGGGCCTCTCCGGCAGAGAGCAACAGCCCGATGTGGGCACCGTGGTGGGCCAGGTCGCGACGGAGCTCCTGGACCTGGCGGCGCTCGATTGGCTGAGCACCCTTGAGCACCCGCACCGCGAAGCGAAGCTCGAGGCTGCCGTCCTTTCGACGGCCGGTGAGCGTGGGGCCCTCTTTCGACCGCCGCGCCAGCTTGAGCTCGCGGAAGTGGAGGCCGTGCAGCATGCGGACGCAGGCCTTCTCGAAGGTGCCCAGCTCGAGCTCGCCGAGGAGCTTGCGCAGCACCCGCGCCATGGCCTTCTTGGCGTCCTTCACGGCGTGCTTGGCCGTGAGCACCAGCGCGGCATCTTCCGGCGTACCCACGGGAGCGACCTCGCCCTTCGCCGCCGGTCGAGCCCCCTTGAGCAGGACCCGCCCGTTCTCGAAGGGAAGCCCCACGACCGTGCAGAAGGCCTGCTGCAGCTCCACCGGAGTCGGCCCGCCTTCGGCCCCTGCTTCGACGGAGAGCTGAAGATCGCCTGCCTCGTTGCGCGCAGCCACGAAGTTGGGTCGGCGCCCTTGATCGACGCGGCGCTGGTTGTCGTCGGCCAACGCGTTGAGGAGCTGAGGCACGTTGAGCTCGTCGACCAGATCGCCGGTCTTGAGACGCGCCACCAGCTCGCTGGGCACCAGCGCTGCCTGGCACTCCTGCAAGAGCTCGAAGGCCACCTCGGGTACCGGCGGGAACTTGCGCCGTTTCCCGTCGTCGTCGGTGCGACGCTTGCGTTCCCGCTCGGCCTGCCTCCCGATGGCCCGCATGTACTCGGCTCGGGGCTCGGGGTGCCGCTCGGCAGGACGGTACGGGGGGAGATCCTCTTCTGGGTTGGGCTCCACCACGCCCGTCGCAGTCAGAGCCTCCGCGTCCTCCGGCAGCATCCAGTCGGTCAGAGCGAAAGTGTCACGCGCGGTGACCAAGATCTTCCGCTCCCTTGGGCGCCGAGCCATGGCCGCCAACCGAGACAGCATCGTCACTTCGGGCGTCTTGCCGATGTGAGAGAGCAGCCCGCGATCGATGGCGCGTTTGGTGATGTCGAGTGAATGCAGAGGCGCTCCCGCCTCTTCGAGAACTCGGAGCGCAGCCTCATAGAATGTCATACGGTTTCCTACCCGCTTTGGGCGCGGGTGTTTCCCTAGCAAAATCGTGGATCTCGCAGATCCTCGAGAGACTTGTCATGCTACGAGGGGGTAAACTGGGTGTCAACGCATGATTCGGTTCCGGGTCGGGCAGAGCTGGAAACGCGAGCCTGAGGGTCCGCTCGGCCCACAGGACGCCTTCGCCTTCGAGATTGATGGCGTCAACCTGCTGCCCGGCGCGACCGATGAGCCGCTGCTGAGGGTCGTGAGCAGCCTGGTGGAAGCCGTGGCCGAGCTGGTGGTCAACGGCGAGCGCGGGGGCCAACTTTCCCTCGACGACGTGTCCCTCGAGGTGTGCTTCTGGCGGCGCCCTGGCCTCGAGGTCGAGGTCACCATCTTCAGCTTGGAGCAGCCGCCCCGACGTACCCAACCGACCGTGGTGGTGGAGCTGCCAGCCCTGGTGGAGGCAGCCATCACCTGTGCCCGGGGCTTCCTCCGTGAACTGGGTGATGGGGGCAAGGCCTCCACCTCCAGCGAAGTGGAAGCGCTGGAGCAGCGCACCGCCGCCTTGACCCGGACGGTGGTGGAAGAGTGGTCGGCGAGGCAGCCCGAGCCGTGGCAGATCACCAACCATTCGGGCCCTCTGGGTTACGCGCTGCTCGATGCCGACGGGCGAACCGCGAACCTCACCCGCAGGGCACGCTGCGGCCTGACCGCGGTGCTCCTCGACGGAGAGGTGACGCTGGGGGACTCGATTCGGGTCGAGGGGTTCCCCTTTCTCACGATGATGGGTCTGGCCCGGGCCGCCGCCGAGGGTCGCGCCCAACTCGGTGGCCAGGGCGTCGAGCGGCAGCTCGTGTTTCAAGCCGGCCTCGACCTGTGCCTCGCCTTGAGGACCCGGAGCCCCGGCCTCGCGTCGAACCCTTGGCTCGAGGCGCTCCAGGTCCGCTGCACTGAAGGGCTCCGGGGCCTGCAGCAGCCGGTGCCAGACACGTCGATGGCCAGCCTCTCGCCGCGGCGCGTCGTCGCGAGCGCCCCCATCGGCCAGGGCGACGTGCGCCGGGTGGCGTTGAGCCCCCAATGGACTCGACCCGTGGCGCTGGGGGAGGACGGCGGGGGGCTCGTCTTGGGCCGCTCGACCATCGTGGTCGCCTCTCCCCATGCAGCCCATGCCTTCACGTTCCGCGGCACGTCGGCGTTCAGGCGCCTGTCACCCAAGGGCGTCGCGACCTCGGCCACCCACACCCTGTGCGCGACCGCCGAGCGGGTCCTCCTGTTCGAGCGCGACGCGGCGAGCGCGGCCTGGTTAAGAGACCACGACGGCGCGACGCTCGGCCCCGGCCTCGAGCTGGTCGACGGGGTGCTGGTCACCTCCATCGCCCGGCGCGGAGTGGCAGGCTTCGACCCGATGACAGGCCGCGAGCTGTGGCGCTTCGAGCCCCCCAGGACGCAGCGCTCGTACCTCACGTTCGCTGGGCCGCGGGTGTTGGTGGCCACCGACGGGGGCGCCCTTCACGGCCTCGACGCCGCCAACGGGCAGGTGCGCTTCACCGTTCGCTCGTCGATTCCCTTCGCGGGCCCAGTCCTGCGCGTGGGCCGGAGGGCCGTCGCGGTGCTCAAGCGCACCGACGTCGCCGCGGTGTACGTGTGCGAAGCGCTCGCCTCCGGAACACGGACGCCCGCGGGCACCATCAGCTGGACCAAGGAGCTGACGATCTCCTCGGTGGGCGCTCCGGTCGCAACCAGCGGGCGCATCTTCCTGACCGGGCATCGCGACGGGAAGGCGATGGTGGTGGCGCTCTCCCTCAAGGGCCAGCACGTCTGGGAGCGCCCCACCCCCCTCGACCCCCACAGTCAGCGGGCCGTGGCCTACGAAGGGGGGGTCGTGGTGACCGACGCGCGGGGGCACGCGGTGCGGCTGCTCCCTGACGGGCAAACGGCGTGGGTGCTCGGGAGCACAGGGGACCAGCTGTCGAAGCCCATCGCCCCGGTGATCCGCCGTCGGGTGCTGGTGGTGCCGGGGCCCACGCTCCGCCTCATCGACCCACGAAGCGGTCGAGTGCTCAGCCAACTGGAGACCGGGCCCCACGTCGTCGACGTGGCAGTCGACCCGAAGCTCACGATCTTCGTCTTGAGGGAGCCGGGCGTGCTCGAGTCGTGGCGGCCTGCCGCGGTGCTCGCGCTGGTGAGCGCACCGGGCTGACCGACGGCGACAGCCCGAGCGCTTCCGGGGGGTACCTTCGACGCAGCGCCACCAAGACGTTTTCTGGCACCATGCCCTCGACGTTGCCCCCGAAGGCGGCCACTTCACGCACCAGGTTCGAGGACACGTAGAAGTAGTCTTCCCCGGTCATCATGAAGACGGTCTCCAGGTCTCTCGACAGTTTGCGGTTCATGTTGGCGAGTTGGAACTCGAACTCGAAGTCGCTCACCGCCCTGAGCCCGCGCAAGACCACGTTGACCCCGCGCCTCGCGGCGTAGTGAACCAGGAGCCCGTCGAAGTGGTCGACCTCGACCCGTGGATCAGCGCCGACGGCGCCCTTGATGAGCTCGACCCGCTCCTCGACCGAGAACATCGGAGTCTTCTTGGGGTTGACCGCGATGGCGACGATCACCCGGTCGAACATTCGAAGCCCTCTCTGGATGAGCGAGAGGTGGCCATTGGTCATCGGGTCGAAGGACCCAGGGTAAATCGCTGCACGCATGGTGAAACCCTGGACAGTTCACCAATGTCATGGGCTGGTCAACCTGAAGATCGAGACCACCGTGTCTCCGAACCGCCGCTCGTCCTCGAGGGCGAAGCGCCCGACCGCCGACGGCAGGGCCTCGGACCTGGCGTGCTCCACCACCACCCTCCCCGCGGGCACCACCAGCCTGCGCCCCTCCAACGTCACCAGCGTGGGAACTCCAGCCTGCAGCGCGTAGGGAGGGTCGACGAACACGAGCTCAAAGGCCTTCTGCCGCTGCTCGAGCAACTCCATGGCAGGCGCGGCGGCCACTCCCAGGAGCTCGACTCGAGCGCTCAGACCAAGGGCCTCCGCGTTCTTGCGACAGAGCGCCTGGGCCTCCTTTCCGCTGTCCACCAGCGTCGCGTGGGCAGCGCCCCTCGACACGGCCTCGAGCCCCAGCGCCCCAGTCCCCGCGTACAGGTCGAGCACCGCCAGGCCGTCGCACCACTGTCCCAGCACGTCGAAGAGCGTCTGCCGCACCCGATCGGCCGTGGGCCGGATCACCGCATCGGTCTTCGGGCCGAGGAGCGTCCGCCCCTTCGCTGTGCCTGCAACGATCCGCATCTGCGCCCTCATGTATACAAGCCGCCTACTTTTCCGTGCAAGATTTGTCGGAAATCGAGACACGTATCGAGCTAGGTTGTCCTCGTTCGCGACACGGGGCCCCCACGCGATGGACTACGAGCGATACCAGAATCTGCACACCATCGTCATGCTCCGCGACATCTTGCGGAAGTGGTGGCATGCCGAGTTGACCTTCGCCGACAGGGGCGGAACGGTCATCGAGTGGGCCAAGGGCACCATCACCCCGCCCCCCAATGACCTCTGTCGGCTCTCGCTCTTCTCTCAGGAGGGTTTTCGGCGGTGCTCGGCGTCGGTGCGGGTGCTCCACGAGAAGTTCAAGGCCGCCAAAAAGCTCCGCCGGGCCCAGTCTCACGAGTGTCACCTCGGCTTCGCGATCGTCGGGGCGCCGCTGTATCTCGAGGGCGAATACGAGGGCATGCTCTTCGTGGAGGGCTTTTCGCGCCGGGCCCCGAGCCCTCGAGAGGCCGAGGAGTTGCGTGAGAAGATCTCCGAGCTCAACCCAGGCGCCACCGATCTCGAGCGAGCGATCGATCGACTGCCGGTGATGGACGACCAGGCGCTCGAGAAGGTCTCCGATCTCCTTGAGTTCGGCGCCACCGAAATCTCCAACTTCGAGTCGGAGATGTCCAAACGTGACGAGACCATTCAATCGCTCTCGTCGGAGCTGAAGGACCGCTACAAGTTCGAGAACATCATCGGCACCTCGACCGCCATGGGTGAGGTCTTCCGGCTCCTCGAGAAGGTCTGCAATTCCGATTCGACGGTGCTGGTGAACGGCGAGTCGGGCACCGGAAAGGAGCTCGTCGCCCGGGCCATTCACTTCAACGGGCTGCGCAAAGACAAGCCCTTCGTGGTGCAGAACTGCTCGGCGTTCAACGACAA
>PMBV01000420.1 GCA_003153055.1 Myxococcales bacterium
CCCAGCCCCATCGACACGGTGGGAAACTGCCAGAAGTCGGGCATCAGCCATGGGTGGGGGTACGACGCGATGCCGCCCCCGTCGACCTCCTGCCTGAAGTTGTTGAGCTGCGCCTCGGTCAGGCGACCCTGCATGAACGCTCGGGCGTAGACTCCGGGCGCCGAGTGGCCCTGCATGTACACCAGGTCGCCCCCGTGGCTCTCCGAAGGGGCGCGCCAGAAGTGGTTGAGGCCCACGTCGTACAGCATGGCCGCCGAGGCGAAGCTGGCGATGTGCCCTCCCACGTTGGTGTGCTTGTTGGCGCGAACCACCATGGCCATGGCATTCCAACGCACCGCGTGACGAAGGCGCTGCTCGAGGGCGAAGTCACCCGGAAGCGTGGGCTGTTGCTCCACGGGGATGGTGTTGACGTAGGCGGTGTTGGCGTTGAAGGGCAGGTAGGCCCCGGAGCGGCGGGCCCGCTCGATCAACCTCTCGATGAGATCGTGCGCTCGGTCGGGCCCCTCGTTCAGGAGGACGCCGTCGAGGGCCTCGAGCCACTCGCGCGTCTCCTGGGGGTCAGGGTCGGGGAGAATCGGATCCATGAGTTCACTCCGGGGAGAAGTTCGGAGCGCAGGTAACGAGACCCCTTGAGGAATGCTCGGTGGACCGTGCGCTCCTCACATGACGCACAGCGCCCATCGCGGGCTCCTACTTGAGCTCGCGGGCCGCCGCGCGCAGCTTCGTGGCGGCAGCCTTGAGACGCTCGTCACCGGGGGCCCCCGCCTGAGCCGCCTCCAACCGCTCGAGCGCTCGACGAGCGTGGCCCCGGCTCAGCTCACAGCGCGCGTCGGCCTCCAGCGCCCCAGGGTCCACACCGTCGTACGCCAGCGCGTCATGGGCGGCCTGGCAGGCCCCCTCCACCTCACCTTCGTCCATCAACGCCCGGGCCAGCGTCACCCGCCAGCGCACCACGTCAGGGGCCCCCCGCACCGCCGCGGTGAGCGCCTCCACGGCCGGCGCCAGCTCGCCCTGCTCCCACAAGGCCGTCCCGAGACGCGCGAGGGTCGTTGGCGAGTTGGGGAACACCAGCGCTTCGCCACGCGCCACGCGCAACGCTCGGGGCTCGACCAAGCGGAGACCCTGCGCCATCTCGTCGGCGATGGCGCCGTAGCGCTCGAGGCCCTCGGGCCAGAGGAAGACGAGCTGGAAGACGAGGGCGCCCCGCGAAATGAACCAGGCCTTGAGCCGCACGTTGCCCTTGGTCTCGGTGATGAGCGCCGAGACCCGCACCGCGTCGCGCTCACCGACCCTCCCCGGCTCGGGCTTCTCGACCTTCACCGCCAAGACGTTGGAGCCCAGCGCCGGGAGCGAGAGCCGGGTCGAGACGAAGCGCGCCGCCTCGAGCGTGAGGTCCACTCCTTCGGGCGCCTCCACGGCCTCTCCGGCCACCGAGGCTCGGCCCGCTTCCGGCAGGCCATTGTACCAGGCGAGCGAGCCGAGCGGGTTCGCCCCTCGCTTCCACCCGCGGGGAATCGGCATCGAGAGCCCGAAGTCGTCGTCGTGCTCCAACCGCATCAACGGGAGCATGCCCTCGAGAGCGGGCTGGCCGAAGAGGGCGAGCGCCACCAGGCCCAACGTCGGGAGCGCCCGTGCGATGGGCGAGGCAGCGAGACGGCGGTCGACCAGGAGCTCGGGTCGCACGACGACTCCGGTGGCGACGCCGGCCAGGAGCCCTCCGATGTGCGCCCAGTTGTCCACTCCCTTCGAGGTGAGCCCGATGAACAACAGGCCCAGCACGGTGGGAATGGCGCCGTCCCCGAGGACGCGGCGGTAGCGCGGTGGGAGCACGCTCTTGTACTTGAGCCCGAAGGCCAACAGGGCCCCCAGGCAGCCGAAGACCATGCCCGACGCTCCGATGGTGACGGCGTCGTTGAAGAGCAGCGAGGTCGCCATGGTCGACAGGCCGGTGAAGACCAAGAGCCACAGGTAGTCGAGGGCCCGGTAGGTGTTCTCCAGCGCCCCACCCACCTGGAGGAGCACGAACATGTTGAGCCCGAGGTGGACCCAGTCTCGGTGGAGAAAGTTGGCCGTCACCAGCCGCCACACCTGCCCGACGTCCGCCACCAGGGGCCCGACCTTCGCCCCCCAGCGAACCATCGCGTCGAGCTCCATCTGACCCCCGTGGGCCGTGGCGAGGAAGCTGGCCAGGTTGAGAAGTATCAACACGATGGTGAGCCAGGGGAACCGCCAGAGTGAGAAGGCCCGGGTGAAGTGGGCGCGGCGGGGCTCGTGGAGGCGGTGGTAAAGCTCGAGCTCCCCGGCGGGGACGAAGCGATTGCCGGTGAAGACGGGGTGGCGAATCAAAGACGTCGTCGGCGACAGCTCTCCCCTCCGTACCCGGGCCTCGAAGTCGGCCAGGTCGAGCTGTTCGTCTCCCTGGGGAGTTCGGAGGATGAGCGGATCGGCCATGAAGCTGCCTCATGCCGAGGGTACAACCTTCTCTGCCCAGCGACACATGCCGGTGCGCGCCGATGGTGATTTGAAACGTACAGTGGTGCTAGAAGAGACGCCAGCGTGCTGAAGCTGATCATCGAAGACGATGAGGGCCGGAAGACGGTGGTCCCGTTCCTGAGGGACGAGATCACCATTGGCCGTCAAGAGGGGAACACCATCCGCCTGACGGAGCGGAACGTGTCCCGCAGGCACGCTCGGCTGTCGCGGCAGAGCGGTCAGGTGCAGCTGGAAGACCTGGGCAGCTACAACGGCATCCGCGTCAACGGCGATCGCATCGCCGGGCGGGTGCAGATCGGCGATGGCGATCTCATTCAGATAGGTGACTACGATCTCGCCATTCAGGCCGAGGCGCAGCGGCCAGCCACTCCGGCCACCGTGCCCTTGGACCCTCACCTTCTGCCCCTGCTGCCGATAACCCCGCAGCCCGGAGACGAATCGGCGCTCACCGTGCGCGCGCTGCCCCTGGTGGCCGACACGCCCCAGGCGCCACTGGAGCCGGTGCTCGACGCGCCCGAGAGTGACGATGTCGAGTTGGAGCGAGCGACGGCCGTGGTGCACGCCGACGAGGTCGGCACCGACGCCATCCGCGACCTCAACGAGCTCGAAGGCCTCGATGCGCCGCGACTGGTGGTCCTGAACACCGAGTTGGCGGGCAAGGAGTTCCCCTGCTTCCACGCCGAGCTCACCATCGGACGCAGCGAAGAGAACGACATCGCCGTCGACCACCGCTCGCTGTCCCGCAACCACTGCAAGCTCGTCCACGAGGCGGGCGGCGAGTGGCGCATCATGGACCTCGAGTCGGCCAACGGGCTGGTGGTGAACGGAGAGCCATACTCACAAGTGACGCTGCGGCCCCTCGACGTCATCGAGCTGGGCCACGTGCAGCTCCAGTTCCTCGGGCCTCATGACCACCCGAGCCCGGCCAGAACCACCGGCGAGCGCCCCGCGAGCGCGTCTCGAGCCCCCCTCTACGCCGTGGTGGGCGCCTCGGCCGTCATCGTCGTCGGCCTGGGTGGGTACGCGCTGTGGAAGAGCCTGGCGAGCGCCCCGCTGCCCCGCGCCGAGAGCGCCGACCTCCGAAGCGCTGCGTCTCGCCCGGCTCCTCCGGTGCCCGACGTGGCTCAGGCCCAGCGTGAAATCGACCAGAAGCTCCTGCTCGCCCAGGCCGCCATCGACTCCCTCGATTGGGCCGCCGCCACCGACATCCTCCAGAGCTGCACCGTCGACGGCACCCTGGTCTCCCAGGCCCAGAAGGTCCTCCTTCAGCTCGAGGCCGAGAAGGGTAACCGCGCCGCCCTCGAGGAAGCCGCGCGGCTCCTCAAGGCAGGAGACGACCCGGCCGCCAAGAAGCAGCTCGACGCCGCCGCTCACACCACGCTCCTCAAGGCCCGCCTCGACGAGCTGTTGGGCGTGCACGCCAGCCACATCGCCGCCAAACTGAAGAAGGCGCCGCCCATTCTCCCACCCAGCGCGGAGATCGCCCGAGGGAAGGGCGACGAGGCCGATGGGCTCTACCGCGAGGCCCAGGACCTGACCCGCAGCAAGCAGCTCAACGCAGCCGGCGCGAAGCTCGAACGCTGCATGCGAATCGCGCCAATGTATTACCCCTGCTACAAGCTCTACGGCAGTGTGCAGGCGAAGATCTCTGTACGAGACACCGACAAGGTCGCGTATGAAAAGGCCCGCCATTCGTACGAGCGGTTCCTCGAGCTTGCCCCGGCCAGCGACCCCGACGTTCCTAGGGTGAAGAGCATTCTCGAAAACGCCGACTAGAAACAGCAGCAGCCCCCAAAGGACGAGGCGCGCGTGCGTGGCTCTCAACAGATTCGAATCCTGGTAGTCGACGACGAACCGGACAACGCGGAGCTGTTCCGTGCGCTGTTGGCGCGAGAAGGGTACTCGGTCACGACGCTGAACGATCCGACCCGCGTGGTGGCGACCTTGAAGGAAGGCAACTTCCACTTGGTCGTGCTCGACATGATGATGCCCAAGATGTCGGGCACCGAAGTGCTCGAGCAGATCCGCGAGGTCGACGACGACATCGCGGTCATCGTCGCGACCGGCTTCCCCACCGTCGAGACGGCGGTGGCCAGCTTGAAGGCCTCGGCCAGCGACTACGTGAAGAAGCCAGTCGAGCCCTTGGTCTTCATCGAGACCGTCAAGCGGGTGCTCGAGAAGAAGGGCATCACCCGAGACCCGGAGGCCGAGCTGCACCGGGGCATCGGGCGGTTCATTCGCGAAGGGCGCACGCGTCAGAACCTCACCTTGAAGCAGCTCGCCCGGCGCACCGGCTTGTCGGTCTCGCTGCTCTCGCAGATCGAGCGGGCCGAGTCGTCGGCCTCCATCTCGTCGCTCTACCGCATCGCCAGCGCCCTGAGGGTGCGCATGAGCGAGCTGTTCACCGACGCGTGAGCCGTCAGCGCCCCTGAAACGTGGGCGCCCGCTTCTCGAGCACGGCGGCGACACCTTCCTTGGCGTCTTCGCTGTCGAAGGATGCCTGGCGAAGCACCTGGTAGGCCGCCCGCTCCTCTGGGGTGGAGCCCGACTCGAGGAGCGCCAGGCCCTGCCTCATGCCGCGAATCGCCAAGGGGGCATTCTTCGCCAGCTCGATGCACAGCTCGAGGGCCGCCCGCTCGGAGTTGGCCTCGAGGAGATCGAGGAGCCCCTTGCGGAAGGCGAGCTCGGCGTCGACCCGACGGCCGGTGAGAAACATGAATCGGGCAAAGCCCTCGCCCACCCGGGCCACCAGTCGCTGGAGCCCTTTCAACGCGTACACCACGCCGATGCGCGCCGGCGGCATCGAGAAGAGCGCCCGCTGGTCTCCCACTCGGAAGTCGCAGGCCACCGCCAGCTCGCAGCCGGCACCGATGGCGGGGCCGTTCACCATCGCCACGCTGGGCGCCGGGTGGCGGCTCAAGAGATCGAGCACTTCCCCCAGGCGCTCGTCGGGGAGCGGCGCGGCAGGGGCTCGCCCACCGAGCGCATTGAGATCGTACCCTGCGCTGAAGATGCCATCGCCAGCGCCACGCACGAGCCAGGCTCGCACGTCGTCCGGCGTGGACAAGGCCTGGGCGAGCTGATCGAGGAGCCCTTCGTCAAGGGCGTTTCGGCGCGCGGGGTTCGACAGGGTCAACACGCGTACGCCATCGCCGGCTTCGGACACCTCGAGCTGTGCAGCCATTGCGTCCGACCGTAGCCTGAAGCGGCTCTGCGCTTCGAGCTGGATCCGCTGCGCCCTCGTTGTGCTAGAGCCCGAGCGCTCATGTCGAACCTAGGCGCGACCGCGGTGCAGCTGGCGGAGGTCGTCGATCTCAGTGACGCGAGGCTCTCCCGGCGCCTCGCAGGCTACCGGGAGCGGCTCGATCGCGTGCTGAGCACCAACAAAGACGCCATCGGTCGCCTCTACACGAGCGGCACGCTGTTCACCCGCCTGGGCATCCGCGCGGGCCGAGACCTCCTCTTGGCTCACGAGCACCTGCTCAAGGTGTTGGGGCTCATCGATCGCCTCGCTCACCAGGGAGACGTTCCAGCGCCTCGGCGCCCCGACGAGGTCGACGCCATCTTCATCGAGCTCGACACGCTGCTCGATCGCACGCAGGAGCTGACCGGTCACACCACCACGCTCCTCAGCGAGTCCGGGCAGGAGTGAAAGAGAGCGCCGAGGGAGAGGCGCCGACCTCAGGAAAACGCGATGCGGCGCACCACCTCGAACAGCGCCCCTCGCACGAAGTTGATCGGCCCCGCGAGGAAGACCCCACCGCTGGCCAAGAGGAGCAGCAGCAGAAACGGCGCCAGGTGGGTGAAGGACTCCCAGGCGTCGCGCAACCGGTAAGGGATGAAGTGCGCCACGATGCGGCTCCCGTCGAGGGGTGGCACCGGCAACAGGTTGAACACGGCGAGGCTCACGTTCACGCTGAGGCCCCACTTGAGCAGCGCCGACACGGCGTCACGGCCCGAGACCATCGACGGGCTCAGCTTGATGAGCAGGCCGAACACCACCGCGCAGAGGAACGCCAAGAGGAGGTTGCTCAACGGCCCCGCCGCCGCCGTGAGCGCCATGCCCCCGCTCATGTTGACACCTCGCCGGAACCCGGCCGGGTTCACCGGCACCGGCTTGGCCCACCCGAAGGGCACGCCAAGGAGGGGCAACAGCAAGGTGCCCAGAGGGTCGATGTGCGCCAGCGGGTTCAGGGTCAGCCGACCTTGCCGTGCCGCCGTGTCGTCGCCCAGACGGTGCGCGCTCCAGGCGTGGGCCCATTCATGCACGGTGAGCGAGAGGATGAGCACGATGACGCCCATGAGGCGTTCGGCCCACTCCTGTGGTGTCGAAGGAAGAAGTCCCATGTCAGTCCCGTTCGTTGTCGGCCACGAGGTCGAAGTCGGAGATGTGCTCGCGCATGTAGACCTTCATGCGGGCGATGAGGGCGGCCTCGATCTGCCGGGCCCGCTCTCGTGAGACGCCCCAGTGGGCGCCGATGTCCTGAAGCGTCAGGGGCTCGTCGGTGATGAGCCGGTGCTCGAAGAGGTAGCGCTCTTTCTCGCTGAGCGTGCCCGAGAAGTCGGTCAGCTTCTCGCGGAAGATCTTCCGCAGCTCGAGGTTCCCCAGAGCGTCGTCGGCCCCCTGGCCCACCTGGGGCAACAGCCGCTCGCCGCGGTTCTGGCGATCGTCGTCGACCGAAACCGGCGCGTCGAGCGAGACCTCGTCATGGCCCAGCCGCTGATCCATCTCGACCACGTCTTGCTCGGTGACGTTGAGCCGCTCAGCCAGGAGCTTGGGGGTCACCTCGATGCCCTGGGCGGTGAGCCGATCTTGCTCCTGGCGCAGCTTGAAGAAGAGCTTGCGCTGGGCCTCGGTGGTGCCGATCTTCACCATCTTCCAGTTGTCCATGATGTACCGGAGGATGTACGCGCGGATCCACCAGGCGGCGTAGCTCGACAGCTTCACGCCCCGCTCGGGGTCGAACTTCTTCACCGCCTGCATGAGGCCGATGTTCCCTTCCTGCACCAGGTCGAGGAGCGCCATCGGGTTGCGGTGGTACTCGTGGGCGAGCTTCACCACCAACCGCAAGTTCGACGCCACCAGCCGGTACGCGGCCTTGACGTCGCCGGAGTCGCGAAAGCGCCGGGCCAGCGACAGTTCCTCTTCCCGGTCGAGGAGCGGGTGCCGGGTCACCTCGGCCATGTAAGCGGCCAGCGGGTCGGCGCGGGCGATTCGACTCTCGGGCGACGAGCGGGCCAGCGCCACCGTCTTGCCATCGACGGGGATCTCCTCGATTTCCTCGAGGGCCGGCTCGGCGTCGATGGGCTCGACCTCCTCCACGACCTCGGCGGTCTCATCGGCCTCGTCGGCCTCCACCGGCTCGGCCACCTTTGCGGCCTTGGTCGACCTGGCCCTGGCAGTGGGGGGCACCACGGGCTTCGGGGCCTCCTCGAACTCGGCGTCCACCACCTCGGCGGGCCTCGGATCCTTCGTCGAGGGCGCCCGAGGCACGGTGGTGGAGCGCTTCTTGCGCGGCTTGCGCGAGGCCATGCTCCTCACATAGCGCAACGCGCCCAAGTTGCCATGGCGAACGGACCCGGGTCTGGGGTCACCGGGCGGGGACGCGGGGTGTCTCGGTTGGGCCACCAGGTGGCTCAGGGCTCGGTCAACAACTGAGTCGTTGCCCCTCCTCTCCTGCAGGGCTACAGGAAGGCCACAATGAACGAATCACCGTCATCCGAGCTCCCTGCGAGCGCCGCCGAGGCCGGCACCGACTACGTCTCCGACATCGCCTTCGACGATCTCGGTCTGTCGCCGGAGCTCCGCCGTGCCGTGGCCGAGCGAGGGTACACCAACCCGACTCCGGTGCAGGCCCGCGCCTTCCAGCCCGCCCGCAACGGGAAGGATCTCATCGTCCGCTCCAAGACCGGCACGGGGAAGACCGCGGCCTTCGGCATGCCCCTCATCGAGCAGATCCCCGTGGGGACCCGTGAGGTGAAGGCGCTCGTGCTCTGCCCGACCCGCGAGCTCGCGCTCCAGGTGAACCAGGAACTCGAGTCGCTGGCCAAGTACCGGGACATCGCGGTGACGGCCATCTACGGCGGCGCTTCGATGCAGCAACAGCAAGACGCGCTCCGCGCTGGGAGCGCCATCATCGTGGGCACCCCGGGCCGAGTGCATGATCACATTCGCCGCGGCAACCTGAAGCTCTCGAACTGCACCCACGCGGTGCTCGACGAGGCCGACGAGA
>PMBV01000151.1 GCA_003153055.1 Myxococcales bacterium
GCCTCCGGCCCGAAGCACCTGAACGTCAACCTCACCCGCGCCAAGCTCGAGCAGCTCGTGGATTCGTTGATCGAGCGTACGGTCGGCCCCTGCCGCAACAGCATGCGCGACGCCGGGCTCACCACCGTCGACGAGGTCGTGCTGGTGGGCGGGCAGACCCGCATGCCCATCGTGCAAGAACGCCTCACCAAGCTGTTCGCCAAGCCGCCCTCCAAAGGCGTGCACCCCGACGAGGCGGTGGCCATCGGCGCCGCCCTCTACGCCTTCTCGCTGACCGACGACACCAACCTCAAGCTCCAGCTCCTCGACGTCATCCCCATGTCCATCGGGCTTGAGAAGGCCGACGGCAACCTCCACACGGTCTTCCCTCGCAACTCCCCCATTCCCAACGCCAAGCAGCTCACTGGCACCACGAGCATCAACAACCAGACCGAGCTCATCATGCGCATCTGGCAGGGGGACCACGAGGAGGCCGTGCGCAACGAGCAGCTGGGCGAGTTCACCTTCTCGGGCATTCGCCCCGGCCCGGCTGGCAACACCCAGGTGGAGATCACCTTCGACGTCAACATCGAGGGCATCCTCACGATGAGCGCACGAGACCCGGCCACCGGCAAGGAGCTCAAGACCGCCGTGCGCGTCACTCAGCGCTGACGACTCCGCCGACTTCAGGGCGTCCAGTGCACCCGTCGGGTGAGCCACGACTCGCCACCCCGGCCGTCACGCACCACGAAGGACATCGTCACCTCGACGGGCGCGGTGGCCGACGGGTCGGGCAGCCAGCTGTTCTTGTGTCGGCCGGCCTGCCCCGCGAAGTCGGTGCCCCCGGTGGAATACGAGCTCATGGTCCCCGAGGTCGTCATCCAGTTGATCTTCCAGCTCTCGACCAGCGGCACCTCTTCGAGGGCGAGGCTGGGCACGGAGTACGACTCGACCAGCGACGTGAAGTCCAACGGCTCGAGCGCCACGGCGGAGCGCCCCGAGTGCTGCTTCACCTCGTCGGCGGGCCACGTCTCTTGGGCCCACGAGACGCCAGGGAGAATGGGCGTCTGGTTCACCTGACGATCGGGGAACAGCTGGCAGGAATAGACCATCAGCTTCTGGGCGAAGATGTGCTCCTGGCCGTCGGGCGACAACAGCTCGAGGACCAGCGGAACGCGAATACCCCCCAGGCCTTTGTACGTGTCGTGCTCGAGCACCGACAGCATCAGCGGCGTCGCGTCGGGGAGGAACTGGGCGGCGGGCAAGATCGACAGCCGGAGCTCGCCTCCGGTGGTGGTGCCCTGCGAGAGCTCGACGTATTCCCCCGAGTTGCCGCAGGTTCGATCTCCCGTCGAGACACAGGTTCGCAGGTGGTACTCCAGCCTGCGACCGCCCCCGGCCGGATCGCCGATGAGCGTCTTGAAGGCGAGCGGTCGAGCTGCCGCGGCGAGGAGCTGAGCCAGCAACTTGGGATCGAGCGTGGGCACGCCGCCGTCGGCCGACTGCGCCAGGTTGAGGAGCAGCTGCGCGTCGCAGCCCGCCAGCATCACCTCGGGGGGCTCGAGCGACATGCCCAGCACCCGCAGATCCTTCACCGTCGAGGGGTCGTCCTGCCCTGACACGCAGGCGGCCAAGGCCACGGCGACGACACAGACTGGGAAACAGAGCGCACGCATCAGAAAGACGCCTTGAGGCCGAGGACGGGAATGATGGGAATGCCCGGCACGTCGAACTCCTGCCGGTAGCGATAGTCGTAGAACGTGCCCTCCACGTTCTGCGCGTTGTAGACGTTCTGCACGTCGATGTAGACGTCGAGGGTCCAGTCGCGGAAATAGAAGTTCTTGTCCAGCCGCACGTCGAGCTGGTTGAAGTCCTTCACCCGGGTCGACCGATACGCTCCGAAGGTGGAGCCGTACGAGAAGTTGTCAGCCTGGAAGTAGTCGGTGTCGTGCGCCAGCGGAGTCTTGGGTCGACCGGTCACGTAGCGAAACCGAGCCCCCAGCTCGAAGCCCCAGGGGAGGCGCACGCTGCCCACCACCGTGAGGATATGGGTCTGATCGAAGCTGGCGAGCACGTACGGGTCCGTCGTGCCGGCCCGGCGCTCCTCCGAGCGCGACAAGGTGTAGGCGACCCACCCGAAGAAGTACTTCGAGACCTCGTGGCGGAGCATCACCTCGAGACCGTAGGCCTTGCCCAGGCCGTCATTCGATTCACGCGTGCGGGTGATGGTGCCATCGGCGTTCACGATGGTGGTGCCTGGCGAGACGATGTTCTCGTAGCGACGGTTGAAGAAGCCGGTCACGTCGATGTTGATGTGGTCGGTCACCCGCTGAAACACACCGAGCGACGTCTGGAACGCCCGCTCGTGAGTCAGCTGCGGAGAGCCGAACGGCGGCGGCACCATGCTCGTCCCCGGAGGGGGCTGGGTGTAGAGGCCGATCGAGCCCTTGATGGCCGTGCCCTCGAAGGGCTCGTAGCGGAGCCAGAGGCGGGGATCCCACGCGTCGCGGACCTGGCCTCCGATGTAGGCGTGACTCCCGCGGAGCCCGGGCGTGACGGTGACCGGCCCCAGCTTCGCGTCGACCTCTACGTACAGCGCGCCGTCGAAGGTGTTCACGTCTTGGGCGATGCTCTGCGTGGTGGTCGCCGGGTCGGCGCCCGGAAAGGAGATGTATTGGGTGCCCTTGATGACCGGCAGCTCGGCCGAGCCATGAATGACTTGATCGTAGATGTCGGCCCCGGCCCTCACGGTCAGGTACCTGTTGACGTCAATGCCGAGGTCAGCGCGGAGCCCGGCTGTCCATTGGTCGGCGGTCAGCTTGGCGACCCCGAAATCGACCTGCGCCAAGTCGTAGCCACCGTAGGGCGTCACCTTGAACGTGGTGTCGCCCTTCTTGTATTGCCAGGTGCCCAGCAGGCGATGGAACAGGGTGTGGTAGTTGATGCTGAAGTCGCGGTTACGTCCTCCTCCGCTGGCGACGACCTTGAGCTGATCGTCGGAGCCGAAGGCGAACAGCGAGTACACCGAGCCGTCGCTGAGCTTCTCGCCCTTCTTCCCGCCGACGTCCAACCGCACCTGGTAGTCCCAGTAGGCTGGTAAGACAAGCAGCGTCCCTCCCTGTGGATCCTTGGGCAACACCAGGGGGAGCAGCGCGTCGATGTAGCTGCGGCGCACGGCAGCGGAGACCGAGACGCCGGGGGCCAACGGAGCCTCGAAGAACAGGCTGGTGTCGAGCAAGTCGATCTTCGCCACCCCGTGCCAGGTATCCGAGGCGCCCTTGCGGGAGGCGACGTCGACCACGCCGCCGACGGCCCGGCCGTACCTCGCCCCGAAGCCGCCGGGGAAGAAGTCCACCCGGTCGAGGAACTCCCCGTTCACCACCGAAGGGCCTCCGCCGACGTGGAAGAGAAGGGGAATCTCGACGCCGTCGAAGAACGTCAGCGTCTGGTTGGGGTTCGCCCCTCGCACGATGAGCTGGCCCAAGAGGAACGGCGCGCGGGCCACTCCGGGAAAGTCTTGGATCACCCGCACCGGGTCACCGAAGGTGCCGGGGATCTTCATGAGCTCGTCGCGGCTCAAGGTGCGCCGCACGACCTCCTTCTTGTCGCGCTCGCCCCGCACCACCGTCTGGTAGCCAGCCACCTTGGGCAGCACGTAGAAGTTGACCTCTTTCACCTCGCCCGGCTCGAGCACTTCCTTGGTCTGGAAGACGTTGAAGTCGGCGGCGGCCACGCGCACCTCGCACTCCCCCGCGGGGAACTGGAGCTCGAAGTGCCCGGCCTCGTCGGTGTACGCCTCGATGCCTGGCCAGTTGTCGCACCCGACGAAGGCGCCCGGAACTCGGTTCCTCGAACCACGCGCGATGATGGCGCCAATCAGCTTGGCGGTGGGTCGAGCTGCCGCGTCGCGGTCGTCGACTCCGCCGTCGCCGGTGCCTGGGCCCGCGTCGGGTTGGGCCTCGAGGACGAAGTGGTAGGCGTATTCGATCTGCACCGGCGCTGGGGCACCGTCGACCTCCGCGGGTGAAAACCTGAAGCGCTTCACCGCCGAGACCGCGGCCTCATCGAAGCCGTCGCCCGCGCCTTCAGGCACCACCACATCGGCCACCGCGCCATCGGCCCCGATGGTGACGACCATCTTCACGGTCGCGGTGAGCCCTCGCTGCTGTGCCCCGGCGGGGTACTCGGCAGGCACGAACTCGAGGAGAACCGGGGCCTTGGTCAGCACCGGAATGTGGACGCCCGCGTCGACCTCCTGACGGCGAACGACCTCCTCGAAGCCGAAGGCCGGCAGAGACACGATCCACACCAGCGCGATGAGGCGACGAGACGACACGCGAGCACCTGGGCTCTTGACCAACCAGCTGGGTCGTGGAGGAACCACCCGTCTCGCTCCCAACCGCTCGAAACGGCACCGGCCACCGGCTGGCACGGGCGCTGCTTTGTAACCCATTCAACAGGAGGGATGCCACATGAAGACGACCAAGGGCCAGGGCCGCCGCCCGATGCCGAAGATGCGCACGAGGAACCCCATTGCTGTGGAGCGAGCGCCGCTGACCGTGGGCGATCTCATCAGCGCCGCCTACGACACCCTCCACGAGACGGGTGTGGTGCTCCGCGTGCTCGGCTCACACCGCATGGCGGAGCAGATCGGCCGCAAGCTGGTCTTCCTCTGAGGGATTGATTAGTCGGGCGGCATGGCGCTCGACCCCCGACTGCTGGAGATCCTGGCGTGCCCCATGGATCACGGGCCCCTCTACTTCTTCGCCGCCGAGGCGTTTCTGTACAACCCGCGGCTCAAGAAGAAGTACCTCGTCGAAGACGACGTCCCGCGGATGATGATCGCTGACGCGGTGGACGTCGACGAGGCGGAGCATCAAACGCTCCTGGCCAAGGCCAAGGCGCAGAACCTCTCCCTCCCCTTTCCCCAGCGTGATTGACACCCATTGCCACCTCGACGTGGAGCGCTTCGACGCCGATCGAGCGCCGGTGCTCGAACGCGCCTGGGCCGCCGGCCTCGAGGGTCTGCTGGTGCCCGGCATCGGCCCTGACACCTGGGAAGCGCTGCTCGAGTGGCCCACACGCGACCCTCGGGTCCAGGTCGCCCTCGGCATTCACCCTCAGCTCCTCCCCGAGCTCGATCCCGCCGACGACGAGGAGCACCTGGCGCGACTCTCCCGGCTCCTGGAGCGAGGGCAGGTGGTCGCCATCGGCGAATGTGGGCTCGATGGTCCCTCCGAGGCAGGGGCCCCGATGACGAGGCAGGTGGAGGTCTTTCGCGCGCACCTCGAGCTGGCGCGGACGCATGGGCTGCCGGTGCTGGTGCACTGCCTGCGAGCCCACCCGCACCTCGAGCGACTCTTGAAGGAGCTGCCGCCGCTGCCCGCGGGCCTGGTGCTGCACAGCTACTCGGGCTCGAAGGAGCTCGTGAAGGGCTACGTGAAGCACGGCTGCCGGTTTTCGTTCGCAGGGCCGGTGACGTTCGCCGAGGCCAGGCGGCCCATCGAGGCGCTGCGGGCGGTGCCGGAAGAGCTGCTCTTGGCCGAGACCGACGCACCCGATCAAGCCCCCGCCCCACACCGAGGCCAGCGCAGCGAGCCGGCGTTTCTTCCCCTCATCATCGACGCCATGGCTCGAGCGCGGGGTTGCACCACCGAGCACCTCCGGGCGCGAACCACCCAGAACGCCCGGGCCCTGTTCACCCGATGGCCCCCAGTCGAGGAGACACGCGCATGAGCAGCACCGTGGTCGAAGGTCCCCTGCCCCCGAAACCTCCGAGGATCCACCGGCGCTTCGATCGAACCGCTCGGCTGTTGGGCGAGGCAGGCATGCGCCGGCTGGCCGAGGCGAGGGTCATCGTCTTCGGCTTGGGCGGCGTCGGCAGCTACGCCGTCGAGGGCTTGGTACGCAGTGGCGTGGGGCACCTGACGTTGGTGGACTTCGACGTGGTGTGCGTCACCAACGCCAACCGCCAGCTCCACGCCCTCGGAGGAACCGTCGGCAAGCCCAAGGCCGAGCTGATGGCGCAGCGCTGTCGGGAGATCAACCCGGAGGTCGACGTGCGGGCCGTGGTGGACTTCTACCGAGAGGAGAGCTCGGCGCAGCTCCTCGAGGGCCACTGGGACGTGGTGGTCGACGCCATCGACAACATCAAGGCCAAGCTCCACCTGCTGGCCACCTGCGTGGAGCGACAGATCAAAGTGGTGAGCTCCATGGGCGCCGCGGGGAGGCTCGACCCTTCGTATATCCGGGTGGATGATCTGTGCGAGACCCACATGGATCCGTTCGCCAAGGATGTGCGCAAGCTCCTGCGGCGAAAGCACGGCATCGACGCCAACCGTCCGACTGGCATCACCGCCGTGTTCTCCATCGAGCCACGGCGAGAGCCTCAACCGATGTCGTACGACGACCCAGAGGAGGGCTTCGTCTGCGTCTGCCCTCAGGGAGAGAACGACGTGCACTCGTGCTCTCACCGGAGCCAGATCGACGGCTCGGTGGCCTTCGTCACCTCGGTCTTCGGTATGCACATCGCAGGAGCGGTGGTGCGGCGCATCGCCCAGGGCCGCTGAGGCCGACGGGGCCTACCCAATCCGGTTGAGGTGCAGCCGAGACGAGACCTATCTCCCCTCGATGAAGTCGATCACCCGTCCAGCGAGCGCCTCGCCCACGTCCTCCTGGAGGTAGTGTCCCGCCTTCTCCAGCACGGCATGCCGCTGCCCCTTGGCCCCAGGGACGAGGGCCTGGAGCACCTGGTCAGCACCGCGGGTGATCGTGTCGCTGTCCCCGAAGAGCGTGAGGAACGGCTTGTCGAAGCGGCTCAGCACTTCCACGGCGGCGCGGTTGGGGCCGGCCTCCGGATCCTCAGGTGACGCCGGCACCAGCATGGGAAACTGGCGCGCCCCCTCCTTGAACCGCTCGTCTGGGAATGGCGCGTCATAGGCGGCGACAACCTCAGGCGTAACGGGCCGAGCACACCCCCGGGCGATGAGCGGGCCCACCTCGAAGACCGGCACCTGTTGCGAGAAGGCCCGCCATTTCTCGAACGCCTTGCCCAACGGCTGGTCGCCTGTCGGCAGGAAGGTGTTGGCGGCCACGACCCGGTCCCAGCGCCGCGGCTCGGCGGCAACGAGGCGCAGGCCGATGAGGCCTCCCCAGTCCTGCCCGAACAGCGTCGCGTGCTCGAGATCGAGCGCCTCGACCAGGCCTCCTATCCAGGCCACGTGTCGGGCGTAGGTGTAGTCCTCGCGGCGCGCCGGCTTGTCCGAGCGACCGAACCCGACGAGGTCAGGCACCACGGCGCGCAGCCCCGCGGCCACGAGCGGGCCGATCATCTTCCGGTAGAGGTACCCCCACGACGGCTCACCGTGCAGCAGGAGCACCACCGGAGCACCGCGCGGTCCCTCGTCGACGTAGTGAATGCGGATCCCGTCGACCTCGACGTAGCGCGGACAGTAAGGCCAGCCAGGCAGCCGCTCGAATCGCTCGTCGGGGGTCCGGAGGATCTCCATCGAGGCCTCCGGCGGAGGCCAGGCGGGGGTTGGTAGCCCCAAGAGCCAGGCCCACTGCTCGCGCGTCCGGCCGAGGTAACGGACGAGGCGTGGCCACAGGGCGCGAATAGCCCCGGGCGTGACAAAGAGCCACACGTCGCGAGTATTGGCCTCGCGCAGGAGCGCCCCCATCCAATACGCTCGGGTCTCAGGCTCCGGCGACTCCAGGTGTCGACGGAGATCTCCCACGGTAGCGTCGGTCCACCACAGGAAATAGGGCCGAGCCGAGGGGTTCCTGAGCTCGGGTGTCGTCGGCGGGAGCAGCACTCCTTCAGGGTAGCACCCTCGGAGACTCGACTCGAGAGACGAAGGCGCTCACTGGTCCTCGTTCAAGAACTCCAACACCGCGCGGTTGAACGCCTCCGGCTGCTGAAACAACGCGAAGTGACTGCTCTCGGGGATCAGCACCAGCCGGGCACCAGCGATGAGGTGCGCCATCTGCTTCACCTGCTCCTGGCGGATGATCTCGTCGTGGTCGCCATCGAGCACCAGGGTAGGCACCTTGATGCCAGAAATCTCCTGATCGGTGAAGTTGGGCTGGGTGCGCCACATGGGCCGCAGCGCCTCCTGGAGTCCCTTGAAGTCCTTCGGGGTCGGCGAGAGCCGAGCGTAGTCCGCCGCGCACCGAGCGAAGTACGCCGAGAAGGTCGCCCCTCCTCCGCTCTTGATGCCCCGGAGGTTGTAGTTGGTGGCATAGGGCACCAGCTTGCTCACTCGTTCAGGGTGCCGCACGGCGAGATCCAGCGCCACCGCGCCGCCGTCGCTCCACCCGACCACCGCCGCCTTCTCGAGCTTGAGCTCGTCCATCAGGGCGAGGACGTCGTCGGCCATCTGCCGGTAGCTGAAGGGACGCGCGTCGCGGGTGCTGCGCCCGTGCCCCCGGCTGTCGACGACGATGACCTGGTGCTTCGCGGCCAGCGCGGCCACCTGGAATGCCCAGTGGTCGCTGTTCCCCGCGCCTCCATGGAGCAGGATGACCGGCGCCCCTTCGCCGTAGGTGGCGTAGTACAGCTTCACTCCGTTGATCGGCGCGAGCGACTGCTCCACCGCCGGCGGCATGGGCCCGGGCATCGGAGTCGTCTTCCACGCCTCGACTCCCGAGCTGGCAGGGACAGCGGCGAGCGCGGCCCACACAACGAGCGTCATCATCCGTTGTCTACTCCTTGGCCAACGGGTGCATCTCGGAGATGGCCAAATCGTTCCACTTGGTGCCCTTGTACACGGAATTCACCGTCATCTTGACCCAGCTGCACTTCTTCGGCTCGTTGAGCACGATGGTGGCCTCGGTCGGCTGGTCGGTGAGCTCGATGGGCATCGTGGTGCCGTCGGAGAACGCGAGGGTGGCGGTCTTCACCCGGTTGTTCATCACGTAGAGGTCTCCGAAGTCGTCGATGCGCCTAAAGCCGTTGGAGAACTCGAAGGCCGTGAGCGTCTGAGGCGTCGAGAAGGTCATCTTCACCCAGTCGTTGACGCCCCCGGAGGCCTTGGTGGTGGGCTGCCACGACGTCCACAGGTTGTCATCGACGAGGTTGGAGGCGCTGAAGGTGTACTGACGCCAGTTGTTCAATGTAGTCGACGCCTCGACGGTGATCTTCTCGTTCGGAACCCGGTACCCGTGCAGTGGCGGCCGGCCCAAGTCGGCGCCCTTGCGGGTGGCCCAGGCCGCTTCGGCGGGGCGGTTCAGCTTCTCGAAGGCCTTCACCAGCGCGGCGTAGGCCGGGCCGAAGTTGGGGTTGCGCTCGATGGCCTGCTGGTAGAAATCGACGGCACGCTCCGCGTTGTCCGCCTTCATGGCCTCGTCTCCCTTGCGGACCAGATCGACCGCCGCGTCGGCATCGGCGGTAGAGGTCCGCATGGTGACGCCGAAGTCGGCCCGCTCGGTCAGTTGCTTCAGGTAGTACCCGACCTTCTTGTACTCGGGAATGTCGATGAGGGTGTTGATGTCACGAAAGGAGCCGTTGTCGTCGACGGCGAAGAGGACCCACAGCGCCCCGACCTTGTTCGGCTTGATGTAGTAGGAGCGGACCAGCGACTGGCCCACGTACACGAACACCTTGGCGCCGCTGTTGCTCAGGGACACAGTGCCGTACTGCTCCTGGGCCGAGTAGTTGTGCACTGCGAAGACATACTTCTCGCCCTGGTGGCGTTTGCCAATCGTGATGGTCTCGGGGCCGTAGCCGTCGGTGTCGTCCACGTCGAGGAACGCGTCGTTGCCTTGCTTGTTCTGCCAGAAGACGTGATGATCTGGATAGACGACGTGGAGGTCGATGTCGGACGGCTGACGGCCCCAGTTCAGCACCACGCGGAACTGTTCGATCTTCTGCAGCGTCTCGCTGATGGCGTAAGACATGCCGTCGCAGGGGCACTTGACCACCAGAGGAGAGAAGCCCTCCTTCTTGACTATCATCGACACCGTGCCGTCATCGACCCCGAAGGCGCTGGTGATGGTCGCCGTCCCCTGGTCGTCGCTGACGGTGACCTGGGAGGGCTGGCCCTCCTTCTGCAGAGTGACTTCTGCGCCAGGGACCACCTTGTCCTTCGCGGTGGCGCTCAAGATGTGCACCGTGAGGGGCTTGCCGTGTCCGCTGTTGTCTGGAGAGGCGCCGAGCAGTGAGGCGAGCAGCAGAGACGAGATCATCGAGAGGGCTCCGAAGTGTGAGCGCGAAGCATACCCAGCCTGCGCGCCAATGTAATGACTTTGACGGTGCCCTACCCCCGCTTGGGCCGAGCCGAGAACGCCCGGCACGAGCCCCGCGGGTGAATGCGACCGGGGACGAGCTGGCACCTCCCGCACGTGCCGAAGTCACGCGGCTCGATGAACTGCCGGCACCCCGAGCACGAACGCGCCGGGTCACGCGCTCGGTCCTCGTACTCGAGGGCCGCTCGACCCCGAGCCTCCAACGCAGACAGGCCGCCGACTCCATCACAGCTCGATGGCTCGAGGCGACAGCCGAGCGTGGCCGCCGAAGACATCGCCGCCAAGGCGAGCACTCGACGCCTGGTCAGCCTGGGCCCACCCGCTGAGTCGCCAGCCATGCCTCACGCTCGCACGGAATGGCCAGAAACGACACGGCGCTCGGGCTCAGGTCGCCTTGGAGATCTTCTTCAACTCCTCGACGAGCAACTCCGTCACCACGCGCACCCGCGGCACATCCAAGGCCGACCTCGCGGCGACCAAGTTCACCGTCACCGTGGACCAAGCCCCGAGATCGATCGGCAAAGGAACCAGCGCCCGCGACCGATGGCAGAGGGAGCTCGCCTCCTTGCCCGAGGGCATTCGAAAGAGCACCACCGCGCCAACTCCCGCCTCGGCCGCCGACAGGTGCACCAGAAAGTTGTCCGAGGTGAAAGCCGGCGAGAAGCCAGGGATCATCGCCTCGAGCTGAGGTTGAGGTGGAATGTTGTCGAATGGCGGGGCCCAGCCGATCCACGGGAGCTCGGCCAACGTGGGCTTCTTGGGCAGCCGCGCGGCCAAGGCCGGCGACACGAAGACCGCGTTCTCGAGCTCGAACGAATAGACGACCTTGAGATCCGGCTGGCTGGGCGCCTTCCCTCGAAGCGCCAGGTCTGCCTCACCACGAGCCAGGTCGAGGTACTGCATGGTGGAGAGCACCTCGAGCCGCGGGCCGAGCTGCCGCCGCGCCAGCACCGCGGCGAACGGCGCCAGGTACTCGAAGCAGACCAACGGAGCCGCCGTCACCCGCACCACCCCATGGGGACGACCATCGGAGGCAGCCGCCGCGCGCGAGACCTCCCCGGCCCACTCGGCCATCTTCCGCGCCGGCTCCACCAGTCGTTCCCCCTCGGTCGTCAGCGCGACACCATCGGGCCGACGGAGGAACAACGGAGTCCCCACCAGGTACTCCAGCGCCGCCAGTCGCCGGCTCACCGTCGGCTGCCCGATGCGCAACTGCCGGGCCGCGCCGCTCAGACTCCCGGTCTGAGCCACCACCAGGAACAACTCCACGTCTTCCCAGGGGATATCCATTTTCGTATGGCTCCATGCCAAAATCACTCAGTGCTATCCAGCTCCGCATGCGTACCATGAAGACACTCAGGAGGCATTTCGTGAAACATTTCTTCGGAATCTCGTTCGTCGTCCTCAGCGCCTGCGCCGTCAGCACCCATGGCGTGGCCCCCTCGACGCTGGGAGAGCGTCACCCGTCGGCCGATCTCATGGCGGTGATCGACCTACCCGGCACCGTCGAGGTCGAAACCATCGCGGCCTGCGACTGGGCGGTGGACCGCGGCGGGCTCATCAACCTATCGAACCCCACGGCGAAGGCGGCCGGCCTGGAAGACGGCCTGGAGCCCATTCAGGTCTTCTTCCATGTGCTCCGACACCCACAGAAGGGCGTGTTCCTGGTGGACACCGGCGTCGAGAAGGCGCTCCGCGACGCGCCTGACCGGGCGGCTATGCGGGGCATCATCTCGAGCGGCATGCACCTCGAGCGCATGAAGTTCCACCAGACGATGGGAGACTGGCTCGCGACCCAGCCGAGCCCGCCCGTGGGCGTCTTCTTCACCCACGCGCACCTCGACCACCTGGGTGGCGTTCCCGACCTGCCCGCCAACACGCCTCTCTTCTCGGGCCCCGGGGAGCTCACCGCCACTGGGTTTCTGAACCTCTTCGTGCAGCCCAACAGCGACCGCGCACTCTCAGGCAAGCCCGCTGTGCAGGAGTGGCCGTTCCAGCCCGAGACGAGCGGTCGCTTCGAGGGCGTGGTCGACGTCTTCGGCGATGGCATGGTCTGGGCGATCTTGGTTCCAGGGCACACGAAGGGCAGCACCGCCTACCTGATTCGTACACCCAAGGGCCCAGTGCTCTTGGTGGGCGACGCGAGTCACACTCGCTGGGGCTGGGATCACGACGTCGAGCCAGGGAGCTTCTCGGACAACGTGCCCCGGAGCATCGAGAGCTTCAAGCGGCTGCGGGCGCTGGTCGCCGAGCACCCCGCCATCGACGTGCGCCTGGGCCACCAGCACTGACGTTGGCTCAGCCCGCCAGCTTGGCCAACTTGCTCAGCACCACCTCGAGTGGAGGCTTTGACGTCAGCACCGGCGCCATCGGGTCGCCATGGCGCTCGAGATGGGCGATGGCGTTCCTGATGGTGAAGCGCTTGGGCTCGAGCGCCTCGTTCACCTCGTCCCACCGGAGCGTCATCGCGACCGGCGCCCCAACGTAGGGCCTCACGCAGAGGGGCGCGGCGAGCACCTTCCCCGCTCCGTTCTGGAGCGCGTCGAGGTACACCTTCCCGCCTCGGCGATGCACGACCCGGTCAAGCGTGGCGATGGCTGGGAAGCGCTGCGTGAGGAGCGCCGCCAGGAGCTCGGCGAGCTGGCGAGCCCCGGCGTGGTCCAGCTGTGCTCCCAGCGGCATGAGCACGTGCATGCCCGTCGAGCCCGAGAGCTTGGCGAAGGCTGGCAGCTCGACCGAGTCACACAGCTCCTTGAGCCCAAGCGCCAGCTGCACCACGTGTCGAAAGGGAGCTTCCTTGGGGTCGAGATCGATGACCGTCCAATCGGCGAGGGCGGGAGACGCCACCCTCGAGGCCGGCAGGTGAAAGGGAATCGCCCCCATCGTCACGCACCACTCGAGCGTCGGCTCGTCGTCACAGACGATCTGATCGATGTCCCGCCGCTCCTCCTCGTTTCGCACCCGCACCGAGCGGATGAAGGACGGCGCCTTCTCTGGCTTGCCCTTCTGGAAGAAGCTCTTGCCGTGGATGCCGTCGGGGTAGCGGGTCATCATCAACGGGCGATCTCGAAAGTACGGCAACAGCCACGGCGACACGGCCCGGTAGTAGGCGAACAGATCTCCCTTGGTCAGGCCATCGTCGGGGAAGAAGACCTTGTTCGGGTGAGAGAGCGCTACGCCCTTCGTCCCCGGCGGCGCCAGACTCTGGTTGGCCATGCCCTCGTGAGGCGTGGGGCATTCTTGAGGTGTCTTGTCTGGCCGAAAGCGGAGAAAGGCCGGCTCCCTCAGCGCGAGACCGGCCGGCCAATTCTTGTACCGCACCTCGCAGACCAGCGAGGGCACACACCACACGGCCTCTCTTTCCCTGGGCGGGTCTCCCACGCAGGGAGGCTGAGCGAGGCGGGTGGGTTCCAGCTCGGCGCGCACCGAGTCGGCCAGCTTGGGTGTGAACCCGCTGCCGACCTTGCCTGCGTAGACGAAACGCTCGTTGTCCCACGTCGCGAGGTACAGGGCGCCCCAGTCGTCAGCCCAGCCGACAATGGCGAAGTCGGCCACGTGCTTGAGGGCAATTTTGAGCCAGCTCTCACCCCGCCCGCCCCGGTACGGCGCGTCGGCCTTCTTCGCCACGACGCCCTCGAGCCCGCGGGCCTTCACCAGCTCCAATAGCGCCACGCCGTCCTCCTCCACGTGCTCCACTGGCAAGACCCGATCGAGCTTGGGGAGCACCTCGAAGAGCCGGCGCTTGCGCTCGGCCAGGGGACGATCGCGGAGGTCCTCCCCGTCGTACATCAGGAGGTCGAAGGCGAAGTACACCGCTGGATCGGCCCGCATCGCCAGGTCGATGTCTCGAGGCCCGGCCAGCGTCGAGCGCTTGAGCAGCCGCTGGAAGATGGGGTGCCCGTCGCCGTCCTG
>PMBV01000272.1 GCA_003153055.1 Myxococcales bacterium
GATCGACAGCCCCAGACCGGTGCCGCCCGCAGCCCTGGTGCGTGAGGCGTCGGCCCGGTAGAAGCGCTCGAAGATGCGGGCTGCGTCATCGGCCGACAGGCCCTGACCGCGGTCGCGCACCGACAGGTGCACCTCACCGGACCGGACGGCGACCTGGACCCCCACGGGCGTCCCTGGCGGGGTGTGGCTCAGCGCGTTGGACACCAGGTTGGACAGCACCTGCTTGAGCCTCACCGCGTCGCCGAGATAGCAACGGTGCGCTTGGGCGGGCCATCCGACGTCGAGGGCGAGCCCCTTCTCGCTCGCCCCAGCGACGAAGAGCTGCCCGACCGTCTCGACCACCTCGCGGAGATCGAACGGAGCCGAGTCGAGCCTCAACTGGCCGGCCTCGATCTTCGAGANNGTCGAGCACGTCGTTGATGACCGCCAACAGGCTCTGGCCCGCCTCGCTGATGGTCCCCAGCAGGTCTTGCTGCTCCCCGCTCAGTCGGGTGGAGGAGAGCAGCTCGGCGACTCCCAGCACGCCGTTGAGGGGCGTACGAATCTCATGGCTGATGGTGGCGAGGAANNTTGAGCGGGGTGCGGATCTCATGGCTGGTGCTGGCCAGAAAAGCGCTCTTGGCCCGGCTGGCCGCCTCGGCCCGCTCGGCCAGCTCGCGCACTCGGGCGAAGGCGCCCTCGAGCTCCAGGTGCTGCTGCTCGATGGTGCGCCGATGAGCGAAGTCGCGCTGACGGAGCAGGCTGAAGCTCGCGCCGAGCATCAGCCCCATGAGCGACATGCCCATCGCGCTGCCGATGTTGCTCAGCCGAAGCACCGGGTCGGGCTGGAAGCGGCCCTGGAGCACCACGAATACCGTGAGCCCCACCGCCGCCTGCGCCAGGGTGGTGAGGGGCCCCAGCCGCACCAGGATGGCGAAGAGGAACGTCACCATCACGAACACGGTGATGGAGCTGGTCACCAGCTGGTCCACCGACGAGTCAATGGCTCCGAAGACGAGGTAGGCGAGCGAGACGGCCGGAGGGAGCATGCGCTGCCCCCAGGCGCTGTCGACCTTGCGTATGCGGAGGGCGAGCGCCAGGCCCAGCAGCGCGACGAGCAGCATCACCTCGTGCTCCAAGGCCATGAAGTCTCGCCAGGCCCGGGCCACTTGGGTCTCCGGCTGGGAGACCCTGAACATCACCGCGGCGACGAGGTGAATGAGGGCGGCGATGGGCAGCCCCCAGGCCACCCGCTCGAGGTTGTAGACGCGGCGATCCCGCTCGAAGAGCGCGGTCACCTCTGCCGACATCGGAACACCCAGCCGACTCAACAGGTCCACCCCTAAGCGTAGTGAGTTGAGACCACGCTTGCCTCCATTTGCCCCCGAGGGCCAGCGGAGACTTCAGCGCGGCCCGGGCGACTGGTTCACCCAACGGGCCAGGGTCGCCCCCAGCACCGAGAGCCGCGCGGGTTTGGTGAGGTGATCGTTCATGCCCGCCGCCACGCCCTGGGCCCGCTCCTCTTCCCTCCCGTGGGCGGTGAGCGCGATGACGGGCACCTCGAGGCCCAGCTCCTGACGAATGGCCCGGGTGGCGGCGAAGCCGTCCATCACCGGCATCTGGAGGTCCATCAGGACCACGTCGAAGTCTTGAGGCCCTCGGCGGAGCGCCTCCACGGCCTCGAGCCCGTTGCAAGCCACCGAGACGGCCACTCCGAGCTTCTTGAGCAGCCCGGAGGCCACCCTCAGGTTGATGGCGTTGTCATCGACCACGAGCGCCCTCACGCCGTGAAACGATGGCACCGGCGTGGGTCGCTTCAGCGCCGGCGCGTCGGCGAGGTCCAGCGTGAGGGTGAAGCGAAAGACGCTCCCAGAGTTAGGTTTGGACTCACAGGAGATGCGCCCACCCATGGCCTCGATGAGCTGCTGCGAAGAGGCCAGGCCCAAGCCCGTACCCCCGTGGCGCCGGGTCATCGAGTCGTCGCCCTGGGTGAAGGGCTGAAAGAGGCGCGGCAAGAGGTCGGCATCGATGCCCGTGCCAGTGTCCTGCACCTCGAAGGTCAACTGCGCGCGCCGAGGGGGCTCTTCCGTGGCCAGCACCCTCACCTGCACTTCGCCGTGGTCGGTGAACTTGATGGCGTTGCCCACCAGGTTCATCAGCACCTGCCTCAGCCTCGGGCCGTCTCCCATCACCCACGGTGGCCCGGCTTCACTCGGGGCCCCCACCAGAGCCAGGCCCTTGGCTTCGGCTCCGGGGCGGAGGAGCGCCACCACGTCGCGGACCAGCTCGCCAGGCCCGAACGGCGCGCGGAGCAACACCAGTTGGCCGGCGTTGGCCTTGGAGAAGTCGAGCACCTCGTTGACGATGGTTCTCGGTCGAGGTCAGACACTGTGGAGAAGGTCAGCGCTCGTCGGCGATTACCTCGATGCCGGAGTGCTGCTCGAGAACATGCCCACGACCCACCTTCTTGAGGGTGCCGACGATGCGCACGCGCTGTCCCTCTTTGTGCGCGTCAACCGCTGCCGCGTACTGCGCCTCATTGAGGTCTACCTTCACCTTGGTCTCGCCGAGCTGCTCTACAATCGTCGTGAGGGTCGCCCTGCCAATGGTGTCGTCGAGGCCGCGGCTGACTGCGATGATGTAGCCGTCCAACTCGGTGTTCTGCAGCGGAGTTGCCTCCCTCAGCGCCTTCGCTACGGACCGAAAGCTTCTGAACGCCCCCTGGGGCAGTCGAACTGGCCTGTCGAATTCACCGTCGGGCGGCCCACGGAGCCAGTTCACGCTGACCTCGATGGCAGAGCGCTGCCCCTCCGGCTCGATATCTGCGAGTGCATCAAGCAGGTTGGCGCTCACGCCACTTTCGACGGCCCCCATCAAGAGGTCGGGATTTCCCGCGGAACGCTCAGCCCGCTGCAGCGCGGCGAACAGCGTCTTCGTGGTTCTCCGGCCAAACTCCTCGTCCAAGGAGAGCTGCCCCACTGGCGGCAGCACAGGAACCAGAATCGAGGCGACATAGCTCCCACGCTCGCTCTGGCGCTCGCAGCAGGCGTTCACGAGGTCGACCGCCTTCCCTTGCGACAGACGGGCAAAATGCGGCTGAGGGGTAATGGCCGAGTGGGCCGCGGCCAACAGCAGGTTCCGCAGCCCCTTCCGGAGCTGCAGGGACTGCTGCAGGCTGAGCGTGCCTCCCTCGGTTCGTTCACTGTCGATTCGGAATCGAAGGCTGTCTCCCGGCGGCGACAAGAGGTCGTTGACCACGGCAACGAGCGGGCGGGCTTCAATTCGACTGATCGTGTCGGCGACCTCGGCCATGCGAATGACGAAGTCGTTGAACGAGTCATCAAGTAGCACTTTTACGCTGACGTCGCCGCGGTCCGTCACCCTCGTGTACACAGCGACTGCGCGGTCGCCGGTCTCGGCATCAGCCCACCCGTGGCTTCGCAGGTAGTCGACGACATTCATCGGGCGAATTGCATCGAGCCCGGCAATTTCGCGGACGTTCATAGTGCCTCCGCGCGACTCAAGCGCCCAAGCATTGCGCGGAGCGCGTCGGGTGAGAAGACGTTGACCAAGGGCACGTGCAACACCGTGGACTCAGCCGCAATGCCCGGCAAGCCCGTGGTCACCTTGTAGTACGCACACCGGCGGAGCATCAGCTGCTCCGGGGAGTGAATCACCCACTGGCCTTCGTCTTCAGGGAGCACCAACACGACCAAGATCTTCGGGACGAAGGACTTCGCGATGAGTCGCTCGTACTGCGGCCGCGTCAGTTGAAGGGCGACATGGTCTTGTCGAATCAACGTCTGGTTGGCAGTGCACTTGAGCTGAACATCGAGCTTCGGATCCGCGAGGCTGCCGCCGCCCAAGACTCCCGCAGCACCAACCGTCACGTCGATGCAGCTTTGGTCCTGCGTCCAGTTCCCAAGGGCAAAGCCGCACTTCGCCGCGACGGCGTGCAGGTAGGCACGACTCAGCTCTTCTTGTCGCTGCTCAGGCGTCACCACATCCTCCACCAAGGACCTTACTGATCGCCTCTGACAGGCGCTGAACGCGGCGGCTCACGAATGGGGCAAAATACCGACACACTGAACAGGAGTCGAGCTTCGCCCGCACACGGCCCCCGGTGAGTGGACGCTGTCCCTTAGAGCCTCTCAGCACCAGGCGCTCCCGCGCGATGCCCAGCGGAGCCTCGGCGAACGAGGTCGCTGATGCCGCGGGGCCGCTGGTCGGCGGGCCGATGGAGTCGAAGAGACTCTCTTGGCTCACCCCTTGTGTAGGCGCGAANNAGCAGATGCGGGGCAGCTGCTCTCCGGCGAGCCACTCGAGGATCCGGCTCCCGCCGAAGCTGGTCTTGAGCTCGAGGAAGCCGTTCTCGTCCTGGGTCACCTGCCCGATGATGGCGGCGTCGTGACCCAGGGGGTGCTCTCTCATGGCCGCGAGGAGCCGTTGGGCCTCGGCCTTCTCGCAGATGGCGATGAGCTTCCCCTCGTTGGCCACGTAGAGCGGGTCGATGCCGAGCAACTCGCAGGCCGCCGCGACCTGCTGCTTCACGGGAATGGCCCCTTCGTCGAGCTGCATGCCGACCCCGGACTGATGGGCGATCTCGTTCAAGCTCGTGGCGAGGCCTCCGCGGGTGGGGTCTCTCAACACGTGAATGTCGGGCACCGCCTTCACCATCGCGGCCACCATCCCGTGGAGCGCGGCCGAGTCTGATTCGATGGTCGTCTCGAATGACAGGCCTTCTCGCTGAGACAAGATGGCCACCCCGTGGTCGCCCATGGAGCCGCTCACCAGCACCGCGTCACCCGGCCGGGCTCGATCACCCGAGGGCGCCGTCACCCCGACCGGCACCACGCCGAGGCCCGTGGTGTTGATGTACAGCCCGTCGCCGTGGCCCCGCTCCACCACCTTGGTGTCGCCGGTGACGATGGGCACGCCCGCGTCGAGCGCCGCCTTGGCCATCGAGCGCACCACCCGCTCGAGATCGCTGAAGGGGAAGCCCTCCTCGAGAATGAAGCCGGCCGACAGGTACAGCGGCCGGGCCCCCGCCATGGCCACGTCGTTGAGCGTGCCGTGCACCGCCAGGCTTCCGATGTCGCCCCCGGGGAAGAACATCGGAGAGACGACATAGGAGTCAGTCGACATCACCACCCGACCGGCAGGCATCTCCAACAGCGCGTTGTCGTTGCCTTGGGCCAGGAAACGGTTGTCGAACGCGGTGGCGAAGAGCTGGTGAATCAGCTGAGCCATGGCCTTGCCTCCCGAGCCGTGAATCAGCTCGACCCGGCCGGTCTTGACATCGAGCTTCTTGGCGAAGGGATCTCGGCGGCTCATGCGGTCCTCCTCTGCTCGGGAGTGCCCCGGTGACGACCGTAGAGCCAATACGCAGCGCAGGAGCCCTCGGGCGACACCATGCACGAGCCCATGGGCGAATCGGGTGTGCACGCGGTGCCGAAGATGGCGCAGTCGGTGGGCTTCTTGAGCCCCCGGAGAATCTCGCCGCAGGAGCACGCCTTGTGGTCCGCCACGGGCACATACTCGATGGGGAACTTCACCTCCGCATCCCACTGGGCCAGGCTCGCGCGGAGCTTGAGCGCGCTCGACGGCAAGGTGCCCAGGCCGCGCCACTCGAATGACGGCCGCAGCTCGAAGGTCTGTTCGATGAGCCGCTGCGCCTTCACGTTGCCCTCGCGGGGCACGGCGCGATCGAACTGATTCTCGACCTCGTGGCGGCCTTGGTTCCGCTGGCGCACCAGCATCAAGATGGACTGCAACAGGTCGATGGGCTCGAAGCCCGACACCACGATGGGCTTCTCGTGCTCCTGAGCGAAGCGCTCGTAGGGCCGGGTGCCGATGATGGTGCTGACGTGGCCCGGGCCGACGAAGCCGTCGACTCGAATGCGCCCCTCCACCGCGTCCTTGCTCCCCAAAATCGCGTCGATGGCCGAGGGGGTCAGCACGTGGTTCACGAAGACCGAGAAGTTCGTGAGGCCCTCCTTCACCGCCTGCTGCACCGCCACCGCGGTGGTGGGCGTNNCGCATCATGTCGCCGAAGGTGCAGAGAATGACGCCTGGCTGACGAGAGAGCTGAATGGCTTGATCGAGCCGGCCGATGGGCAGCACGCACACCGGGCACCCGGGGCCGTGCACCATGTGCACCGTGGGAGGCAACAGCTCGAGCAGGCCGTAGCGGCACAGGGAGTGGGTGTGACCGCCGCAGAACTCCATGAAGTGGTACTCGCGATCGGCCCTGGCCTCGGCGTGGAGGGCGGCGACGACCTGCTTGGCCAGCGCCCCGTCACGAAACTCGTCGACGTACTTCATGGCGTCACCCCTTCTTTGAGCTGGGCGAGATCGGCCAGCGTCTGCCGGGCCGCCTCGGGATCGAGCCGCGAGATGGCGTAGCCGACGTGAATGATGAGGTAGTCACCCTCCTTCACGTCATCGATGAGCGCCACCGAGATGCGCTGCTTCACGCCGCCCAACTCCACCACCGCTGAGCCGTCGTCGTGCACCTGGGTCACCCTGGCTGGGAGCGCAAGACACATGGGTCAACCTCCGAATTGAAGCGCGGCGACCCAGGCTTGGCCCAGGCTCAACCCGCCATCGTTGGCCGGCACGGCGCGAGGCACCAACGCCTCGACCCCCTGCCGGGAGAAGCCATCGATCAACAGCCCACTGAGGACGTCGTTGAGCACACACCCGCCGCCCAGCGCCACCACCCCACTGGAGCGGGCCTTCACCACCGGCAGGGCCCACTCCACCAGAGCCGCCGCCAGCGTGCCGTGGAACACCTCGGCTCCCTCGGCCGGCGAGCGCCCGACCAGCGCCCCGAGGAGCGGCAACAGGTCGAGGACGCCATCTCGAATCTCCCAGCTGCCCTCGAGCACCCGGGGCGTCGTGACCAGCGACTCGAGCACCATCGGCGCCTCGCCCTCGTAGCTCGCCACCGGCCGCACGCCCAAGAGCCCACAGGCCGCGTCGAACAGCCGCCCGCATGAGGTGGTCCAGGGAGACTGGAGGCCCTTCTCGAGCATGACTCGGAGCACCCGGGCGCCCTCGTGAGCGGCGAAGCGACGCTCGATCTCCGCGCCCCGCCCCAACTCGTGCAGCGCCGCCGCCGCCATGCGCCAGGGCTGTCGCGCCGCCACGTCGCCTCCAGGCTGGCGGAGCGCTCGCAAGTGGCCCACGCGCTCGTAGGTGGGGCCGTCGATGACCATGAGCTCGCCACCCCACGACTCATTGTTGGCGCCGAGCCCGAAGCCGTCGAGGGCCAGGCCGACCAGCGGGCCCATGTGCCGGTGCTCAGCGGCGATGGAGGCGAGGTGCGCATGGTGGTGCTGCACCGGAACGGTGGGAATGCCGAGGCCCTGGGCGAGGCGGGTGCTGACGAAGTCGGGGTGGAGATCATGCGCGACGGCCACCGGCGTCACCTCGAGCGTCTTGCGCAGGTGCTCGATGGTCTCCTCGAGGAAGCGGGCGGTGGCCACGGTGTCCACGTCGCCCACGTGCTGGCCGACGAAGGCCTCCCGCCCACGGGTGAAGCACACCGTGTTCTTGAGATGCGGACCCACCGCCAGCACCGGGGGCACCTCCCTGCTCAAGGGCACGGGCCTGGGCACGAAGCCCCTCGCCCGCCGAATGAAGCGCGGCGTTCCCCGCGACACCCGCATCACCGAGTCGTCGGCTCGCACCAAAATCTCGCGCTCGTGGGTGACGACGGCGTCGGCCAGGCCTCCCAGGCGACGGGCGGCCTCCTGGTTGCCGATGACGAGGGGCTCACCACCGGGGTTCGCCGACGTCATCAGCAGCACCCAGTCACACGGCTGATCGAGCCACTCGAGCCCCTGAGGCCGGCCCATGAGCTCGTGGAAGAGCAGCACGTGCAGCGGCGTGTACGGCAGCATCACGCCCAGGTGCTTGAGATCGCGCGCGAGCTCATGAGAGAGCGCCTCGGCCCCGGCGGTCTTCTCCACCAGCACCACGGGCCGCTCGATGGACTCGAGCAGCGCCCCCTCGGCCTCCGACACCGAGGCGAACCCACGGGCGCTCGCGAGGTTCAGCGCCATCACCGCGAAGGGCTTGCCATGGCGGTGCTTCTTCGTGCGCAGCTCGGCCACTGGAGCCGCCTGCCGGGCGTCACACACCAGGTGGAAGCCCCCCAGACCCTTGAGAGCCACCAGCTCGCCCGAACGCAGCCGGCGAGCCACCTCGTCGAGGGGCATGGAGAGCGACGGGCCGCACCGGGGACACGCGATGGGCTGAGCGTGAAACCGGCGATCCGCTGGGTCTGAATACTCCCGCTCGCAGGCCGGGCACATAGGGAACACCGCCATCGACGTCTGGGGTCGATCGTACGGGAGCGAGTGCGTGATGGTGAAGCGAGGCCCGCAGTGGGTACAGCTCAAAAACGGGTAGAGGTATCGACGGCCAGTCGGGTCGAGCATCTCCTCGATGCAGGCCCGGCACACGGTGGCGTCGGGGCCGATGGCCGAGGTCGCCTTCCCGTGCTTGGCGCTCGACTCGATGGTGAAGCTCGCCTCCCCGTCCTTGGGCTCGCGATGCTGAACCTCGAGGCCGTCGATGCGCGAGAGTGGGGGCGCCTCGAGCTCGAGGAGCTTCATGAAATCGTCGCAGCGATCGCCCTGAACCTCGAGCTCGACTCCGCGCTCGTCGTTCTTCACCCAGCCGGTGAGGCCGAGGCGATGGGCCAGGGAGTGGACGTGCGGCCTGAAACCGACGCCCTGCACCAGCCCCCGAACCCGAACGTGAGCGCGTGTCACCGTCATGCCGCGGGCAGCCCTTTGGCCTTGAGCCACTCGAGCCAGGCTCCGAAGCCTTCGCCGCTGCGGGCTGAGACCTTGAGCACCCGAACCCCGGGCCGAACGCGGGCGACGAAGCCCTCGAGCTTGGCCACGTCGAAGTCGAGGTGAGGCAACAGATCGATCTTGTTCACCAGCACCAGATCAGCCACCGCGAACATGTCGGGGTACTTGAGCGGNNCTTGTCCTCGCCCTCGGTGACCGAGATGACCACGACCTTCTTCGACTCGCCGAGGTCGAAGCCCGCCGGGCACACCAGGTTGCCCACGTTCTCGATGAAGAGCACCCCCCGGTCTGGCATAGGCAGTCGCTCCAGCGCCCGGTCGACCATGGTGGCGTCGAGGTGACAGCCCTTGCCGGTGTTGACCTGAAAGGCCTGCACCCCAGTGGCGCGGATGCGGTCGGCGTCGAGGGTCGTCTCTTGGTCTCCTTCGATGACCGCGAGAGGCCGCTCGCCCTTGAGCGCCTCCAGCGTCTTCACCAGGAGCGTCGTCTTGCCCGAGCCAGGGCTCGACATCAGGTTCACCACGAAGGCGTCGTGCTTCTCGAACCGTGCCCGGTTGATTCGCGCCTGGCCGTCGTTCTTCGACAGAATGTCCTGCTCGACCTTGATGCGGCGGGCCCGGGCACTCCCCTCATCGCGCCCGTGAGCCTCCGACGGGCCGTGGGCGTGCGTCACTCGGCTCCCATCGGCCATCACGTGCACATGCTCGTGGGGTTGCTCCACCGAGTCATGGGCATGTTTCACCACCGTGCCGTCAGCGAGGACGTGCTCATGCTCACCCGGCGCTTCAGCGTTGCCGCACCCACAGACACCGCACATGTTATTCGACCTCCAATTCGCTCACCCGTAGCTCATCGCCACCCGTCACCATGCACCGCGCACCCTGGCACGCGGGACAGACGGCGAGCCGGCTCCGCGTGGAGAAGCGCCGCTCGCAGTCGGTGCAGTATGCCTCTCCTTCGACCTCGTGTATCTCGAGCTTGGCGCCCTCAGCGACCGTACCCAGGGCCGCGGCCTCGAAGCCGAACACCAGGGCCTCGGGCATCACCGTCGACAGCGCGCCGATGACCAGGTGCACCGTGCTCACCTTGGTGAAGCCGTCGACCTTCGATCGATCGGCCACCAGGTCGATGATGCCTTGCGCCAGGGCTACCTCGTGCATCCCGTCACCATGCCACGGCTCATGTGCAGAGCCAGTGCCGTCGCTTGACCACGGTCATCAACGAACCTTCACAGCGCCATCATCGCAGAACGCCGGGCATTCGGCTGGAGTCTCGTCGGCGGCGACGAGAACGGGGCGCAAGGGGTGCGGGAGACCCAAGGGAAAAGGAGAAATTCTGCGGCGTGTCAGGCGCCCTTGGCTGTGAAGAGCTCCTTCACCTTCTTGAAGAAGCTGGCGCCCTGGGGGTTGACGCTCTCTCCAGTCGCTTCGGCGAACTGCTCGAGGAGCTCGCGCTGCTTGGAGTTGAGGTTCTGGGGGGTCTCCACCAGAACGCGCACGTGCTGGTCGCCGCGAGCGCCTCCGTGGAGGTGAGGGATGCCCTTGTGCTTCAGGCGGAAGATCTTCCCGCTCTGGGTGCCCTCGGGGATCTTCATCTTCACCATGCCGTCGAGGGTAGGAACCTCGATGTGCGCCCCGAGCGTGGCCTGCACGAAGCTGATGGGCACCTCGCAGAGCACCTCGAACTCCTCGCGGTGGAAGATGGCGTGCTCGCGCACGTGCACCACCACGTAGAGGTCTCCTGGCGGGCCACCGTTCTCGCCGGGCTCGCCTTCCTCGGTCAACCGCACCCGGGTGCCAGTGTCGACGCCGGGGGGAATCTTGACCGAGAGCTCGGTCACCGAGTCGGTGGTGCCAGTGCCCTTGCACACACGGCAGGGGTCGGAGACCACGCGCCCCGCGCCGTTGCACTGAGAGCAGGTGCGGGCCACGGCGAAGAAGCCCTGGGTGTAACGGACCTCACCGTTGCCCCCGCAGGTCGGGCAGGTACGCAGCTGCTTGGACTTGGAACCGGTGCCGCCGCACTCCTCGCAGCGCTTGGGCCGGGGAATCTTGACGGTGACCTCGCTGCCGAAGGCCGCCTCCTCGAAGGAGATCTCCAGGTTGTAGCGGAGATCCTGCCCTCGGGAGCGCCCACCGGCGCGACGCCGGCCGCCGCCTCCGAAGATGTCTCCGAAAATCTCCCCGAAGATGTCGTTGATGTTGACGGTGTTGAACCCACCTTGGCCGCCGAAGCCCTCGACGCCCTGGTGGCCGAACCGGTCGTACTTCGCCCGGCGGTCGGCGTCGGACAGCACCTCATAGGCCTCCGAGGCCTCCTTGAACTTGTCCTCCGCGGACTTGTCGCCGGGATTCCGGTCGGGGTGGTGCTGCATCGCCAACTTGCGGAAAGCCTTCTTGAGGCCATCGGCATCGGCGTTTCGTTCAACTCCGAGAACCTCGTAATAGTCGCGCTTCGCGCCTGACATAGAGCCACCTCGTCTATAACGCAGGTGCTCACCTCGGCAATCGACGATGGTGAAAACGGCGAGGTTCGCCCAAAGGCTCGTCTATAACGACCCGGCTTTGGCGACGGACAGGCCCACCGAATCAGGCAGGCGCTCTCACTGGGCCCGGCTCCTCGCCCGGGTGAAACCCCATGGAACCGCGATGGCCCTGGCGGTGACGGCCTCGCTCATGGCTGCCGGGGCGGCCTCTCTGTGGGCCTCGCTGGTCGGGCCCCTGCTCCAGGCCCTGCTCAAGGGAGACGACATCACCTGGGGCCCCCTTGCCCTGGCCCGGGCTGACCTCATCTTCAGGGTTCCGATGGCGGTGGTGGGGCTGGCGGCATTGAAGGGCGTCGCGTCGTGGCTCCAGGCAGGCCTCACCGGGAGGGTCGGCCAGCGGGTGTTGGCCGGGCTGCGCATCGAGCTGTACAGCCGGCTCCTCGAGCTGCCGCCGGCGTGGTTCGAGCAACGCCACTCGGGAGAGCTGTTGTCGCGCTTCACCACCGACGTGGCCCAGGTGGAGTTCGCCGCCGCCCACGCCCTCTCCGGCCTCATCAAGGACACGCTCCAGCTCCTAGGGCTGATGATCGTCTGCTTCGTCACCGATTGGCGGCTGTTCCTGGTGGTCTTCATCGTGCTGCCAGGCAGCATCGTGCCGGTGAGCCGCTTCGCCCGCTCGGCCAAGAAAGCGGCCCTCAGGTCCCTCAGCTCCCTGGGGGCCTTGTCGATGATGGCCTCGGAGCAGCTCGCCGCGCTCCCGGTGGTGCAGTCGCTCAGGGCCGAGGGCCCGGCGCTGGCTCGCTTCGACGAGGAGCAGGGGCGCTACCTCGCGGCGATGAAGCGCTCGCTGTTCATCCGCGGGGCCTTCTCTCCTACGACCGAGCTCCTCGGGGTCATCGGAGTGGCGGTAGCGGTGGTGGTGGGGACCCGGGCTGTCATGGTCGAGCCGGCGCTGGCGGGGAAGCTCGTCTCTTTTCTCGCCGCGGCGCTGCTGATGTATCAGCCGGCCAAGTCGCTCTCGAACATCGCCTCCGAGGTCTCTCGGGCGAGCGCGGCCCTGGGGCGGCTTCACGAGGTGCTCGACAGCACGCCAGACCCCGAGCCAGTGCGCACCTGCCCGAAGCTCGAGCGCCAGCTCCGCCTCGACGCGGTGCGCCTGACCTACCCAGACGGCCGCGAGGGGCTCAAGGGGCTTTCGTTCACCGTCGAGGCGGGCGAGATGGTGGCGCTGGTGGGCCCTTCGGGCGCGGGGAAGTCGAGCGTGCTGACGGTGCTGCTGGGCTTCGCGCGGTTCGAAGGCCGGGTCCAGTGGGACGGAGTCGAGCTCGAGCAACTCGGTCGGAGGAGCGTGCGCTCGCAGGTAGGCTGGGTGCCCCAGGAGCCGATTCTCCTCTCTGGGTCGGTAAGGCAGAACTTGCTGCTCGGGCGGCCCGAGGCCACCGAGGAGGAGCTGTGGACGGCGCTCACCCAGGCCCACGCGGTGGACTTCGTGCGGGCGCTCCCCGGGGGGCTCGAGGAAGACGTGGGCGAGCGCGGGTGCCGGCTGTCCGGCGGTCAGCGTCAGCGGTTGGCCATCGCCCGGGCGTTCCTCCGTCAACCGTCGCTCTTGCTCCTCGATGAGCCTACGAGCGCCCTCGACGCGAAGTCAGAGGCTGAGGTGCAGGCGGGCCTCGCCGCGCTGATGGTGGGGCGCACGACGTTGGTGGTGGCCCACCGGTTGTCTACGGTGCGGAAGGCCAAGCGCATCGTGGTGCTGGACGATGGGGTTGCGGTGGCGGCGGGCACGCACGAGGAGCTGCTGGCACAGGGAGGGCTGTACGCGCACCTGGTCGCGGCGGCGCGGGGCGATCAGCTCGCCTGACGGCCGGCCAGCCAGCGGCTACGCCCTGCCCACCGAGCACCTCCCCCACGCGCCCGCTCACATGTCGGCCAAGCGTGATAAACGGTCGCCAGAGGACTACACAGAGATGGCCGCGCCTGCCACGCTTCGAGTCGTAGACGACTGCCCAGGGGGAAGCTCCCGCGAGGTGCTCCTCCGGCACGCGTCGGAGGAGTTGGTTTTTGGTGTCGTCGGGCATGTGGGGTCCGGCAATAGCGCCATCGCCGAAGCCCTGAAGTCACTCCTCATAGAGCAGGGGTACTCGGTCGAGCTCCTCAAGGCGAAGGACTGCATCCGTGATTGGGCCGAGCTCAATGGTCGATCCGTTCCAACTTCCGAGTCGACGCTCGTGGTTGCTGAAGCGTGGCAGACGCTCGGAGACGAGATGCGCTCGGGAGGTGATGACGATGCTTCGGTGGCCAGAGCTCTCGTCCTCGAGATCCGAAGGCGCCGCGCTGTTCAGAAGAAGGAAGAGCTTGGACCGGGCCCCGTGCTCCCCGATGGCACTCCCCGAGCATACGTCCTCGATTCTCTTCGGCACGATGCGGAAGTGCAGCTTGTTCGTCATGTCTATGGGAACGCCTTCGCTCTGATCGGAATTGTGTGTGATGAGGAAGTCCGTCGCGAGAGACTTGGCCACAAATATTCCGATGCTGGACAGGACAGCTCCAAGTCCTTCATGGAGCGGGATTCCAAGAGCTGCGTGAAGCACGGGCAGAGGGTCTCAGCCGCCTTCGAGCTTGCTGACTACTACCTTGACAACAGCGAAGAACGCTACACAGGAGCGAAGCAGCAACCCAATCCAAGATGGGACATTTCAGAGCAACTCTCTCGCCTCATCAAGATCATCCAACACAAGACCATCATCGGCCCTACGACTGCCGAGACAGGGATGTTCTTCGCCCACGGAGCACGAATGCGGAGCGCCTGTCTATCCCGTCAGGTAGGCGCGGCACTCGTCGACCCAACGGGCAATATCGTAGCGACGGGAACAAACGAAGTCCCCAAGGCGGGCGGGGGCGTCTACCCGGGCCCAGATGAAAAGAACACGATTGACGCACGTTGTGCATTTCGGGGTAGGCCCGAATGTAGCAACAACACCGAACAGACTGAAATCATTGCCGAGCTCATTGCGTCGGTGCCTGAGCTCAAGAGCTCGGCCAGCGATCCTGTATCCCGAGCTCGAATTGAAGACTCCATTCGAAAGACGCGTGTCGGTTCCCTCATAGAGTTCAGCCGGGCTGTGCATGCTGAGATGGACGCTCTTATGTCTGCTGCGCGGCTCGGGGTCTCACCAGTTGGGTCCCGGATGTTCGTCACGACATTCCCTTGCCACTTCTGTGCTCGGCATATAGTCGCTGCCGGGGTCGTCGAAGTTCAGTACATCGAGCCCTACCCAAAAAGCAAAGCCCTTGCACTCCATGACGACGCCATCATACCGCGGAGTGTCGTGTCCCCTGAGGCCCCCGGCAAGGTACTCTTTCGCCCATTCAAAGGAGTCGCCCCGAGGCTCTACCCAAGAGCCTTCCTGAAGGATCGCGAGCTCAAGAATGACCGCGGAGCCATGGACATTCAAGAGCCGCGATGGGGCTGTGCTTGGCACCTGAGCAAGAACAGCTACGTTCAGCTGGAGGCTGAACTGGCGAAGCTGGATCGAACGTGACAACAAAGGCACCTGAGCTTCGTAAGATTGATGGGAATCGAGCCCTAGACGCTGAGCCTTGTCCTGTTCAGACGTCGCTCTTTTTGAGTGACATCACACTCGCTTTCGTAGCGATGCGCGGCATGACGGCCAGTCGCCTTAAATACCTCCTGAGCATGCGTCCGGCTCGGCTCGTCGACTGTCGTCCAGCTCCTCGCTTTGACTACGCGCCGTTCGATCGCCGCACTGTCTTCCTCCTCCTGAACGAGCTCGGAATAGTGTATGAAGACGTGGGCAGGCTTGAGCCAGAGACCGATGAACCTCCCTCCTTCGGGGTGACCTCAACAGCGAAGGCGTTCCTAGCAAGGCTTCCAAGCCTGGAGCCAATCGGCCCTACCATGATCCTTTGTCTGGACTTGGCCTCTGCTCGCGCCCTGGCGCAGGTGCTGACCCACATTCTCAAACCAAAACCAGCGCAAGGATGGGAAGTGGCTTTCCCCTAACCGGTGCGCTGGTAGCCCACCCGTGATTTCCTTCGCCACCGTTCTGCTGCGTACATGGCTGGCGTCGGCCGATGGCGCCCAGGCCTGCGCCCCGCTGCCATGAGAAGGAGCACGCCAGCTGGGCCACCTCCGCCATGCGCGTGCCTCGCCGAACTCGAACTTCAGGGCCGTCGTGGAATGGGGCGGCGTCGAGCGCCCGTGATCGGCAGCGACGAATTCGTTTGGTGAATGCGCTGTGGTGAGCAAGAGTAATGAACAAGATTTTTTCATGAGGACGGTATCGATGTCGAAATTGAGGTTTGCATTCGCAACGACTTCGCTGGTCGCACTGCTCCTGTGCGGCTGCAAGAAGGATCAAGCGCCCAGCAGCGAACCTGGCCCGCGGGCACACTCCCAGAGCACGGCCGCCGACGAACAAGCAAAGTCGCCAGCTGTCTCTGAAACACCCGCCTACGTCCTGTTCACGACCGTCGTGAAGCGGGAACCAAACGAGAAGGCCAAGGTCGACGAGAAGGGCAAACAAGTCTCGAACTGGCTCGCGACGTTGGTTCGCGGCGAAGAGGTGAGCCTGCTCGACAAGGCCGAGGGAGACTACCTGAGGGTGAAGACGTCTGACGAGGTTGAGGGCTGGGCGAAGAAGCCGAGCCTGCTCGTGGCGCGCGACGTCGCGCCGGTGGCCGTGCTCGAAGACGCCGAGGTGTTCGATCGACCCGACCCCCTCGCGCTCAACGCGAAGAAGAAGGTCACGGCCGGCAGCCTGGTCTTCAGTTCAAGAGCAAAAGAGGAGTTCAGCGAAGTCAGCGCGGCAGGCCTCGGGTTGGTCTGGGTGCTGCGAGCCAAGCTGACCACCGAGGAGCCCGAGGTCGCGGTGGCTCGGTTGTTGTCGCGAGCCAGAGAGCTCACCACGGGGAACAACTCCGATGGCGCCACCGAGCTCCTGCGCTTGGCGAAGAGCACCTTCCCGTCGTCGAGGCTGGTCGCCGGTTCGTCTGAGTTCGACGGCATCGTCGTCGACACCCCGCCCGAGCAGGAAGCCAGGCAGGCAGACGACAGTGATGAGCCCAACGCGGTTCAAGATGGCAGTGGTCGCGCTGACAGCGTTGGGGAGAAGTGCCCCAGCTGCGATGGCCTTCGAGAGTGTCTCAAGAGCCATTCGGGCGAGGAGTGCTCCAGGCAGTTCCCGAATGACGCGACTGAATGTATTGAATTCTGCAAAGAGTAGGACGCGGTCGGCCCGCGCGATCTTCATCTTGGCGGCATTGAAACGGGTGCGTGGTTCTCGCCCGCGGCCGCTCTTCAAGGAGCTTCTTGTATGAGTCGTTTGTCTTTGGGTTTGGTTGTCTGCATCATGACGGTGGTCCTCTCCGGATGTGAAAAAAAGGACGGCCCCCCGGCTGCGCATGGGGCGGCTCCATCGAAGCCCGCGCGCGCTGCACTGCCGGAGGCGCCCAAGGAGCTCGCAGGCTTCGTGGTGGTCGCCACGGTAGTGAAGAAGGCCGCGAACGAAGCGCCCAAGGTCGAAGAAAAGGGCAAGCAGGTCCCCAACTGGGTCGCGACGCTCTCTCGCGGAGAGATGCTGACGCTGCTGAACGAGGAAGGCGACTACCAGCGGGTGAAGACGTCGAGTGATGTGGAGGGCTGGGTGAAGAAGACCGCGATCCTGGCGGCGAGCGACGTCCAGGTCGCCACGGTGCTCGGTGAGGTCGAGGCCTTCGATCGGCCCGACCTTCTGACGCTCAATTCGAAGAAGACGGTCCGCGCGGGGACGCTCTTGTTTGTCCAGAAGAGCAAGGGGCAGTTCAGCGAGGTGAACGTGAATGGCTGGACCTCGGCGTGGGTGCTGACCTCGAAGCTGAGCCATGATTCAAATGAAATCAGTGTCTCCAAGATGCTCGCGCGAGCGCGTGAGCTGAAGGCCGCGAACAATGCCAGCGGCGCGGAGGAGCTGCTCAAGCTCGCACGGAGCACCTCGGGCGCGACCAAGCTCATTGGGGTGTTCGAAAACGAGCTTCAATGATGTGACTTGGGGTTCTCCCTGCCGACTCGAAGAGCCTCGACGTCTGATGATCCATCACGATGAGCGTCGCGGCGAAGCGGTTGTGGCAGGCCTTCGAGCTGGTGGCGATCGCGGAGGAGATGCTCCGCTCCCGCTCGTCCAGGCGCTGATCGCGGGCTCGATACCTAAATGGGCTCGAGCGCCCGGCCCTCGAGCACCTTCCCCAGGGCTTGGCTCAAGCTCGCGAGGGTCACCGGCTTGGTGAGGCACCCGTTCATGCCCGCCTCGATGCAGCGGTCGAGCTCTTCCTTGAGCGCCGAGGCGGTGAGAGCGACGATGGGCACCTCGCACCGCGGCGCGTTGAGAGCGCGGATCCGCCGGGTGGCTTCATAGCCGTCGAGCTCGGGCATCTGGCAGTCCATCAACACGACATCGAATTGGGTCTGCTCGACCTTTCCGACAGCCTCCAGCCCGCTCGCGGCGGTGGTGGCGCGGTACCCGGCCTTCTTCAGGAGCGCCACGGCGACGAAGAGGTTCACCTCGTTGTCGTCCACCACCAGCACCGAGCGCCCGGCCCCGGTGGCGCTCGGTCGTGCGACCTCCACCGGCGCATCGGTGGGCTCCAGCGTGGAGCTCAACGGCAACGAGATGGTGAAGGTGCTGCCCTCCCCCCGAGCCGACTCGAGCTCGATGGTGCCGCCCATCAACTCGATGAGCTCTCTCGAGATGGCCAGGCCCAGACCACTCCCGGCGTAGCGACGGTTGGAGCCGGCCTCCGCCTGCTCGAAGGGCCGGAACAACCTCGCCTGCACCTCGGGCGCGATGCCCACTCCGGTGTCCCTCACCGCCACCAGGAGCCGAGCTCCCGCGCTGGTGACCTCCACGGTCACCTCGCCGGAGGGAGTGAACTTCAGCGCGTTGCCAACGATGTTGCCGACGACCTGCTTCAACCGCACCTCGTCGCCGAGGATCCGACCGGGGAGATTTGGCCCCAGCCTGAGCTCGAGCGCGGGCCCACCGGGCTTGATGGTCGGGCGCAAGAGCTCGACCGTATCGCTGACGACACGAGTGAGATCCACCGGCACCGTCTCGAGGGGCATGCGCCCCGCGTCGAGGCGGGCAAAGTCGATGATGTCGTTGATGAGGGTGAGGAGCTGCTGACCCGAGCGCCGCATGACCCCGAGCATCGCGAGCTGCTCTGGGCGTGGATCGCTCGCGAGCAGCAACTCGGTCAGCCCGATGACGCCGTTCATCGGCGTGCGCAGCTCGTGGCTCATGTTGGCGAGGAACAAGGTACGGGCCCGGCCGGCCGCCTCGGCGCGCGCGAGCGCTTTCGCTCTCATCTCATGCCAGAGCAAGCCGAGCGCGGCACACGACACCAGAAAGCTCTCCGCGCGTATGAGCGAGCTCGAGCGCGTCACCGGCTGGGCGGGCAGGAACCCCGGCTCGGGCACGAGAATCAGGAGCGACCCCATCGTGACTCCGAGCGCGAGGCCGATGAGCCCGGGGCGTACGCCTCCGTAGAGCATTCCCGTGAGCGGCAAGATGGCGAGCCACATGGCCCACCCGGTGTGAGGCCCCTGCTCCGTCCACCCACCGAAGACGACGAGGAGCACAACCAAGCCCTGCAGCCCCCAAAAGCCGAGCGGGGCGCTCCGCGTCGCCCGCAGAAGCACACCCAGCAGCACAGCGAGCACACCGAAGGCGGCGACGAAGAGAGGAGTCAGGGGGTTGGCGAGGGCGAGGAGCGGGCCCGTCACGACGGCGATGAGCACCGCGACGACGATGGAGACCGCGGCGAAGCGGTGCCTCTGCTCGTCTCGGCCCGGCTCCGATGGAAAGAGCGCCAGCGACAGCGAGAGGAACCTCTCCCCTACGGAGGAAACCAGGTGGTGCCCCTTCTCCCACATGTAGAAATCTAGCCAGCCCGGCTTGCCTTGGCCTGGTCTTCAACGTGTCCTGGACCACCTGTGGGCAGCGTGCGCAGGAGGTCGCCTCCTGGAGCCACGCAGGCGCAGCCCTCGGCATCGGGGTTCGGCCCCACCCCCGGCGACGGGTTCACCCACCGACGCGCCGCCCTCACCTGCGCTCGAAGAGGGCGACGCGCGTGGCGCAGGGCTTGCTGAGCTCACTCGTATCGCGTCGAGCCGTGCTGTGCGGGCCTCGCGTCGTTGAGGAAGGCACCATGAGATCTCGAGTCGCCCCATTCATTGCCTCGAAGCTGGCCCTCGCTTGCCTGGTGGCGGCCGCGGGCTGCGAGCTCATGCCCACGGGCAGGACGGCGCCAACCAACCGGGATGAAGCTCCCAACCAAACTGCCGACTCCGGAGCTGTGACCTCCGACGATGCAGGCATGCCCGAGCCGGACGCAGGCGTGACAGCCTCCCCCGATGCAGGCGCTCCCTCGGTTGACTCAGACGCCGGTGTCGAGCCTACGTCCGACGCAGGAGCGTCGTCGCCCGCCGAGGACGCTGGCTCCACGCCTTCCCTCGACGGAGGGCCGGCCCCCGCGGTCTGCGGAAACGGCGTGGTCGAGGCGGCGGAGGCGTGCGACGACGGCTCCCAGAATGGCGTCGGTGCCTGCCTCGTCTCGTGCGCGTGCCGGAGCGGCTACCGGAGCGAGGGGGGCGCCTGCTTGGACATCGACGAGTGCGCCACCGACAACGGCGGCTGCGGCGACGCTCGCTACACCGCCTGTACGAACCATGTCGGGGTTCCACAGACCTGTACAAGCATCAACCTCTGCGCCACGAACAACGGTGGCTGCGGCGACGCCCGCTACTTTTCCTGCACCACCCACGTCGGCGCGCCCCAGACCTGCGCCGGTGTCGACCTCTGCGCCACGAGCAACGGCGGCTGCGGCTCAAGCGCGGTCTTCGCGTGCTCGAACAACCTGGGAGCTCCACCGTCCTGCGAGGAGCGGCCCCTCATCACCCTGCACACCGACTGGTTGACCGGCTCGGTCGCGGGCCTCGATCCCGGCCAGAAGGCAACCATCACCTTGGGCAACGACGGCTACCTCGCCTCACGGGTGGTCGCCGCGGGGGAGTCCTACACCTTCTCGGGGGTTCCTGACGGGACGTACTTCCTGAAGATCGACCTCGCCGGCCACACCGTTCCCAAGGCGAAGCGTGTCGTCGTCGAGGCGGCGCTGGGTGCCTCCTTCGCACTCGACCTCCTGACTCCTCCCCCGCCGCCGGGCGAGCCCGTCGCCATCGACTTCTCCACCGAGCCTTTGCCGTCCGACGTCTTCAGCTTCCACTGGGAAGAGGACGCGAGCCGCGCGGGTCGCAACCAGACCGCCTACGTCAACCAGCCGCCGGTGGTGCAGTTCCTCACCGAGTCGGTCCCGGTGCCAGACCTCGTGTCGGCCGATCGCCTCGCTCACGACTACAACATCATCCTGAGCGACGAGTCCAAGGCCTGGGACCAGGAGCACGCCTACCGGCTCCTCGAGACGCTCAAGGAGATTCCCCAGCGCCTCCGGGTCGCGTCGGGGCTCCAGGACCTCGTGCCCTCGAAGTGGGTCCTGACCACCGCCAACCTCGCCGGCGACATCGTGATCCAGTACGGCACCGACGGCCACACCGTGCTCGTCTCGGACGCCGCCTTCACCTACGCGACGCCGCGAATGGTGTCGCTCGACGGGGAGCGAGGCTCGTTCTTCTCGAGGCGCCTGCACCACGCGCTGGTGCGGTGGGTGACCCGTGAGGGCAGCGACGACGCGGCGGTGGAGAAGATCCTCACCGAGCGCTACGGCTGCACCACCCACGTCTCGGACTACACCGCCCTCACCGCGCCGACCACGGGCGAGACGGCCGCCAGCTTCCAGGCTTTTCACCCGAACGAGCTGGTCGACCTCATCAACCTGTTCGAGGAGATGCCTCAAGGCTACCACGCGGTCACTGGCCTCAAGTACCTGCTGCGTCGCCGAGACGGCGTGCCCCACCCCATCTACCCGATCGCCCCGGCGGTGGCCTGGGCGCTGCCCACCCTGTTCCCCAACGGCAGCTACATCGAGTTCATGGAATCGGGCTTCACCGCCGACCCCGACGACGCGCACCGGCTCATCCTGCACGAGAAGAGCCATTTCCTCTGGGGCTATGTCTTCGCTCCCGAGCTCAAGCAGGCCTGGTGCACCCTGGGCGGCTGGTACGTCGATCCGACGGCCCGCTCCGGCTGGTCCACCACCAAGGAGGTCGAGTTCGTCAGCGCCTACGCCCATGAGAAGAACCCCAACGAAGACATGGCTGAGTCACTGGCCTACTACGTCCTCGACCCCGACGCGCTCCGCTCGCGCTCGTTGCCGAAGTACGAGTTCATCCGCGATCGCGTCATGCACGGGGCGCGCTACCTCGCGACCCTTCCTTCCAACCTCACCTTTCAGGTCTTGAACCTTCACCCCGACTACACCTACCCGGGTAAGATCAAGAGCGTCGACATCACGGTCACCGGCGCGCCGACGGCGGACAAGGTGGCGACCATCGAGATTCAACTCAACACAGCCCAGAATGTCTTCGCTGGCGCCAGCAACGGCAACCTGCGTCTCTACAGCCCGATCGGGACCTACCTCGATGTGTGGCTCTACCCGACCACCGCGGAGGGCACGGTTTTGCGAGGCGTGGTGCCCATCAGCAAGTACGCCAAGAGCGGCCTGTGGAGGCCCGATCAGATCGTCATCAACGACAAGGTCGGCAACCAGCGAATGGAGGCACGAGCGACTTCGGCTGGCGCCTGCAGGTGGACAACGCGCTCGAAGACGTGACGCCGCCTCAGTACGTGCCGGGCTCGATTCGCGTCGAGATCGTTCCCGATGTCGTCACCGAGGCCGACGGCCCCCACCCGGTGCACCGCGCGCACATCACCTGGCTGGTGAACGAGAACCGCACGATGGGTGACGGCTATTCGGTTCACGCGTACTTCAACATTCCGGGGAGCTACTCACACCAGAACTGGGGCGTCGTCAACTCAGCCACCTCGCTCGCCGCCGTGGACATCACCCTCACGGACTTCGACCTGTCAGGCATCTACGGCGTGCCGTCGATCATGATGATCGACGCCGCGGGAAATCGCACCACCACGGTCTTCGCCAACGGGCCGGGGTACGAGGCCGTCACCAGCGCCGCCGTCGTCACCACCAACCCAGACACCCAGGCCCCCGAGGTCTCGCTCAACGAGGTACCCGAGCAGGGGCTCCATCAGATTCAGATCTCGGCGCAGCCGACGCACCCCGAGGCACCTGACGGTGAGACGCTCGTGACCATTCGGTACCAGGCGCGCGACGACAAGTCTGGCCTGGGGCAGGTCGTCTACCGGCTCTTGGACCCGCAAGGCCTGTCACACCGCGACTACCACTACCACGACAACTTCTACACGACCTTCTTCCAGGGAGACCCCACCGCGTGGAAGGACTACACGATTCATCTCGTGCTCCCGACCGGCTCGGCGCCAGGCACCTGGGGCCTCCAGGAGCTGGTGGTCTCGGACAAGGCTGGGAACCAGCAGCTCTACGACTTCGTCGAGATCATGCACTTCGAGGTGTCGGCCGCGCCCTGAGTACGCTCCCTCACGGGCAGGCAACAGCCACGGTTCCACACCCGGCCCGGCTGGGACCGGGCTCGACGCAGTTGCTGGCCGCCGAGGCGCTGGGACAGTTGTAGAAGGCCACGGCGCCCGCAACGGGTGCCAGTCCGTGGCCATGCTCCGCCGGAGGGCCGCTCGAAGGGCATTCGTCTCTGACCGGAAAGGAAGAGGAATCTCCGGGAACTCGGTGCCACACTCCGACTGGGAGGGGAGCCCGAGATGGCTGATGACCATGAGACGAGGAGCAAACCGGGCCCCACGGGGCGATCCGGCGTCCGGTGGGAAAACTGGGTCCACGAGCAGGGCTTCGTGCCCGCGCTGGCCTTCCCGGTCAGCACCGAGGAGGAGGTCGCGTGGGTGGTGCGCCGGGCCGTTGAGGAGGGCGAGCGGGTCCACGCGGCTGGCGCGGGCCTCTCCTCTTCGCCGCTGGTGGCCACCGATGGCTCCCTCATCGAGACGGCGGGGCTGAGCGACGTCACGATGGTGCCTGACGACACGCTCCCCACGGGAGTAGGCCGCTGCGTGCGGGTGCTCGCGGGCACGCGTCTCGACGCCCTCTCGGCCGCGCTCGACGCTCACGGCCTCGCAATGCCGACGCTCGGCAGCTCGTCACGCGAGTCCATCGCCGGCGCCGTCGCCACCGGGACCCACGGCTCGGGAGTGGGCTTCGGCTCCCTGGCGGATCTCGTGCGCTCGGTGGATCTCGTCGACGGTCTGGGCCAACGCTGGAGAGTCGAGCCATCGAAGGGCTTCACCCGGCCAGGCACGGAGCCGCGCGGCGTTCGGCGGAAGGATGACGACGACTGGTTCCACACCGCCGTGGTTGGGCTCGGCGTGGCTGGCATCGTCACCTCGCTCGTGCTCGAGGTGCGTGACGCCTTCGACCTCGAGGAGCGGCGCACCCTCACCACCTGGAAGAGCCTGCTGGCCTCGCCCGACACCCACGGCGACATCGAGCGCGCCGCCCACTACGAGATTTGGCTCAACCCCTACGCCGACCGCCCCGGGGAGAACACGGCGCTCGTCACGATGCGCTCCGTCGCGCCGGCCGGAGCCTCCCGGCGACCGCGACCCGAGCCCTGGCTCCTCGACCTCGGGCTGGTGCGGAGCGGGCTCGCCCTCGTGCTCGACGCGATTCCCTCGCTGGTCCCTTGGGCCCTCGATGCCGCCCTGGCCAGCCAGGTGACGCCACGGCCGTCAGTCGACGCCTCGTACCGGCTCTTCGACTCGGGGCCCATCAACCGCATGCCCGCGGTGTCGTCCGAGTGGCTCTTCCCCTTGGCGAGGTGGAAGGACGCGGTGAGCGCGCTCCTGGCAGAGGCAGCCACGCTGCGCACGCGCCCCCAAGCCGTCGGCGGGTGCCCCATCGGAGTCCGCTTCGTGGGAGCCAGCCCTCACTTCCTGGCCATGAGCCAAGGCGAGCCGGGTGAGCGCTTCTGCTCAGTGGAGGTGCCCCTCTTCTCGACGGAGCACGACCGGCGAACACTGCAGTACCGGTATGAGCTCCTCGCCACCCGGCTGGGAGGCCGCCCGCACTGGGGCAAGCACCACCGGGCTCGGCCGATGAGGTTGGCGCGACGGTACCCCGAGGCGCCCCGCTTCCTCCGGGCCCGCTCCAGCATCGACCCCGACGAGCGCTTCGCCAACCGGAGCGCGCACGCCGAGGGCCTCACCGCGCGCCCCGTGCCTCTGCCGGTGCTCGGGGCGATCAACGTCTACGACTCGACCGTGGCTCGCGCCGTGCTCGACCTCGGCGCGGCCCCGACAACGATCCAGGTGGACACCCGGCGCTTCGACGTCTCGGCCTCCGCAGCCGACGTCGCCCGCGCCTTCCAAGACGTCCTCGAGCAACCAGGCCGGCTCATCGCTCGACGCTTCGAGGTGCTCCGCGAGCGCGGCCGAGAGGGCCAGCCGTTCGTCCTCGGCGAGCGGTTCCAGGGCCGCTTTGCGCTCGATGCCCAGCTCCTCGAAGACACCCGGCCCCACCCGTCGCTCTGGGCTCGCCTGCTGCGGGCCCTCGGGGTGCGAGACGCGCTGCGAGCGTTGGAGAATGAGGGGTTGAGCAACTACGGGCAGATCACCCAGCTCGACCTCGAGCCGACTCCAGGCCAGCCCTTCTCCATCGCCTACGCCTACCTGACCGGCACGCCCTTCGCTGGCCACAGCCGCTTCACCGTGACGCCCACGGGCCCCGGCCGATGCCACTACGTCGAGCAGCTCACCTTCCAGCCGCTCGATGTCGTGAAGCAAGCCATCATGGCGACCATCGGGCTCCGCCTGCACAACCATGTCGTCTTCGGGCAGGTGGAAGCAGCGGCCGACTGGCTCGACGTCGACTTCGAGCCGCTCGATCTCCACGACCTCGGCACCGCCACCGGGCCTCTACCTTGACGTGGGTCGCACCGCGGCCATCTCCGTCAGCCGAGGCGGCGTGGCGCTGCCGGTGGAGGTCGTCGCCAATGATTCGATCGCCCGCACCACGACGTGGGCGAGCCTGAAGAACCACTGGAACCGACTGACTGGCTTGAAGCGCGGGTCCTGGTAGGCCGCCCCCAGACGCGACAAGAAGCGACTCACCCCATACCACTCCTCGGTCACGTCCATCACCTTGACGACGATCGACCGAACGTTCTTCCAATCTGGCCAGGGCGTCATGTCGCCGTCGCGGCTGATGCGAATGGGGCCCCACTTCGCCACCGCCTCACGAATCACGCTGTTCGTCATCGGGTCGACGTTCATCTTCTCACCCGCCACCCAGTCGAGCGCGAAGATGTTCTCCGAGGCCAGGAGCATGTGCGTGTGATTGGGCGAAGGGTCGCGGACATGACCGGTCAGCCCATCGCCGCTGACCCAGGCATCGAGAAACCCAAAGTGCACCGGGAAGTCGTGGGCCATCTCGATGGCGGCCTCGTAGAACTCGATGTTCTTGCCACGGCGCCTGCCATGATAGGCATGCATCTTGTCCCACTCCGGCAAGCAGCCATACACGTTCTTGAGGCAGGCCGTGTAATAGCATTGCCAGTGGGTCTTGTTCTTGGCGAAGGAGATTCGGTAGTCCGCCTCCTTCCAGGTGCGCCCCACGACGTGCCGGCCGAGGACCCCCCCGTAGTCGTGGGGAACGGCCTCCTCGGTCATGCTGGCCACTCGATAGTTCTTCCCAGAGTACCCACACATCTCGGCGACGCGCGCGACCCTGCGGCCCACATAGGAGTAATTGAAGACATTCTCCGCCTCCACCACCGAGAGGGCGGTGAACCCCTCTCCCAAGAGCCGCTCGATGAGCGCCTCCACCAAGGCCGGGTCGGTGTAGACCGAAGACTCGTTCTCGGGCAGCGAGGCCGTCATGATGTTGGGTTTGACGGCGATGGTGAAGGCCTCCTTCGGCTTGCCGCTCAAGGCCCAGCGCGCCCGCACGTGCTCGACGAAGCCTGAGCGCTCGATGGCGGCGGCCATCGCCTCGAGCTTGTCAGTCCCTCCGACGAGAACCACCCGAGCGTCTCTCGAATACACTGCGTGCTGCTCCACGTGAGCCCTCCGCGTCGTTCACCCGACGGTACCAGGGAATGTCGCGGGAGCAAGATTGGGCACCGGCACCCGGCCTGCCGACGGCGGTGAGGAGGGTACGCGACACTCCCCACCGCGTCGGCAGCCACCCCCCTCACTTGTAGTGCACGTCCTTGATGGCCGCGACCTTGCCCGGCCCGTGGCAGATGAGACACTGCTCGACGTTCGCCTTCGCCTGAGTGCGGGTCCCGTAGATGGTTCCGCCATTCGTCCGGATGTGGGCCTGCGCGTCTTCCCCGTCATGGCACGCGAAGCACACGTTGGTGATGGGCGAGTTGACCAGCGTGGTCGCCGCGGCCTCGGTCACCGCTTGCGTCGAGGTGCTGTACGACCAGCCGCTGCCGTAGTCCACCCCCGCGTCGACGTAGGGCGACAGCGTGATGTCGGCGACCAGCGTCCCGGTGGCCACCGTCTGGGCCAGCCGGGTGGCGAGCGCGGCGTCGGTGTACCAGGTATTGCTGAAGTCGAAGTACCCTGCGTTGTGGCAGCTCTCGCAGAACTGCAGCCGGCCTGGGTAGGTCGTGTTGTAGAAACCCTCGGTGAGCGAGGAGGCATGCCAGTTGAAGGGCGTGTTGCGGACCTGGGCCGAGTGAATGCCGTGCACGAAGCTCTCCGAGCCCGCTGACCAGCCACTGCTGGTGCGGTTCGGTGTGTGGCAGAACGAGCAGCTCGCGGCGTCGTTTCGCTGACCGGCGTGGTAGTTCGGCGTGACGCCGAGTTGGGCGCTGTGGCACGCGGCGCACTTGGCCGTGTTGACGATCTGTCCGGCGACCACGGAGCTACTGGTGGCGCCTCGCCGGCCGGTGTAGCCGACGGCCACCTGCCAGACATTGGTGGCGGGAATCGACAGGCCTCCCACCAATGTGCCGCCGTCGTATGGATAGCCAGGCACGTCGGTCTCGACCAGCGGCGGCGTGGGCAGCGAGAAGCTCGAGGGGGCCAGGGTGTAGCCGTAGCCCAGCCCGCAGGTCAGCATGGTGGCATTCGGCGGAATGGTGACGCCGGTGAGGGTGACTGTGTAATAGCCGTTCGAGTCTGGCGCGCTCAGGGTGCCGGCGGTCGCCCCGGTGGCCGTGCCATTCCAGATGCGCTTCAGGTACCCAGAAAAGGAGACATTGAAGTCCCCCGGCTGCACCCCGTCCTGCGGCATCGCGAACACGCAGGTGATGCTGGGCGAGCCGACGAAGCCGTTCACGAGCTCGGTCGCCGCGCCGCCAGCGGCGTTGAACACGACGCTGCCCCCATCGGCCTCGGCGAGCTTGAACTTCACCCTGGCGTTCACACCACCGTCGCCGAGCGGCACCGCGGTCACCGCGCCGGTGGGCATCACATAGTGGAACGGGCGCGCCCCGGCCGGCGGGTTGAGCACGTTGCCCAGGAACGACGCGTTGGTATTGGCGTTGCCACCATCTGGGGTCAGGAGAATGTTGTTGGGGTCGGGGAGCGCCACGGGCAGGTGGTGGGCGGCGATATCGGCCAGGCCGCCGGGCGTGTGACAGATGACGCAGGCACGGTCGTCGGTGTGGTTCTGCCCCTGGTGGTTCGTGAAGTCGACGTTGTCGTGGCACGCACCGCAGGCCCGTCGGCTGGGCTTGGTCTTCCAGTTGTCGGCCTGGGTCGCGTTGCGGTGGCACTTGACGCAGTTCCTCAGGTCCTGAGGGAACCCGATGTCGTTCATCACGAAAGCCGCGCTCTCGCCGGGGTAGGTGCCGATGCCGGCGTCGGTCCTGGCCGACTGGTAGAACAGATCGCCACCCCGGTGAATCTTGTGGATCCACACCGGCAAGTCGATGAGCGCCTCGCCCTTGAAGACCGAGATCTTCCCACCCGGGCCGGTGAGCACGTTCCCGTTGATGGTCGGCTCCGCGATTTTGAGGTTGCCCGCGATGTCGCTGCCGGCGTACTTGCGCTGGTCGTTGTGGCAGATGACGCAGTACTGCGTCTCGTAGCGCTGGCCGTTGTGGAAAGGCACCGCCCCGCCGGCGTTGAGCGCGTTGGCCCGCCACAGCACGTGGCAGTCGAGGCAGTTCGACGTGGCCACCTTGTTGTAGGCGCCAGTGACGTTGGCGCCGCTCGAGGGAATGTAGTCATACACCATGTCCACGGGGCGGAAGGCGTTGGTGCTCACCCCCAGCCGCATGCCGAGGCGGTGCGGCGCGGTCGCCACGAAGGGCACTCCGGCGATGGCCAGAAGCCCCGCGTCGCCATAGGGCGTCGGGTTGATAATGTCTTTCTTGAACGTATAGGTATACGAGCCGTCTCCGTGATCGACCAGGCTGGTGCCGTCGGCGGTCTCGGTCGTGCTGGTGCAGGTCGCGCAGTTGGCGATGTGCGAGACCCAAGTGTCGTTGCCCAGGCCGTTCCCTCCATCGCCCAGATCGCCGGGCACGAGCTGCAGCACCGCGATGCCCGTGAAGTCAGCCGGGGGAATGCCCTTCACCCCTGCCCCCTTGGCATCGCGCACCACGAGCTGAACGACCGGCCGGGCGGCTCCGCTGACGCTCTGAATGGTGGCTGAGAAGTCCGCCGCGCTCAGCTCGGCGTCGGTCAGCGTGGCGAAGTTGACGATGGCGTTGGCGTCCACTCCCGGCCGACCGTCGGTCACCGTCACGGTGGTTCCGTCGGTACACGTGATGGTCTTGGTGCCTGCGTCGGGGTCCGACGTCACGCTGCACGAGTTCCCGTTGGTGCCGCTCTTCACCGTCACGGTCGTACCGCCGCAGGTGATGTCCGACGTGCCGTTCCCGTTGTCAGTGACAGTACAAGACTGGCCGGCTGGCCCAGCGGGACCCGCGCACCCCAGCAGCAATGAGAGACACCCTGTTGCGGCAAGCAGAACTCGATGTCCGATTCTCATGTCTGGACCCCCGGCAGCAGGATGTTCACCACGACGCAGCAGATGCTCCCGCGATGAACGATGCAGACGCCTCATGAGGCGCGGGGGATGCACGGTCAACCGTACACGGGCGTGCGATAATGTCGTCGCCCCCTTCCTGCAAGCGGGCCTGCGAGTGAAGCAGAGCCTTACACTCACGCAGTGCGTTGTATTAGTTGACCTGGCGACTCACGATGCCTGGGGTGGAGGCCAGCACCGAGCCACTTCGCTTCAGGACACCTTCACGATGGCGAGCTGGCGGGCGCTCCCGGCCCGGGACACCTCCGCCTCGTCTCCGGCGCGCTTGCCCAAGAGGGCCGCCCCCAACGGTGACGGAGGAGTGACGACCTGCACGCCTCCGGTCAGCTTGAGACCTCCGCCCTCGGGAGCGAGGAAGAGCAGCACCGCGCGCCCGTCGTCGTCTTCGGCCTCGACGAGCGACCCGGCCCGCGCGACGTCGGTCTGGGCGACGTTCATCGAGTGCACCGCGGCGAGCCCGGTCTTGAGCACCTCGATGCGCATCGCTTGACCTCGAGCCAGGTAGCTCTGCTCGAGCGCCCGGGTGTCCTTGTCGTTCTCGGGCTTGGCCTCCTCGTGGGTCGCCCCCTCCCGAGCAGCGGCGTAGGCGGCCTCCAGCGTCGTCAGGGTGGCTTCGAGGGCCGCGACCAGCTCGGCCTTGAGCAGAATCTTCGAGGGCATCACGGGGCGCTTCCTACTCGATTTGAGAGGAGGTCATCCACGAACGGCACGCCCAAAGGGGACGCGGGCAGCTCGGGTGCACTCCGCCGTGCCTCCAGCGACCAGCCCCTCGACCATGGGCGAGGTGAGCGAGGGTTCCGAGCGACGTCACCAATGGTACCATTCGAGGGCCTCGCCGCAGATGGAACCATTGGTGCTATTGCTGGGGACCTCTGCCCCTCAGGCCTTCCGGCAGGCAGCCCCTCGACGAGAGGGGCTGGTGGTGCTTGCCGCAAGCCACGCCCCAAGTCCGCCGCTCCACCCTCAAGGCGCCGTGGCGTTTCTGAGGGTACTCGCCGAGCTCACCCGCGCCCGTCGAGGAAACCCGAATTCCGAGAACCGCTCGCTTGCCCAGCACTGCGCTCCGTTGGCTGGCAAGGAGCATGGGCTCCCCACAAGGGAGTAGACTTCAGGGACGATGAGCTGCTTACCCCAGCGACGAGCCGTGCGAGGTCGAGGGCTCGCCGCTCGAGGGTCGAGACACGTCCCATGACCGCCACCACGCGCACCATCTGGTCCGCACCGGAAGGCCGGGCACCCAGCGCCGAGGTCACCGTAGGCCCCAACCGGGTCGCGCTGCTCCGCGACGGCTTTCAGGCCTACCCTGCCATGCTCGAGGCCATCGCGAGGGCCACCAGCACCATCTGCCTCGAGACGTACATCTTCAAAGACGACACCACCGGCCTTCGCTTCATCAATGCCCTCGTCGAGCGAGCCCGAGCCGGGGTCGAGGTGCTGGTGATGTACGACTCCTGGGGTTCCACCCTGTCGGACGAGTCCCTGGCCCGCATGGCCGCCGCGGGAGTGAAGGTGAAATCCTTCGGGCCGGTGCCCTTCACCGCGAAGCTGGGCCGCATTCTCGCTCGGCTCCTCAGGCGAAACCACCGGAAGAGCCTGGTGGTCGACGGCGCCGTCGGCTTCACCGGTGGCCTCAACATCGCCGACGACTACGCGGCGGTCGAAGATGGAGGGGCCGGCTGGCGCGACACCCACTTGCGGCTGGTGGGCCCCAGCGCGCTCGAGTTGGAGCGGCTGTTCCTCTCGACCTGGCGCCAGTACCGAGGCCCGGCCTTCGACGCCCAGCGCTTCGAGCGACCGGCACCGGCGGCGCAGGCACGGCTGCGAATCGTCGGAAACGACTTTCCCCTCGATCGCAAAGGCATTCGCCGGGCCTACGTCGAGGCCTTCAGCCGAGCCCGCTCGTCCATCTTCCTGACCCACGCCTACTTCCTGCCTCCGGCCAAGGTGCTCAACGCGCTGCTCACCGCCTCACGGCGCGGCGTACGGGTGGCCATCATTCTCGCCGCGACCACCGACGTGAAGCTGGTGCTGTTCGCCGCCCGCGGCCTCTACGCCAAGCTGCTCAAGGCCGGAGTCGAGGTCTACGAGTGGCAGTCAGGGCGGGTGCTGCACGCCAAGACCGCCGTGTCAGACAGCCTGTGGGCCACCGTGGGGAGCTCGAACCTCGACCCACTGTCGTTGCGCCAGAACCTCGAGGTCAACGCCCTGGTGATCGACGCCGAGTTTGCCCGGGCCCTCGAGCGCCTGTTCCTCGAGGACCTCCGGCAGTGCCGGCGGGTGACCCAGGAGACGGTGCGAGCCTGGGGCCTGTGGACGCGCTTTCTGTCGTCCATCGCCTTCCGGTTGAGGCACTGGCTGTAGAGCCCCCAAGCAGTGCGAGGGAGGAGTAGGTTCCACCACCCATGGGCGCACCCTCCTCGTCCCGCACGCTCCAGGTGGCCGACCGACTGTGGGCGGCCATCGAGCTCATGTCCTCCGAGATGCAGATTCCCCCCGAAGCGCTGGTCAACCAGGCCCTGTTCAGTTGGGCCAAGATGAACGGTTACCTCGAGGCGAGCCCGGTCGAGGACGTGACCCCGATGGAACCGGCGATGTCGGAGCTGCCGCGGAGGCCCCAGCGCGAGGTGGTGCTGGTGCACAAGGGCAAGGAGATCGCCGTCAAGGTCGAACGGTTTCTCATCGGCCGCGATCGCTCCTGCGACCTCGCCATCGACTCGGCGCTCCTGTCGCGCTCCCACGCGGCGATCCACGTCGGAGCCCACAGGGTCGAGGTGGAGGACCTCGGCTCTTCCAACGGCACGTGGTTCGACTCGGAGCGCATCACCCGGCGCGAGGTCCGCTCGGGAGACGTCTTCGTCTTCGGCGACGTGTCCATTCGCATCGAGCTGCGCCCGAGCTGACGTCACGGCGAGTCGAGGAAAGCCGGTCGCAGCGCGGTGACCTGGCCCCAGCTCGCGTTGAAGGTGCCCGGGCCGGGAGGCGGCCCCCCGATGACGAGGCCGACGTCGAGACGAATGACGTCGCGGTTGAGTTGGGGGAGCATGAGTCGCAGCCCCACGCCGGTGGTGTGTGTCAAGACTGGGCTCAAGTCGAAGGCCGAGCCGACGTCGTAGAAGAGCACGATGCCCAGCCAGCTCGCCAACACCTCGATGGGCTTGAGGCGGTACTCGACGTTCGCCAGCACCAGGTTGCGCCCCATGAGTTGTTCCGGTGGCGTGCCTCTGAGGCCGGTGGAGCCTCCCAGCAACAGGCGCCGGTGATCGAGATCGTCAGCGATGAGGTCCACCAGGAGCCGGGCGACGAAGCGGCCCCCGTAGAAGGTGGGCGAGTAGTTGACGAGCTCCACCGCCAGGTGCCGGTTGGCTGGGAGCTCGCCGGGTCGGAGGCGCACCGCTCCCGCCGCCGAGACCACCAAGAGATTGTCGGCCGCGTAGAGCCGGTGCTTCACCGCCAGGCTCAGCTCGACGAAGCTGGCCGAGGAGACGGGAGACGGAAAGGCCCATCGCGCGGTCGCGGTGCCCGACCAGCCGAGCTGGAAGTCCTCCGACAGCTCGTAGGTCTCGAAGTTGCGGAGCACGCGGTAGTTGGCTTCGTAGGCGCGGGCCGAGGCCGAGGCGTAGGTCGCCGTCTCCGAGCGGGGCAGCCAGTTGGCCTCGAGCCAGGCGACCTGCTCCGCGCCCAGGGCCGACTCATGAGGCGGCGCATAGTGTCGTTGGTAGGCGCCCAGGGCCGCGGTCACGTCGAGCTTCACCGCGCGGCCGAAGCTGCGGGTGAGCGCGGCCTCCGAGGCGAGGTCGCGCACGTCATAGACGTACGGCAGGGTCGCGCCGGAGCTGGAGTCGGGGTACGGCAGCTGCCACACCTCGGCGCCCCGGTAGACCCGCTTGCGCTGCACGTTCCAGGTGTTGTCGAAGACGAAGGCCCAGGCCTGGTCGAGCGTCGCCAGTGGCCGCTGAACCAGCAGCTCGCCCGACGTCCCTTCAGGCGCGCCGGTCTGTCGGTTGAACACCACCGAGCCAGTGGCGCCCAAGTAGACCCGGGAGTCGAGCAACCGGGGCTCGATGAAGGTGAGGTTCAAGGAGAACGTGTCGAGGCGCACCGTGGTGCCCCCTGAGAGCGATTGCCCCCGGCCCAGGAAGTTCGCCTCGGTGAGCTGGAGGGTCAAGTACTGCAGCAACGAGCCGACGAGGGTGAAGGAGTTGGACAGGCGGAGGCTCCACTTGTCCTTGGTGGCCACCACCAGGGCCACTCCGCCAGCGCGCCCCTGGGCGGCCACCACCTTCGCGACGGCGAGGAAGAAGAGCTTGCGGAGGTTGCGCTCGGTCTCCTGCGCGAGGGCGGCGTCGTAGCGCTGGCCAGGGGCGAGCAGCACCTCTCGGCGCACCACCGGATCGAGGGTTCGCGTGTGAAAGACGTTGAGGAACGTCGGGTAGGGGTCCGTGGGCGCGAAGACGTCGTCGGTGACCAGCACCACCTCTTCCACCACCAAGCCCTCGGGGGCTGGCGCGAGCTCGCGACCGCTCCGCTCGAGCGCCCACGCCACCAGTCGATCTTCGTACCCCGACTCCGGGGCGGTGGCGCCACCCAGGATCGCGGCGGCGAGAAGCCACGTCATCGTCTCGGCCAGTGTGCCAGCGCACGGCGCCGCTGGCCACGCCAAGCAGCAGGAACGAGGTTCCGTGGACACGGCTGGGCCCGACCGGCATGCTGCGCGCCTCGCTTCATGGGCCCCCACCATTCGCACCACGCCACGCCATCGCGCCCATGGGTCCCCCAGCGATGAGACGCGCGGGGCGGCGGGCACTGCCCTGGGCGGTGGGCCTGTGGGCCTCGGGGGTGCAGATACAAGAGGGCCTGGCCACCGTCGGCGCCTACACCACCGCCGCGCTCACGCTGGTGATCGCCTGGCCACCCAGACCCGGCCGCGCCTGGTGGCTCCTCTTGGCCTTCGTCGCGGCGAGCGTGGTGGCTCCGCTCGTGGGAGGGCACGCCCCGACGTGGACCGCGCTGGCTCGCCTGGCCGACTTCCTGCTGATTCCCGCGGCCGCGGTGGCCCTGTCGACCATCGAGCGAAGAGACCTGGAGCGCATCGGCGTGGCAGCGGCGGTGACGCTCCTCATCTCGGTCGCGCTGGCGGGCGTGCAGCACTTCGGGCTGTGGCCCAAGCGCGAGGCCTTCGTCTCGCTGGGGTGGACGCGCGCGGGCTTCGAGCGCGTCTACGAGCCGGTGCCGGGCCGAACCGACCGCTTCATGGCCGGGGGCTTTCTGCTCCATCGCCTCAAGTTCGCCAACGTCACCGCCGTGATGTGTGTGTTGGGCACGGCCGCGGTGATGCTCGGTGCACGGCGGGCCCGCTTCTTCCTCTTCGCCACGGTCGTCGGGCTGGTGGGCCTGTGGGTCTTTCCTCACGCTCGCGCCGCGTCGGTGGCCACGGTGCTGGCGGTGGCGGTGACGTGGATCTCCGCCGCGCGGCACCGGGGTCGGGCCGCGGTGGGCGCGCTGCTGCTCCTGGGCGCGGCCGCGGGCATCAGCGTGGCCGTGCCATCGGTGCGGGCCCGCTTCATCACCTCCGTCACTTCGGAGGGCAGCGGTGAGCGTGAGGCTCTGACGACAGCGGGGTTCAACGCCATTGCCCACGCGCCTCTCACCGGCGTGGGCCTCGGGCGCTTCCGCCCCGGCCTCTACCTGCCAGACGACGCCCCGGCCCAAGCCCGCACCCACCCCGGTAAAGCACACGACCAATTCGTCACCATCGCCGCCGAGGCTGGGGTGCCAGCGGCGCTCCTGCTCGTGTTCGCGCTCGTGGCATGGCTCAGGCGCGGGTTGTTGGAGTTGCCACGCGGGGCGCTGGCGGTGGGCGCCACCACGCTGTTCATTCTGCTCTCGGTGCTCCACGACCCGCTCTTTCACGTGGAGTCGTCGCTGGCCCTCATGCTGGCCCTCGGCGCTGGACTGGCTGCGATGACCCAAAGGAAAGGCCTCGTGGCGAGCGAGCCCTGAGAGCCCGGGAGCCCGCCGGAAGGTTCTTGAGGCGAGGCTCGTTGCACTGCGCGAGTGGGGCCTTGTACGGTGCCACGCTTCGAAAGGAACGCCGTGACCTCGGAGCCATTGAACACCCCCAGCGCTGAATTCGAGCGACGCTTTCACACCCTGGAAGCGCTCGTCGCCGCCGACGACGCCACCTTCAACCCGTCGAAGACTTTCTCGGAGTTGGTCGTGCTGCAGAAGCTCGCCCGAACCCTCGGCGACGAGTCTCGCGAGCACGCGTTGGTGCTCGGCCTGATGGCGCTCGTGCAGTCGCGCCGAGAAGACTTCGAGGACACCCTCGAACTGGGCAGCCGGAGCCTGGAGATTCAAGCGCGCGTCGGCCCCTTGCCCGGTGCGTTCGAGCTGCGCCACCTGCTGGTGACGTCAGCCGAGGCGCTGGGGCTGCACGAAGAGGCAGTGGGTCACCTGAAGTTGCTCGTGCGGTTGGCCGACGACGAGGGCTCGCTGACGCCACGGCAACGGCTGGGGCTTCGGCAGCACCTGGGCGCCCTCCTCCACGAGGTCGAGCACTTCGAGGAGGCGAGGGAGGTGAACCTGGCGATGTTGCGCGACGCCGAGCGGACCCTGGGTCCGACCGACATCGGACTCACCGGAGTCCTCGGCAACCTGGCCCAGAACGTCTACGAGCTGGGCTTCGCCGACGAGGCCGCCGACTTCCTCGAGCGCCGCCTCGAGCTGGCCGACGCCAACGAGAAGGCCGACATCGCCATCGACTCGGTCTTTCAGCTGGCCGCGCTGGCCTTCGAGGCGGGGGACTTTGAGACCGCGCGGCGGCACTTCGAGGATCGACTGACCCGGGCGAGGAAGACTGGAGACCCGGCGGTCATCGAGGCCGCCGAGGCCGACCTCGCGGAGTACCAGCGACGACTGCCACGAGCCTGACCGTCGCCGGCTCAGTGCCAGGTCATTGGGAGTCGGGCCCTCACTTCTGAGCGCCCTCGACGAAGAACAGGACGACCGCGGTCACTACCGCTGCGCCGGCGACGCCCCAGGCCACGCTGGAGACCAGCGCGTGGTCGTGAGCTTGAGCCATCAGAGCGTCTGCCCGCTGCTGCGTGCGAGTCGCGGCGGCCGTTTGATCACCCAACTCCTTGCTCGCGAGGAGCGCACTCACGCCGAAGCCGGCGGCCGTCGCTGCCGCCGCGACGGCGACGCCACCGCTGACCCAGGTGCCGAGGCGTTTGTGGCCCGCGGGCGCCTGAGTGGCGACCAGGTCGGTGCGAGCCTCGGAGGTCCGAGGAGTGAGCGTCGCGCCGGCTGTCGCCCCCAACTCAAGCGGCACGTCGGGCGTCGGGGCCGCGGCAGGCTTCAGGTTCACCGTCAGCTCGGCAACGCGGGGGAGCACCATGACGAAGGGCCGCGCCTCCTCTTGGTAGCCGTCGGCGGTCACGGTGATGAGGTGGGTGCCCGGCTTGAGCTCGACGTACGCGGGCGAGGGGCTCAGCGGCTTGCCATCGACGGAGATCTTCGCTGTGGCCGGATCTGCGAAGACGACGAGTTGCTGCTCGCCGTGCTCCTTCAGCCGCCGTTCGGCGTTGGCGATGTCACCCTTGAGCGCCGGATCATTGACCGCCTTGGGGGCGAGGCGGGCGTACTCCCGGAAGCTTCGCAAGGCCATCGCTGCATCTCCCAGGCGCTCGTGGCACTTGCCGATGTTGTAGAGGATCACCGGGTGGGCCGCGTTCGCGTACGCCTCCTGGAACTTGACGATGGCCTCCGCGTACCGCTTCTGGGCGAAGAGGCGCTTGGCGTCGGCGAAGACAGCCTTCACTTCTGGAGCCACCTCGCCGGAGACTCCCTTGCCCGCGGTGGTGTCGGGTGCGGTGGCCAGCGAGAGGGCGACGAGGAGGGCGAGCATGGCGGGGTCGGAGCATACCTCGTCGCCGACCCCCGTGATGCCCTCTCGAGCGCCCAGGGTCTGGGGAGCCAGACAGCGTCAGGCCGAACGGGCCCCAGGGCGCGACCCCTTCGAGGACGGGCTCGTGACCCGAATCTCGAGATCACTTCCTCTCTGATGCCCAGTAGCCAATACGATGCGCGCCCTCCTTTTCCCGTATGTGTCCTTGTTCGTCCTGGCCAGTTGCGTCGGCGAGGTTGAGGAACTGCAACCCAATGGCGGTCGGGCGGGCGGCGGCAGCGCAACCGGCGGTGGGAGTGCGACCGGCGGTGGGAGTGCGACCGGCGGCGGCAGCACGACCGGCGGCGGCAGCACGACCGGTGGCGGCAGCACGACCGGTGGCGGCAGCGCGACCGGCGGCGGCAGTGCAACCGGTGGCGGCAGTGCAACTGGTGGCGGCAGTGAAACTGGTGGCGGCAGTGCAACTGGTGGCGGCAGTGCAACCGGCGGCGGCAGTTCTGCCCCTTGCATCGCCTGCACGGACTTCGAGTCGGGGACCATCGAGACGCCGATGTCGGGCGGTTGCTCGGGAACAGGCACGGCCACCATCGAGGCCGGGCCATCGCACTCCGGGACCAAGTCCCTCCACATCGCCGGAGGAGGGGGCTACTGCAACCACGTCTTCGCCCGGTGGCCCCTCGCCAATCCGCCGTCGCCACTCTGGGTACGCTTCTGGATGCGCGTCTCCACCGCGCTCACCACCAACCACGTCAGCTTCTTCGCGATGCATGACACCGTCGCCAACAAGGACTTCCGGATGGGCGGCCAGAACTCCGCCCTGATGTTCAACCGGGAAACAGACGACGCCACGCTCCCCTCTATTGACGACGTTGGCAAAGCGGCGAGCCGGCCACTGACGCCACTCACCTGGACCTGCGTGGAGATCAAGCTCGAACAGACCGCGGCTCTCAAGTCAACCACCATCGCGACCTATATCGACGGCGCGCTGGTTCCAGGGCTCGTGGAGGACGGCGATGCCACGGGGCACATCGACGAACAGTGGCTGGCAAAGGACTGGAAGCCGAGCCTGAACGATCTGAGGCTCGGCTGGGAGAGCTACGGCACAGATGTCAACGAACTGTGGTTCGACGACCTATTCATCGGAACAAGCCGGCCAGGCTGTCAATAGAGCACGCGTGGGTCTGGCTCAGCGAACGCATCGAACCCGGTACGAAAGAGGCATTGCGTAGTAGTTCGAGTGGCCATCGAAGAAGTAGATGAGCCATGCGCTGCCGGAGCCGCTGCTGGCATACAGCGTCGACGTCCAGAAGGCCTCGCTCGGAGTCCCCGGGAATGCCGCTCCATCGATGGCGGGGTTGGAAGTCGAAACGTCCACGAGTGTTTCGAGCTCCGACTTGGTCGGCAGACGCCAACCAGACGAAAACCCACCGAGACCCAACGCATGGCAATACGCATCGGCGTTGCCCCAGGACATCTGCGTGGCCGAGTATCCACGCTGCCACGTCAGACCCGACTTGAGGTCCTCCACCGTGTCACTCTGCGCGGTGTACGTGTACTGATCGGCCGGAGCAGCGGCCCAGAGCCTTGGACTTGCCAACCCCACCACGACCATCACCGAAAACGAACGGACAACCTTCATTGTGCTGCTCCTTCGAGAAGCCCGCGAAATCGTCCAGACCATAAAATCAGCGAACGCATCGAACCCAGGCAGTATTCGAGCTCGTGGACCACTGGATCGAAGCGCCGTTGTTGAAGTCGACGACCCATGCGCCCGCAATACCGGCGGAAGATGTCGACGTCCAGAAATCGTAATTTGGAGTTCCGTAGATTGAAAATACCGAGGCATCAATTGCTGGACTGAGCTTTCCAGAGTCAACAATACTCAGAAGTTCGACCAGAGTCGGCAGGCGCCAATCGGAGTAGCCAGCCATCGACAGACCGTCGCAATTGCTGATGGCTGCGTCCCAGAGCATTCGAAAACCCGAGGCGTCACGCTGCCAGATGAGCCCAGACTGACTGTCGGTTACCGTGCTCGTCGTGGTCGTATAGCTCTTCGACTTGGTAACATCCCACCGCACCCACTCCCAGTTCGCATGACAGAACGATGCCGAACAGACCAGCGACCGAGCACAGTCCGCGGTCGTCGAGCACTGCGTCTTGCACTGGAGCGCGACCCCGTCACACAAGTAGTTTCCGCAGTTGACGGTGGCGGGCGTGGTGCAGGCTCCCGCACCATCGCAAGAGTGCCCGCTAATGAGGGAGTCCGCGACACACTGCTTGGCGTTGTCACAAAGCGAGGTGCTGCTCCCGCACGAGGCGCTGAGGGACTGCCCAGCACTGGCGTAGACTGTCTCCTTGACCGCGTCCGTGTTGTTGCTTGAAGGGCGGCAGCTGCCGTTCCCGTCACAGCTCGTCCACCACTGCGTGGCCTTGCAACTCCCGACCGTGCAGTCACTTCCCCAATTGCAATACGCCGTCTTGCTTACCGGCACCCCGCCATTCCCGACACAGACCTGGCCAGGAGGAATGGCCACCAGCTCGTCCCGACTCGAGCACGCAAAGCTGGTCCCCGTGCAGGCAGAGGTGGTCTTCTTGACATTGCATTGCCCCGAGCAGATCGCAGCGAGAGAGGGGCATTCCTTGTCGAGATCGCTCCCCGCGACTGCGAAGCCGCAGTGCCCAACGCCGTCAACGGAAGAGCCATCGCAGCGCTGGCAGAGCCTGTCATTGCACGAGGCATTGCAACAATACCCGTCGACACAGAAGCTATTGGCGCACTGGTCCGCGGAAGTGCAGGGCGCGCCCAGCGGCTTTCCTGCGCTTCCGCCACCAGAGCCGCCTCCCGTCGCCGTACCGCCTCCCGTCGCCGTACCGCCTCCCGTCGCCGTACCGCCTCCCGTCGCCGTGCCACCTCC
>PMBV01000267.1 GCA_003153055.1 Myxococcales bacterium
ACAGGGACTTCGGCCTGTAAACGCAGACAAGCCAGGATCAGTCGAGCGGCCCACCATCCGCGGCGGCCATCTTGTACCGTAGCTGGCGTCCGTCCCGCGTGAGGTGGCGCTTGTTGAGCCGTTGGCATGCGCCAGCGAGGGCGGCATTCACCTCCGGGTCGCGTGGGTTCTCGTAGAATACGACCTGCTCCTCGCCCGGACGAAGCTCGCGTCGACCACGGATGCCAAAGACCCGGGTCGCGAAAGTATGAGGTGTCATCGGCATTGCACTCAGGTATTCGCGCAACACGAAGGTGATGAGCAGGGCGCATGTCAGCTTGGTGGCGGTCAGGACACGATCGAGCTCGACGTCGAGCTGCCGGATGGTGCGTTGCTGCTCGAGCTTCGCGCGCCGCGCCTTCATCTTCTCGAGCCGCGCTTCGAGTTCGTTACTGCGCTCCTGGTTCTGTTTCAATGCCTCCTGGGCGACGCGAAACGCGTGCTCGGACGTCTCGGTGCGCACGAGCGCCTCCTGGTGCTCGACCGCCGCTCTCCCGAACTGCTTGCCCTCCAGACGTCCCTCGGCAACCAGGGCGTCGAGGCGGCCTCGCCGCGTCGCAAGCGCACCGACGGCACGTTGGTGCTCGCTTCGCTGGCGCTTGAGCTCCTCCTCAAGGCCGGGCTTCGCTTCGACGAGCTGGCGCTGCTCTTCCTCCTCGGCCTGGGCCCGGGACTCGAGTCGCTCCAACTCGGTGATGACGGCGATGTTCGCCACCATCCGTCCGCTGTTGCCTCGATGTTGGTCCAGCCCCACCGCGGCCCCGTCCTTGAAGGCGTTCTCCTGAATGGGCCATCGGGCGAAGTACAAGTCAGCCAGGTCTCGACCCTCCATTCCCAGCAGGAGGCCCGTGGTGAGCAGGATGGTGTCGCTCTCGCGGTGCTCCCTGCGCACAAGCAGCGCCCCCACCTCGAGGCTCCGGCCCGTGGTCTTGTGGGTGAGGACCGCACTCGCCGTGCGCAGCTCGTCGTTGTCCCGGTACGGCCGGAAGTACGAGCCGCGCGAATACTCCAGCTGCAGCGCCGGAGCTCTCGAGGGCCGCAGCGGCGTGACGATGACGCGCCCCTCTTTGGTGAATGCCTCCAGGATGTCGAAGGTGCTCCCCTCAGCGTCGATGACAACCGCTCGCCGGACATCGCCATCCAGCTTCTCTTCAGCTTCCTTCACCAACTCAACCAACCGCGGCGCGAGTGGCGCCGTGCCGCTCTGCACTGAAGCCAGCAGCGGCGTGCCCGCTCCAGTGTGCACGAAGGTGTTGGTGATGCACGGCATCACCCGGTTCAGCCTGGACACCTTCCCGCTCAGCGTGAAGAGCGAGCTCCATACCGCCTTGACCTGGTTGTCCACGTAGAGGGCCGCCATCGCCCCGGACTCCTCCCACCTCTGCTGCGCCACCTGATGCCAGTTCTTCCCGACTGCCTCGAGCAGTCGCGGCCCTGCTCCGGAAATCGCCAACGCCGACGTCATCTTCGCCAACGTGCTGGGCATGTATGCAAAGCCCGTCAGCGGGAGCAGTCCCGCCGCTTCCGTCGCTCGCAGCGCGTCCCACCCCTTCGTCCCGGACACCAGCGGCGCGTACGTCAACATCGCCAGCTTCGGCTCCAGCGTCTCCCTGCGCTCATGCACGAAGCGTGGCCATGAAGAGACCCGGCCCTCTGCTTTCTCCGCTGCCGTGCGCAGGTACCCAGCAATCTCCACGCCCTGCTTACGCCGTCGCTTCCGGTTGTACGTGACGGTGAAGTGGCCGCGGTCGTCCCGATGGGCTGTGTCCAACTCGGGCTCCAGTCCCTCCGACGCCTCCTTCGCCTCCTCGGCAAGCGCCTGCACCTCGCTCGTTAGCGCCCCTATTGCTCCCGTCTCCAGCTCCGCGGCTCGCATCAACTCTCCACCGGCCAGCGCCAGCTCGATGACTTCCCCAGCAGCCCGCTCCTTCTCCTTCGCGTACCTCCGGCGACCGTCTACCCGCGCGAAGTGCGTCTTGATGGTCGACGCCGAAGGCAGCACCTGCACTTTCTGTCGCTGCAGAATCGTCAACACCTCATCGACAGTCACCTTCGGGTTCGCCTCCCGCGCTGCTTCGATGAGCGGCCCGCTCTCCTTTGCCAGCCTCGGCTCTCGAGGCACCCGCTCGTCTATCAACCCCTCGAAGCCCTCCTTCCGGTAGCTCCCCCAGTGGCGGATCACCCAGCTCCGCCGCGACCTCGGCACCTCCCGACGAATTGCCTCGTCCAGCGTCGCGCCCGCATCCACTCGAGCCGCGATCAACCCCAGCACCGCTGCGTCCCGGCGGGCAGCCTCCACCCGTGCCTCCCACGATTCCACCGAGATGCGTGACTTGACGACCGCAAGACGGGGCAGCGTGGGCTCGTACATAGACGGGGGTCAGATCATCAACCTCACAAGACCTCAAGCCCCTTCGGCTTGACTCACCGCGGCGATCGCCTGAGCCGACTCATCCACGATCAGCTGCTCGGCCCGGAAGTCGCCTTCCCGGGCGGGCCGAATTCCCTGTC
>PMBV01000324.1 GCA_003153055.1 Myxococcales bacterium
CTGGCTCGGGGTGGATCCCCAGCGGCGGCGGGCCTGGTTGCTGGCGAGGGTGCAGCGGCTGGCCGAGTCACGTCGGGGAGCGGCCGAGCGAGCAACTCGTGCCTCGGAGGCGCTCACCCGGGCGCGGAAGCTGTTCGAGGAGGTCGATGACGAGTGCCGGAGGGAAGAGGCGGCGGCGTTGGCGGTACTCCAGCGGCGCCCGGGGGCCCAGCGGTACGTCAACACCTCGGAGACGGTGCTGGTGCTCGAGGTCGAGTGAGCTTTGGGGTTGCGTTGAGCCGAGCGCCGGACTCGTCTCGAGGAATGAATGAAGCGTCACCCGCGGAGCGCATGGCCAAGCAGATCGAGTTCATCGTCGAGGTCGACCGGCTGAAGGAGGTCTTCCGCCAGACAATGAATACCCAGAGCCGGCGCGCGGAGAACGACGCTGAGCATTCGTGGCATCTGTGCCTGTGTGTGCTGGTGCTGGCGGAGCACGCCAATCATCGCGGGCTCGATGTCTTGCGAGTGCTGAAGATGGTCATCTTGCACGACGTGGTGGAGATCGACGCGGGCGACACGTTCGCCTACGACACGGCTGCGATGGCTGGACAGCACGAGCGCGAGGCCAAGGCAGCCGACCGCATCTTCGGGCTGCTGCCGGTGGATCAGTCAGTGGAGTTCCGGCGGCTGTGGGATGAGTTCGAGGCCAAGAAGACGCCCGAGGCGTGCTTCGCCACGGCGATCGACAGGTTTCAGCCGATGCTGCTCAACTGTCGAACCGAGGGAGCTGCGTGGAAGCGGCACGGCGTCACGCAGGAAAGGGTCATCGCCCGCAATCGGCAGATCGCCGATGGATGTGAAGACCTCTGGCGGTACGCGGAGCAGATGCTGCAGCAGGCTGTCGACGCTGGGCACCTTGCTCCGGGTTAGCAGCCAGGGAGACCGAGAGCAGAAGAGCGAGCATGAGCGCGAAGGACTCTGCCGCTCCCGCCCTCCACCGGCGAGCCGATGTCGGCTCGGGGTCATGGTCTTCGCGGAATCTTGCTCATGCCGAGGAGACTCCACTCGATTTGGGGGTCGAGGTCGTCCTAACTGAAGTGGTTGAGTTCGGCCTCGCTGAGTCGCCCCAGCATGAAGGCTCGCGCGTACACGCCCGGCGCCGAGTGGCCCTGCCGAGGGCTCAATTCGAGGAAACGCGACCCAAGTCCACGACCTGATTGAGCTCGTGTCCGAAGACGATCGCCGAGACCTCCTCGGCGTGCGGCCCGACCACTGGAAGCACGAACCAGTCGGCCCCGCGGAGACGCCCTCGGTTGACGAGTGAGCTCTCGGGCTCCACGGACTGCTCGCGCACGCTGCCATCGCGCATTCGAAACGCGAGTCGAAGCCCGCACACTTCGCCCTCGGCCCTGACGTACAGCGCGTAGTGATCCGTTCGAGCGTTACTTCGTCGGTGAGCAATTCCGAGCACCCGCATCGAGCCACTCACGACCTCCAACTGGTGAACGTCGACCGGCAGCGGCTGAGGACCTTCCTGCGGCGCCTCGAGATCAAACGCACGCAACCACGCGTGACCGGGAACCGGTACGGCGCGGTATCGCTGCGCCATCGGAGAGACGACGTACGGGTGGAACCCCGCCTGCGGGTAATCCTCCAGGTTGCGCCCTTGGTGCACCAGCCGATTCGACCAAAACATGAGGTTGTGCCGCTCGATGGCCTGAGGACCGTCGGAATCAACGTCGAGCATCACCAAGCTCTTCGCTGGCGTCGCGGCATCCAGCGCCTGGCCCACGTCCCGGGTGTACACGGAGTCGTACATCTTGGCGGAGACAGCCAGGAGCTCCGCCTGGCGACGCGCCCCGGAGTACACCGTCCACCCGTTCATCCAACCCACGGCGACCAGCGACATCCCCAAGTGACTCACCGTGTTGAGGGTTCGAATTCGCTCGACCATCAAACTCAAGCCAATGGCAACGCAGATGAGCGCCGTGCCTTCAACCCACCCCGACACCGTCGCCGTCTGCGAGCCCGCGGGCGCCCACGCCCGCAGTCGCTCCAGCGCCGGGAACCTCTCCACGAGCAGTGGGGTCGCGCAGGCCGCGACCACCGCCCACGAGAGGCGGCGAGAACCCCACACGTCCTTCATCATCACTGCCAAGGCGATGAACGCCGGCACGGTGGCATTCCAGAGGTGGCTGTAGATCTTGATGGCCGCCACCGAGTGCACCAGCCAGGTCGCCCAGAGCCAAAGCGAGGACCCCACCGCGACGACGTCACGGGTCCGGATGGCTCGAACCACGAGCCAGACGCTCGCCAACAGGAACAGGACGTGCGGCGTCGGCCCAAACAACGAACGAACGATCTCATTGATGACCGCGTCGGCCGGACGCCTCCACTGCGGAGCCACTTGCGCGGCGCGATCGGAGAGGAGATGGGCGAGCGCGTCGCTGCCTCCCACGAGGTAGAACTCGGGCCAGCGCGCTCGCGCATAGAGATGCCAGGGGAGCGCGACCGCCAGCGACGTCAGGGCCATGACCAACAGGTCTCGCCGACGAGGCCCTTCGCACCACCGGGCTCTCGACAGTCCCCAGAGACACCCGGCCACCCCGATGGGCGTCAGCGCCAAGACGAACTTGACCAAGAAGGCGGCGCCCATCGCAGCCCCGGAGAGCGCGGCCCACCCCACGGAGCGCTTCTTGACCGTGAAATAGAGGCCCACCATCGAGAGGGTCAGCGAGCCACACAACTGCAGGTCGAGCTCGTCTCCGACGAACTGGGTCTGGGTGAGAATCCAACCCGAGGGAAGCGCCAAGAATCCGGCGGCGGCCAGCGTCGCCCACAGTCGCCCCGCCAAGAGCCTGGCCGCCAGGTACACCACGAGCGCGGCGAAGAGCTGACTCAAGAAGCCGCCCAGGCGAAACGCTAGTGGGACCTTGCCGACGAGGTGCATCATCAAGGCACCGGTCCAAAAGGCGAAGGGAGGCTTGATGAGCCATGCCCGAGCCCCCCAGTAGTGGTCCGTCGTCTCGGGGTGAACCGGGTCGTCGAAGAGCGAGGGGGACAGGGGATGCTCGAAGGCGTGCCGAGTCACCACTTGGTGAAACGACTCGTCAAAGTTCCAAATCGACTCATGGTCGAGCTCGGGCCAGAGACGGGCGAAGCCCCACGCCACCACCAGCACCATGAGAATGGCGTCTCCCCGAAATCGGAGCCACAGTCCTCTGAGCAGATTCGCGATCAAGGTGGCTGCAATCAGCCCCCTGAGGATTGCGTTCCGGGTTTCTGATCTCATTCCGTGCATCCGCCTTACTGTCAGTTCCCGTTGCCCCATGCGAATGCGTCCCAGTTGCTATTCGGGGCTGAGCCTCCGCCAGCTCTACCGCCCGCCGAGCCTCCTCCAGCTCCACCGCCCGCCGAGCCTCCTCCAGCTCCACCGCCCGCCGAGCCTCCGCCCGACCCATCTGGAAGCACGCAGAGCAGATTTCGCGCGTCGCAGACCTGGCCTGAGGGGCAATCACCACCGGTCTTGCAATGCTTCAGCGGGTCCCAACACCCGGCCGCAATCGAAGTTGCGCAGCGCCTCTGCGCGAACACTTCTTCGCATATGTGAAGGCAGCCCCCTGGCCTTCTGGTCCACCTCGTGGTCGCAGGTTGGGCGAGGGGGAGACCACGAGGGAGACGGAGAGCAGAAGTGCGAGCATGGGCGCGAAGGGCTCTACCGCTCCCTCCCTTCACCGGAGAGCCCATGTCGGCGCAGGGCCATGGTCGCCAGGGAATCTGGCCCCTGCCGAGCACACGGCACTCGTTCACGGGCGTGAGGCCGCCTTCGCGGGTCATGGGTGGGCCTCAATGCCGCGGCTCAGCTACATCCGACGGGGTACATCAATGTGAAGCAGCGGTTGAAGCTGTTCGTTGAGCCGGTCCCGACTGAGGCCGTTGTACGTCATGATTCGATGCCCTTCGCACTCTACAGAAGTGCTGGGCTCTCCGAACCGACTGACGAAATAGGCGGCCTCATTATTTGGGAGAACTGCGCAGTCGACCGGAACATTGTCGGAGTTGTACCTGCGGGTGTTTATCCACCAATCTGGCACGCCATCTGAGCGAATCTGGATGACCGTTACGGGCTTGCTCGCTTGGACAGCGATAGGCTTTGCTATCCAGTAGCTGGCAACGCAGCGGTGCATGTCATCGCGTGTTGCGGCGAGGCGATCGAAGCATGTCATTGGCGTCAGACGGACCACCCCAATATTTCGTAGGTTTGCGCCATAGCCCAAAACGGTCATCCCAACAGTTACTAGCGTCCCCAAGACCAGCGCCAGGGTGAAGGGTCTCTCCTTGACGAGCGCCTCCAATCCGAGTGGAGCGAGCATCGCCAAAGCAACGTGGACAAGGATGAGATAGCGACTTCCCCAGGTTACGACCTCCGCTCCGATCAGCCAGAGACCAAAGAGCGTGCTTAGAATGGAAAGCACCAGGGCCACCGTGATTGCTCGACGTCTCGGGTCACGCCACCCAAGGATCACGGCGACCAATGCAAGTGCCATGGCAAGGTAGACGTGATAGGCCTCTGTGTCACCCAGGTGCGTGGCGAACGCACGAAGGGCGTCACCAGAGCGACCCATATCAATCGTCCCACCTCTCTGGGGAGGAATCGGAAGCTGCGCCCGGAGGGTCGCGCCGCCGAGATTCGCGGATACCAGAAGTGCTATCTTCAGCCATCGTGCTCGGCCTGGGGGAGAAAAGGCCCAGACCAAGAACCCCATTGGAACCAGGCTTCCGAGAACGAAAAGTGGGTCAGACACCGCTGTTGCGAATGCCAGAAGCGCAACCCCGACAACTCCGCGCGCAGTGGGTTTCAGCAGAATAGCAAAGCAGGCGAGAGCTATGGCTGCTTGACCGCCGTGGTTGCTTAGGCAGAGGAGCCCAGTCGCGAGGACCGACCAGTCTCTCGCAAAGGAGAGAAGCGTTACCGAAAGTAGGGCGAGCGTCTGTACTGACGCCATGAATGAGCCCGCTTGTCGGACGAGGTACGTCGCTCCCACCGCAACGCTTGCGGAAACAAGAAAGGAAGCGCCGATTGCCGTCCAATTCGGATTCGTGCTGAGGACCCGGAGGAGCGCGTAGGCCGGAAGGTCAGGGAAGAAATAGGGGGCTGGAGTCAAAGCCCAGTCGCTGAGCTTCCCACCCAGCAGGAAAAGGTCTTTATACAGCATTGGCAGGTACTGAAAATCTGCATGCTGGAGTGACGCCAACGTGTTCGGATTTGCGTAGGTCGATTCAATCGCCGCAACGATAGCGCAAGCGAACCCAAGCCAGGCGATGATCGCGATCTGTTTGTCCGTAAATTTCATGGCTTGGATCCCGGACGAGGCCGCCCAGGTCGGTTACCCAGGCTACCAGACGCCAGGAGCTTGTGCTCCTAGTAGGATTCCGCGGTCAGGTGCGTTCGGCTATAGGTCCACCGGAAGAGGGCGCACTCTCCGCTCGCAGTCACTCCCGTTACGGGAATCCGGGACATCTGCACCGACACCGTGTGGCTGCCCGGCCCGAAGGAGTAGCTTTCCCTCATGGCAAACGGCATAGCATCGAGCGGCGTATCCCAGGCGGAAGCAGCCGCCTCCAGGTTGCCTCTCGTGGCGTCCGTGCCCGCTATGGGCTGACCGTCGATTAGGAATCGAAGTCCACAGCGAACCCACGTGGCTGGGCCTGCGTATTGGTGTAGGGAGCCCGTAGCAGTCAGCAGTACGTTTGTCGAGTTGGCGCTCGTTGAGAACGTAACAGATGCGCCTGGCACATTCCCCCATGTTCCGGTCGTCGAGACGAGCAGGTCGCTGTTCTGCTCTGCGTAGTAGAGGACTCTGCCCTGCAGAGTGTTCTGGATGGCTGTGACATTGCTCTCGGTGGTGGTCACCCGGGTCGTCAGAGCGTTCACCGTCGTTTGCAGTGTGGTGACCGCAGTCTGTAGTGCGCCGATGAGCGAAAAGTTGTTATCGACCGCTGTCTTGACTGCCGCGAAGTTGCCATTCACCTCGGACGCCTTTGCGGCGGTGCCTGCGGTAAATGCGTACGGCAGCGTGACATTACCTGCGATGGAGATGGTCGCCAGCAAGGTGACCACAACCATTCCACTGAGAATTGCGTTCCGATTTCCCGATCTCATTCCGTGCTCCCGCCTTTACTGCCAGTTCCCGTTGTCCCACGCCAATGTATCCCAATTGCTATTCGTGGCTGAGCCTCCGCCAGCGCCACCGCCCGCTGAGCCTCCGCCAGCGCCACCGCC
>PMBV01000488.1:0-3490 GCA_003153055.1 Myxococcales bacterium
GCACTACTGCCTTCCTCCGGCGGGAGTTCCCAGACAAAGAGTGAAAAAATCGACATACGCGCGGAAGCCCCGCGGCCCCGAGAAGCTTGGCGCCGGAGTCAGGGACCGCCTCCACTGGCCATGAGGAGCAGCACGTGGCAATCAGACCAGTTCGAGGCTCTGTACTGGGACTGTGGCATGCAGGCGAATGAGGACGTTGGTCAGAATGTCGTAGCACCCCTCCAATACGCCCGAGTCGGCCAGCTGGGCTGACACCGAGCTGTCGCCGACGTCAAAAGGCGGGTCGTCCGCGGGCGCAAGGAAGGAATCGTCGGCCGAACTCTCCCAATCCCGGTACCCCTGAACCGAGCCGCAATCGAGCCACGCCTCGAGTGCATCGAGGATGACCCAACCCTGCGCATCCGTCAGCGGCTGTCTGAACTCGATGTTGAGCTCGACGCTCTCCTCGGTCCGGTCGTCGTCGACATCGAAGGGCACCTTCTCCCAGGCGGGCGGCGGCTCCTCGGGCCGGAAGGCCGGATACGAGCCCTTTCCGCGCGCCTGCACCGAGACGCCCTGAATGCCGTCGACGAGGAGGACGAGCATGTTGAACAGGACCCCCAACCCTCGAGCGTCAATCGCCAACGTGGTGAGTTCCCAGACTACATGCGTGCCTCCCGGCGGAGGGGGGCTCTCGGACAACGAGGCCTTGGAGCGCTCGGGGGGCACTCGGTCGCCGCCCAACCCGCCGGCCTCCGCCAACGCGACGAAGGACTCCACGACGTACCGCATCTTCGTGTAGACCTCCTCGGACAGGGGTTTGGCGACGTCGATGGTGATGGTAGCGGTGGAGCCCCCTTCGACATCGCCTTCGACTTCAATGGCGAACGGCCAGCCGGTGATGTTCATTTGTCGTCCATCCTCGAGAACCAGCGATTCTCTCTGTCTTGGTCTGTTTCCTGGCCATGGAGTCGGTCCGCCCCCCAGCCGCGCATCTTCCATTCGGTCGGTCGCAGCGGAATGATGGCGTCGTTCACCGACTTGAGTAGCTTGTAGGCCGAGTTGCGGCGGTTGGTGTCGCACGCGTCGGGCTCGGAGCCAGCCTGCAATACGACACCCGAGCCGCAGGGAATTCGCGTGACGGCGGGGTCGATTCCGTCAATCGCCCCTTTCTCGAGAAGTCCGATTGAAGCCGAGTCGATGAAGGTAAGCCACGCCGCTGTGTCGAGGGACTGCATGGTTTGCCCTCGAAAACTAGCATGGGTGCGCTCCCAGACTCGCACGCCGTGGTAGCGCAGCCCGGTGGTCAACATCAGCGGCCCCACCGGCTGCGCTATTTCATCGAACCAGGCCAATTCATACCCGAAGCCTGCGCCTGCGTTGGTGAATCCGAACCTCTCGCACCAGTCGCAGAACCACCGCACGACGGCTTCAGCGCCCTGGGTGGCTACGTAGTCAATTGGGAAGGTGACGTAGATGTACGAGCCCGCGATCGTGGCGAACGTCTCGAAGGAGAAGCCGTGGCACTCGTCAACCGCGTCGGGTCGCACGCTCTTTGCGAAGTACCACCTTCCTTCCTCGTTGATGCTTGCTGGCGAGAGCGCATTGAGCACCTTGTCAACCGCCTTCGGCGTCAGCTTGAGGTAACGCTTCGTCTCTTCGTGGCTGTACCAAACCTCTGTCTTTGGCGGCAGGAGTTCGAGCCATGCGTCGAAGGCGGCTCGGGCGTGCCCTACAAGCCCATTGAAGGCGTAAAAGCTCGCGACGAATGCGGGCCGTCCCACGACGATGGTCTCGCCTGCTTCGGTGTATGTCGCGCGCTTGTCGTGCCAGTTAGCCATTGCAGCTCCTCGGTTAGAACTGGATTGTGAGTGACTTCTCGCCCCTGGCGGCCATGCCGAGTGCATTGTGGGCGCGCAGCTGCTTAGTGCCCTGTCTCGGCGGGCGGTAAGCCTTCCTTGCGCTCTTCTTCTTGCTGCGATGCGATTCCGGACAGGCAAACTTGAAGTCAACGAGAGTCTTCTCGCCTCCGGGACCGATGACGGCAGCGTCGGGAAAGACAAGTCCGGAGAGCGCCTTGCCAATCGCCTTGCCGACTTGGTCCCGGGTCGCACCAGGAGCGCAGCTCTTGCATGCATTGCTGATGACCTCCTGGCGATTGACGCCCACCGCAGTCGTGTTGACGGGTTGAATGGGCATTTTCGTTTGCTTGTCGAACTTCGGCCGTTGGTACGCCATCTCCCCCTCGATGGCCGGGTCTCCATTCGGGCGATTCTTGTCGCGGTGCTCCTGGATCTTCCCCTCACAGCACGAGTGCTTGTCCTTGCCGAGCTGCTGGCAGGTGCGCTTCTTCTTCTTTGCCTTGACCTGCTTGTCCTCCTTCTTGTTGACCTCGTCGTTGCACTTCTTCGCGATGTCCTCCAGGACCTTGGCCCCATCGAGGAACATCGGGCCTGGCGCCTGCAAGAGGCCGAGCATCGTCGCGGCGTTCGCCGGGCTCCCTCCTGGGCCGCAGTTGTTCAGCATCGGGTCGCCGAGCAGCTGGACGTTCTTCCCCTCGATGAAGACATTCATCGAGCCCGGGCCGAGGAACTTCGTCCTGCCCTGGGTGCAGTTGGAGATGAGCCCACCGCCAGTCCCCTGGCTGGCGACGTCGCCCATCGAGCCGAAACTGGAGCCTCGAATGGCTACCGGCTGCCCCTCAATCGTCACCGATGTCGAGTAGTCCTGCGGCGAGTCGCCGCTCTTCCCGATGTTGGGCAGCGGCGTCGGCACGAAGGGTGCCGGTGGGCCGGGCATCTTGCAGACGTTCGGCACGGTGGCCGCGGCAATCCCCATGCTGCCCTTGGTGACGGGCGTCTTGGGCGCGTTGACGGTTACCTTCCCCATTTGCTCTCCTCCTGTCGTTCGACTGTCCCGTCACTTCGACTCACCAGGCCCCGGCGTCCTTCTGTGCTCGCTGCTCAAGCACCGCAGCGCCCCGGAGGCCGCCGTCGGAGGCTGCGCAAACCAGAGCGCGCGGCCCCGCCGCGTACCCGCGGCGCCAGGACTGCACAGCCAGAATGCACCCGAGGGCGCCCGATGCCGCTCCGACGTCGCCCCATGAGTCCGTCGCGAGCTGGTAGTCGGTCGTCTTGGTCGCGCTCTGCGAGCGAAGAAGCGCACAGCCCCATTCTTCGGTTCGGTACCTCTCTCCATTGATGTCGCAGAAGATGGCATCGACCGCCTCCTCGGGCACCTTCAGTCCAGAGGAGGCGGCCCGAATGGCGCGTGCCAGGCCTTCGCCTTGCGAGTCCGCGTCGCTCAAGACGGTGCGCGCCTCCACGCTGGTGCCTACTCCGCGTATGACTGCAAGCGATTGCGGTGCGCTGGCGCTGTGCAGGGTCCCACCGGTGGCCACCAGAAGGGCGCCGGATGCCTCCCCCGGGGTGAAGCCGCTGCGCACCTTGGACCGCTTCACTCGCCCATGCTCCTCGAGCCAATCCAGGGCGTCGGCATCCATGTAGCTGTC
>PMBV01000488.1:3608-4520 GCA_003153055.1 Myxococcales bacterium
GCCGCCTTCGCCAGCACCTCGGCGATGGTGCTCGCTGCGAGCGCGGCGATGCGTCGCCAACCCGCCAGCTCCGGCTCGAGCCGAGCATCGAAGGCCAGGTTCAGAAACTCGCCGTCTCCGTCCACGAAACACGGATGGCGATTCACTCGGCTGATGCCCGCGCGCACCGCAGCCGCCGAGCTCTCCGCCCGCAGGCCCACCGGCGTACGGGCACCCACCGCGATGATGTGCATGTCCGGAGTCATGTGAGAAAGGGCTTCTCCTGAATCGTCGTCGAGTCGAGGTAGTCCGAGTCCTTCTGTGTCACGGGCAGAGCCGTCTGCCACACCATCGCGAGCCGCTTCTCCTCCGGGAGCAACAACACCGTCGCCAGATGCGCTCGGTGCTCCTCTTGGCGGCTGCGGATGTGCGTCGTGAAGGTGAGGTAGATGCGCGGCAGCTCGAACTTGAGCAACCCCTCGGGCGTCAGGTTCGTCAGCTCCACTCTCTCGCCGCCTCGCAATGGAGTGGCGAGCTGCTGCTCGGTCGGCGCGCACTGGGCATGCCGCTCGTCATAGTCCTTGGGCAAGAGAGGGCTGCGCGAGGACTCCCACTCGGCGTCGTACGTCCCGGCCAGCTCGAGGCGCGGAGACCAGAAGGAGTCGACGGGCCCGAAGCCGGCCGGGCCCACCTTCGAGGTGTCCTTGCCCGGGTACTCGATGCAATGCGCTGGCTGACCCTCACGGCGCCGGGGCTCGACGGTGAAGCCCTTNNTGGATGGCCCGGCTCTCGAACGGCGCCGGATTCGTGATGCCCCCAGCGGCCGACTTGGCGTACCGGCGCTCCCCGTAGACCGAGAGCGTCTTGTCGATGTCGCCCAACCGGAGTCTCACATCAACCCGAGGGGTGGGCCGCCCGCGCGGCGCATGCGCC
>PMBV01000352.1 GCA_003153055.1 Myxococcales bacterium
TCGAATTCCTCCGCCGCCTCGCCGCCCTCGTGCCCCCGCCCCGCGTCAACCTGGTCCGCTTCTTCGGCGTCTTCGCTCCCAACGCGAGCCTGCGCAAGCACCTGGTCCCCAAACCGCCCAAGCAGCTTCCCTCCCTGCCAGCTGTCCCACCCTCGCCCATCCCGGCCTCGACTCCTGCCGCCAAGTACCGCGTACCTTGGGCCCTGCTGCTCCAGAAAACGTTCGCAGCTGACGTCCTCACCTGCGACAAGTGCGGAGGGCCTCGTCGAGTCGTCGCGTGCGTCTTCTCCCCCACCGTCGCCCGGGAAATTCTCGAGCACCTTCGTCTGCCTGCACGGCCCCTTCCTCGGGCTCCTGCGCGAGGCCCTCCCCAACACGAGCTGTTCGCCTGAGCTGCCGCCAACCTGCCTCCTCCTCGTTCGCCGAGAACCGACTCGACTGCCCAGTACGCTGTTTCCCGGGCCTCAGCGACTCGCCTCGCGAGCTTCCGCCACACCCGACTTCCCCCTCAAGGCATCGCAGGTTCTGAACCTCGGTTCGAAAGGGCCGGTTATCCTTCCTTGATCCATGCCGGGCTCACCGCGCTCTCACGAGCTCGAATGTCGGTCGCGAAGTTCGATGGCGCGAGGATCGACGGGACCGACTTCAGTGGCTCGGACATGGGTGGTCTTGATGAGGGGCGGTGTTTCGCTGCGCCGGTCGCTGGGCGAGCTCGACGCCGAGCAGTTCCAAGGGCGACACGCGAGAAGGCCGCGGCGCAGGCGCAGAAGGCGCTCATCGACATGCTGCTGCGAAAGGGCATTCGCGTCACCCACGTGCTGGTGCGTCAGCATCGCCACGACAAGCGCCCTTCCGTGCCCAGTCGACATCCGTCGCGACACTGCGGCCGGCGGTGCCGTAGCAGCGCGTCATACTCACGCGCCATGCACGAGCCCTCTCGACCCCGTCAACAACGTCTTCGTGCACGAATACCACCAGCTCGGCACCCGAGGCTTCGAGCACGCCCTGCCCAGCGCGCTGCCGCTGGCCCAGGCCGGAGGTTGAGCACCGGTAGCGGCCCGGCACCACGGGCGCGTTCGGCACCACCGCGCGGCCTGCACCTGACTCGCTTCCACTTCAGTCTTCGCGCCCAATGCGACGTTGCGCCGCCGTCGCCCTGCCTCGGCCCGACACTGCACCAGCCATCCCGCGCGCCTTCGCCTGCACGCAGCCCGGGGAGATCTGCTCGAAGCGAACGATGGGGCTCCGGGGACACCGGGTCAGGGCGGCCCATGACCGGGCTTCGTGACCATTGGCTGCGGGCCAGGGGCGGCGAGCCGACATAGACAGGGCGAGTCCCTTTCCCGAGGTTCGCCGTGCCATTCGAACGCAGAAACCCGTCCGCCCGACTGCTCGCGCTCTCCGTCGCGCTCCTCACCGGGTCGGTGCGTGCCGAGACAACGGCGGAGCCGCCTGGCCGGAAGGGCGTGGGCATCTCACTCTCGTTCCTGGGGGAGAACCTGACACACCCCGGCGTGGTGGCGGGCGTGGAGTACCGCCTGCTCGCCCCGCGGCCTGGGCACGAACTGCTCGTCCGCGCCTTCCTGGGCGCCTACCTGCACCCCTCGCTGTACTGGGCGCTGCTGGCTGGCGGCGAGCTCAGCTACCGTCTGACGGCCGGCTTCGGGCTGTGCGCGGAACTCACCGGCGGGCTCGGCTACCTGCACACCACCGTCGCCAGCCCCGTCTACGAGTTGGGCAGCGACGGCCAGGTCGCCGCCGTCACCGACTGGGGCCGCCCAGCCTTCATGCCTTCGGCCTCGCTCGGCATCGGCTGGGACTTTCGGGACGTCGGGCTCCCGCTGCGCTTCATGCTCCGGCCGCAGGTCTTCTGGCAGTACCCCTACAACACCCATGCCCTGACCCACGTCGCCCTGTTGGTGGGCGTCACCTACTCGCTGTAGCGGAAAGTCCAAAGAGCCCATGCGCACTCGAGTCATCCTGTTGGTCGCGGTCTGGCTGGCCGCCTGTGGCCCAGCGACCCCCGTGGACGACCTGTTCTACGTCCGATCGAACGGCGCCCTGATGCCGGTCTGGCTGCGGGGCAACCCGTCGTCGGGCACGGTGGTGCTCTTCCTGGCCGGCGGACCCGGCCCGGGCCTGTTCTACGAGGAGGAGCCCGTCTTCCGCCGCCTGGAACAGAAGTACGTGGTGGCCTTCTGGGACCAACGGGCCGCAGGAGGCGTGCAGGGCACCGCCGCCCCCGAGACGCTGACGCTCGCGCAGTACGTGGCCGACGCTGACGCCGTCATCCAGGCCATCGAACAGCGGCAGAAGCCCGCGCGCATTGCGTTGTTGGGGTGGAGCTGGGGCGGACTGATCGGCCAGGCGTACCTGGCGGAGCCTGCCCGCCAGGCGCACATCGCAGGGTGGATCAACACCGACGGTCTGCACCACCGCGCCAGAAGCGACGCGCTCAGCCGTGAGTGGGCGATGAGTGAGGCCCGCCAGCGGGTCGAGGCCGCCGATGAGGTCGATCACTGGCGCGCCGCGCTGGACTGGTACGGCGCGCACCCGAGCCTCGGCTGCCAGGACTGGGCGCAGCACGGGGCGTATCTCACGGAGCTCTCGCCCGCCCGTCACCCGGAGCGCCTCCGGACCCTGGGCTCTTGGGGCTTCAACCTCTTCGGGCCGTTCGCAGGCCTCGCCACGCTCTCCAACTATGGCTACACCACCGAGCAGGCGCTGACGCCGGGCTCGCCGCTGTGCGCTGCCGTGAACACCGACCTGACCGCCTCGCTGCCGCGGATCACCGTGCCCAGCCTGGTCGTCTGGGGCCGGCACGACCAGGGGGTGCCCCTGGCGTCAGGTGAAGAGGCGTACGCGCTCCTGGGCGCGCCGGCGGAGCGCAAGTCGCTGGTCGTCCTCGACGACGCGGACCACTCGGCCCTCGTCCAGCAGCCGGACGCGTTCGACGACGTCGTCGAGCCATTCCTCGATGGGCTCTCACCTTGAGCAATTCCACCACGTGGGTGTCTGTCGTTGTCCTGGTGGGCCTGCTCGCGCCCGTCCTGGCGCGGGCGGAGTCCACCGGCCTGGCCGCCAGCCCGGCTGTCGGGTCGCAGAACGAGCTGCGCATCGGAGGGGGCCTCTTCGCGGAAAACTTCGCGTTGCCCGGCTACTTGCTGAACGTCGAGCGGCCCTTCGCGACGAGCGCGCGCAGCTCGTGGATGCTCGATGTCGGCACGGGCGGGGTCTTCGCCCCTCCTCTCTTCCACGCCTTCTTCGTCTACGGCGGGGTCGCTTGGCGGCTGAGCCTGCCGGTCGGCTTCTTCGCCGAGATCGCGTTCCGCCTCGGCTATCAGCATCTCTTCAACGCCGCGCCGATCCTGTCGTTCACCGGCGGCCGCGTCGTCGAGGCGCCGAACACCGGCCACCCGATGTTGTTCGGCCAGCTTCCCCTCGGCGGAGGGTATGACTTCGAGAAGCACCTGGGGCTCCCGGTCGAGTTGTTCTTCTCGTTCGGGGTCGTCGTCGAGTACCCCACCAACGCCTGGGTCGCGGTGCACTGGGCCTCCCAGGTCGGCCTCCGGTACACCCTTCGCTGGGGAGCGGCGCGATGAGGCCCCGGGCGGCCCTGGTGCTCTGGCTGGTGCTGGTCGGCGGCTGCGCAGAGGCTGGCAGCTACGAGGCGGTGGAGACCTTCTTCCTGAGGAACGACGGCGCGGACATGCCGGTCTGGATCACTGGAAACACCGACGCGCAGAGCGTGCTCATCTTCCTCAACGGGGGCCCGGGCGGCGGGAGTTCCGGGTTCTGGAAGTTCACCGCGTTTTCACAACTGGCCGAGAAGTACACCCTGGTCTTCTGGGACCAACGAAGCGCCGGGTTCACCCTGGGCAGCCCCCCCGAGGCCACGCTGACCGCCGAGGCCAGTGCCCTCGACCTCGACCTGCTGGTCGAGGTCATTCGGGCCAGGCTGCCTGGTCGCCGGGTATTCCTGATGGGGCACAGCTGGGGCGGCCAGCTCGGCTCCATCTACCTCTCGGACCCCGTGCGACAGGCGAAGATTGCCGGCTGGGTGGAAGTCGACGGCGCCCACAACTTCAAGGCGGGCTCCAGGCTCTCCGCGGAGTGGGTGAAGGAGCGCGCCAGCCAGCGCCTGCTGGAGCCCTCACTCTCCCGGGACGACCGCACCTACTGGACCGAAGCCATCACCTGGTACGAGCACAACCCGGTGGACTCGTGGGGCATCGACTTCGGCGGCTACCCGACTGAATGGATCAAGCACGTGGAGCACGTCGTCAAGGCCAATGGCTACGTTCCCGCTGACAAGAGGGGCCTTGTCGATTCCGAGTTCAAGAAGGCTGGTACGTACAGCCGATTTGTCGGTCTCTACGCCACGGGGATGGCGCGGTGGTACGGCCGCCCGCTCTGGAACCTGGACGCCACACCCGTGATGTCTGCCATCACGCTGCCCACGCTGATCATCTGGGGTGAGGAGGGTGAGGAGGACGGCATCCTGCCCCGGGCCCTCGCGGCGGACGCCTTGGACGCCCTCGGCACCCCGCCAGACCAGAAGCGCGTCGTCTACTTCGAGGACTCGGGCCATTCCCCGCTGATTGACGCCCCCTTCGAGTTCGCCGCCGCGGTGATTGCCTTCGTCGACGAGGCCCGATGAAGGCCTGCGCCGCACGAGCCCCCCGCGCCCCGCCCGCCCCTCGGTCGCTTACCGGTTGACCGCGATGTGGGGTGCGCCCACTGTCGTGTAGGGTCTCGTCCGTGTCGAGTCAGCGCCCCCGGTTCATTGCCACGCCGACCGTCCTGGTGACGTTGGCCACCACCGTACCCGGATTGTTGGTGGGTCTCAGCGGCCCCCGCTTCGCCGGCACCTTCGCGACCAGCCTGGTCTTCGGCGGCGTGCTGCTGGTCTCGACGGTGGGGATGGCCCGGGCGGAGCGGCGCGAGGGGTCGACGGCGCTGACCGCGATGCTCGGCACCTATGGGGGGTTGGTGGCCGCCTCGCTGGTGCTCACGGAGGGCCGCGCCTTTCTGGTGGCGATGCCCTTCATCAGCATGCTCGTCCTCTATCTGTCGCTGGCGCCCACGTCGCTTGGGCTGGCGCTGCTCACCCTGGTGATGTCGCAGATCTTCGCCCAGCGGCTTTCGGGCACCACGTTGGCAGGGGCGATCGCGCAATTCGTCTCGGCCGAGGTGTTCGTGGTCGTCTTCTCGCTCATCGCGCGGCGCGAACGGTACGCCCGCGCCCACATCGAACGGCTCAACCGACAGGTCGCCGAGCTCGCCACCGCGCGCGAGCGCAACCGACTCGCGCGGGAGCTGCACGACAGCCTGGGGCATTGCCTCACCATCGTCAGTGTTCAGCTCGAGGCCGCGCGCGCCACGAAGGGCGGCGACGACGAGCGGCTGGCGCGCATCCAACAGGTGGTGCGCAACGGGCTGGCTGAGCTTCGCAGCGCGGTCACGCTGCTGCGCGAGGGCCCGGCGCGCCCACTGCCGGCCGCGCTCGAGGGGCTGGTGGCCGAGTGCGACGCGGCCGGCCTGCCCGTCACGCTCCAGATCACCGGCGCGAGGCGGCCCCTCATCCCAGAGGTCGAGCTGACGCTCTTCCGGGCGGCGCAGGAGGCCCTGACCAACGTCCAGCGCCACGCCCGCGCCTCAGGCGTCGGCGTGTCGCTGGCCTATGACCTAGCCTCGGTGAAGCTCGCGGTCGCTGACGACGGGGTCGGCTCCGGGGCGGTGGCGTCGCGTGATGGACACGGCTTGATGGGGCTGCGCGAGCGCGTGACGCAGCTCGGAGGCCGCGTGGCCATCGACGCGGGTGCGGCGGGTGGCTTCACCCTCGTCGTCGAGGTGCCCACGAGATGATCCGGGTCGTGGTGGTGGATGATCAACCGCTCTACCGCGAGGGCGTCCGCGCCGTGCTGGGCGGTGACCCGGCCCTCACCGTGGTGGCGGAGGCGGCCGACGGCCAGCAAGCGCTCGAGGCCTGCGAACAGCACCGGCCCGACGTGGTGCTGATGGACCTGCAGATGCCGGTGATGGACGGAGTGGTCGCGACCCGCCGGCTCACGGTCCAGCTGCCGACGGCGCGGGTCCTGGTGCTCACGACCTTCGAGGATGATGAACACATCTTCGAGGCGCTGCGCGCAGGCGCGGTCGGCTACCTCCTCAAAGACGCGACCGCTGACCGGCTCCGGGAGGCGGTGCACGCTGCAGCCCGGGGGGAGTCCTTCCTTGCGCCCGCGGTCGCCTCGCTCGTCCTGGGGGAACTCCAGCGCCTGCGTGCCCGACAGCCCGAGGCCGCCCGGATCGATCCCTTCACCGAGCGAGAGCGCGGGGTGCTCGGGCTGTTGTCGCGAGGCGCGTCGAACAAGGAGATCGCCTCAGCGCTCTTCCTCTCCGAGGGCACCGTGAAGAACCACCTCACTGCCATCTTCGCCAAGCTCGAGGTCAGCGACCGCACCCAGGCGGCGCTCAAGGCGCGTGAGCTGGGGTTCCTCTGACTGACTGAGGTGTCGGTGGGAGCCCTCGAAGCCAGGCTCGACTCAGCGCCACAGGCCGATCCGAAGCGCACCGGCCAGCCGCAGCACCGGCTCGCGGGGTGCGCCGCTGGCGAGCAGCGCGTCGAGGCGTGGCGGGGCGGGGCGGGAAGCGCTGGCCTCTGGCGCGGTGCGCCGAGGGCCCAGGAAGAAAGAGCACGCGTCGGCCGAAGGCTTCTCTGATTTCCCCTCGCATCGCTCGACGGGCTCTGCCCGTCGGCTCGAAAGGCCGGTCATCCTTCCTTGGCCGAGGAAGGGGCCGAGAAGGCAGACGAAGGTGCTGGAGAATCTCGCGGGCGACGGTGGGCGAGAAGACGAACGCCACGGCAGAGGCGACGGAGGTTGTCGCGGTCATTCTCGTGCACGCGAGTGTTGGCATGCAGCGAGAAGCCCTCCAAGAAGGCGCAGCGGCGCAGCGGCGCTTCGGGGGTGCGGGCGTCGGCGGTGCTCGGCGTCATGGGGGTCAAGAAGATGATCTTCAACGCCATCGTCCTCTTTTCCCGGCGGCAGATGAACCTCTTCGACTCCATCGACAGCGCCCGCCAGTGGCTCGCCCAGCACTGACCCTCAGCTGGGGTAGTACGGGGCCAGCAAGAGGTACACCACCACCCCGGTGACCGAGACGTAGAGCCAGATCGGGTGGAGGATCCTCGTCACCTGGGTGTGGCGATCGAAGCGCTTCTGGGCGGCGAAGTAGAACGCCGCCAGCGCCATCGGCACGATGGGCACGCTCAGCAGCACGTGAGAAGCCAGGATGGCGAGGTACACCGTGCGCAGGGTCCCCGTGCCGCCGAACCGCGTGTCGCCGTGCATCGCGTGGTACGCGAGGTAGCCCACCAGGAACATCGCCGAGGCGGCGAAGGCGCTCACCATCAGGTAGCGGTGCAGGTCGGTGCGCTTCCTCCAGATGGCCCATCGACCGGCCACCAGCAGCGTCGCCGCGGTGGCGTTGAGGCACGCGTTGAGCGGCGGAAGAAAGCGCAGGCTCGGGGCCTCACCGCCCGCCGTCTGCCGAAAAAGCAGGAGCCACGACAACGACGCCAGGGCCGCGACAGATACTACGGCATTGAATGCAAAGAAGGTCCGGTCAGCGCGGGCGGCAGGCGTCATGTGAGCCTTTGTGCTCCTGTGCACTGGAGTGTGCACGAGTCGGGACTCGCGGGGGAGGCGGGGGAGAGGGTCGGGGTGAGGGCTGTCGCCGTTCCTCAGGGCACGATCACCAGCCGGCCGAGGCGGGGCAGGTAGCTCTCGCCGGTCTCTCCGGGGCAGGTGCGAAGGCCGTAGGGGGCGTGCAGGTAGTAGCTGGTGCCGTCGGGCCCAATCGCCGCGCTGCCCCCGAAGGGCAACCAGCCCGCGGAGTATGCGCGCACGGGGCTGCCGTTGGCGGTGCAGCCGGTGGCGTACGCGTACGGGTCGAGCTCGGCGCTCATGGACGCCAGCGAGTCGATGTCCCGCGAGGACCAGCCCGCGGCCGTGGTGCAGCCGGTGCCGCAGACGTGGCACGTCGCGGTGGTGGTGTTGGCCGTCGCGACGACCGTCGCTGCGCCCGCCATGGTCAAGGTGATGCCGTTGCTGCCGTCGCGGCTGGCCCCGAGCATGACGCCCTGCCACGAGGCGGGGACCAGGCAGTTCGTCTCGCAGGACCACGCGAGCAGGCGGTTGTCCTGCGCCTTGATGTTGGCTGGCTGGCCGGTGTCCGAGAGGCCCTGATTGTAGGCGAGGCGGAGCCCGCCCGTGGGAGTGCTCCCGAGCGCGACGTCGAACGTGCCGTCGTGAATGAACATTCCGGTCGATTCCTGCCAGCTCGCCTCCGCGCTGCAGTTGTTCGCGCAGGTGCGGACGATCAGGTCGCCGTGTTGCGAGTTGATTGCGAGGGCCAGGCCGGTGCCGACGGCGGTCATGCCGGCGCGGCCGCCTCCGGTGCGGATATGCCCTGACTGCCAGGAGCTCAGCGAGGTGCAGTTCGAGGCGCAGGTGGTGAGCTGGATGCTCGCGCCGAGGCTCCAGGTGGTGCTGAGGAAGGAGACGCGGTTGGCGCTGTCGATCACCGTCACCGCGCGGCCACCCGACGAGTGCGTGCCCGCCATCAGCGAGGACAGCTCGACCTTCGACCAGCTCGCGGGGTTGGTGCAGCCGCTGGCGCAGGTCGCGTAGTACCGTAGTACAGGTTGTTTCCGTCGAGGTGGTACAGCAGGTGGAGGCGCCCGTCGCTGCCGCGCAGCAGGCGCGTCTCGCTCGCAGCGGACGCGGTATCGAGGGTGACGGAGGCCCACGAGGCGACGAGGCCGCAGTGGGCGGCGCACTCGGCGTAGACGACGTTCGCGGGCGCTGCGCCCCAGGTGAACGCCACGCGCTTGATGTCGTCGGGGCCGACGAGGATCGAGGGCGAGTCGAAGCCGATGAAGCTGAAGAAGGTCGAGAGCACCTCGGCTCCGCCGCCGCCGCCTGAGCCACCGCCCTGGCTTCCTCCCGAGCCACCCCCCAGGCCGCCGCCGCCGGAGCCACCGCCGCCGAGGCCGGCGCCCAGACCGCCGCCCGAGCTCCCGCCAGCGCCTCCGCCGGTCCCGCCACCGCCAACCGTACACCCCACTAGATGTGCTCGGCCGAAATGGCGATCCTGAGTTCATGCCCGAAGGGGCCGTCCCGTGTAGGTCCAGCGGAAGGGCTTCCCGAGGACCTTGTTGAAGTACTCGATGAACTGGAGGGCGCGCGTGCGCAGGTCGTCGAGCGAGGTGAAGCTGGACCGCTTGAGGAGGCGGCGGGCGAGGATGGAGAACCAAATCTCCACCTGGTTCAGCCACGAGCAGTGGCGTGGCGTGTAGACGAAGCGGACGCGATGGGCTCGGTCTTCGAGGAACTCCCGACGCGTCTTCTTCGACTTGAGAATGCCCCTCTTCCCCTTGACGCCCAGGTCGTCCTGGATGCCGCAGTGACGCGCAACCAATTCGACCAGCGTGGACGAGCGGTGCGTGTCGAGTTGGTCGGTCACGAAGATCCACCCCGCGGTTGGATCGGTGTCGATGGTCTTCTTGATGTGCGAGACGAAATCTGCCTCGGTACGAGTCGGGCCGATCGAGGGACTGACCACCTTTCCCGTAACGACGTCGAAGTTCGCAATCAGGGAGAGCGTGCCATGGCGGACGTACTCGAACTCAACACGCTCCACGAGGCCGGGCCTCACCGGCCGCGTTTCATGCAACCGCTCCAGCGCCTGCATGCCGGTCTTCTCGTCGGTACTCATCACGTGCGTGCCTTCGGCCGCGAGCCGTGGAGCCTCCCGGTACGTGTCGCAGATCTTCTCGACGTCGGCCTGGTACTGCTCCGGGGCTTCGCGCTTGTCCTGCGATGTCAGCCAATACTGGCTTTTGTGCGGTCGCAGGTCCGCCTCGCTAAAAAACCAGTAGGCGTTTGCGCGGCGAC
>PMBV01000536.1:0-5213 GCA_003153055.1 Myxococcales bacterium
CATCATCTCCATGATGGTTTGCCGCAGCTCCCCCCGCTCGATGCTGTCCTCCAGTGCCTCGTCGGACATGCGCACCTCGGCCTTGAAGAGCCGCGCGTCGAGCTCCACCTCGGAGAAGTCCGGCTTCACCCTGTCCGTCGGGCCCAGCGCCGTCCCCTCTTGGCCCGCTCGGAGGATGCGGCTGCCGAAGCGGATTTTCGACAGCTGCTGCTTGGGGGAGGCCATGGGAGTGACGGTGGCCATCTGCATCAGGACGGACTGCTTGATGAGAAGGCGCATGAACTTCTGCGCCTGGGCCGGAAGGAGGAGCCCGCCGCCAGTCGTCAAGTCGGCCAGGGCGAGGTCCGCCTTCTCGAGGATGGTTCGGTTGTCGAGGTAACTCAATCGTATTCTCGCAAGAGAGGAGTGGTGGGGCTGAAAGGAGTGGCCGCGTCAGGCGTCACGCAGGGAGACGGCCGCGTCGCCGCTCTCCCCGTCGTTGGATTGATTGAGATTCATCGAGCAGCCGATGTCTTCGTTGGCGGCTGGCTCGTGGTGACGGCCTCAGCGGGCTCGGTGCTATTGGGCGGCTCGAGATGTCTCTCGATGCAGCCCAGGCAATACTGCTGCTCCTTCAGTCCTCCGCGAGACACGGGAGGGTACGGCGACTCAGCCGCGCTTCCCCTCGAGAGAGGGGCGGCGCGACCGAAGGGGTGGCTATGTCAGACGTCGTGGAAGGAAACGGCCTTGTCGACGCTCTCCCTGTCCTTGGGTTGGTTGAGGTCCATCGGCCAGCCGACGTCTTCATTGGCGGGCTTGGCCTTGGTGACGGCCTCAGCGGGCGCAGCGCTGTTGGGCAGCCCGAAGTGCTTCTCGACTTTGCCCAGGCGCTGCTGCTGCTCCTTCACGGTCTCGGTGAGTGCCTGGAAGGACTCGGCCAGCTTCCCCAGGGCGTCGGCCACTGGCGCGGGCGCCGCGGCCGGCTCGATCGGCGCCACGGGCGCACGCTTCTCAGGGGGCACAGCCTTCTTGGCGAAGGCGGCCAGGCGAGAGATGGCCTCCTTGGCCGCGGTGACGTCTGCGGCGAGGTTGGTGGTGGTGGCGGACCCGTTGGTGTCCGCGGCCGGGGCCTCGTCGGGCGTCGGGGCCAGGCCGGCGTGCTTCAAGACGTCCTCGGCGGTGGTGCGGAGTTGCTCCGCGAGGGAGGCCAGGCGCTCATCGGCCCCGCCTGCGCCGGTGGAGCCCAGCAACTCGACGATGGCGGTGAGGCTCTCCAGGGCGGCGATGGCGGCGTCCAAGGGCGAGTCGTCCTCCGTCTCAGTGTCCTCGCTGGTGTCGTCGGCGCTGTCGGTGGCGGCCTTCTCGGCCGTGGCTTCGGTGGTGTCGTCCATCCCGTCGTCCCTCTTCACAATGAGAAAGCGGTGGTTGTTGGCGGCTCGGTCAACGAGGGAGACTTCCTCGACAACCATGTCGACGAGGCGGTGCACGCCCTCGCCAGCGTCCTTGGTGGTGCCTGTCATGCGGCCTCTGGCTGGGGCTGGGCGTCAGGCGCCTCGGGTGGCTGTGGCTGGGCTGGGGCGGTGGCCGACTCCGCGGCGCGCGTTGGCTCGGGAATCTTCCGCGCCGTCCCGCCGATGCTGAAGCCCGTCAGGTCGCCGCCCTTCACCCGCTCCCACAAGTCGTCGGAGAGAATGCGCACGGCCAGCATCCAGGTGCCCCGGCGCACGTTGACGTCGCCCACGGTGAAGTCGGTGGGGGCGAGGTAGGACTCGAGCACCTTCACCTGGCCGTTGACGCGCATGCGGTGCATGAGGCCCAGGCCCCCGAATTCCTCCATGAAGCGGTGGGCGGCCTCGCGGATTTCATCGACGGAGTAGATGTCGCCCTGGGCGTCCACCACCTCGGGCTCGAGGACGATGCCCATGACGTAGCGCTCGTCATTCGGGTCCACGCCCTTGAGGAGCTGCGTGGGCTTCTCGAAGTCGGCCTCGTCGAGGGGACACAGCCAGTCGTCGATGGACTTGGTGGTGGGCTGGTAGTTCGCCACCAGCAACTGAGTCAGCACCGTGGAGCCGCCCACGCCTCGCATCGCGGAGATGGTGCGGGGTGTACGGATGCGCTTGGCCCAGAAGTCCGAATTCTTCACCATGGCGGGGAAGCGGCCTCGGATGCCGTAGGTGATGAGGAATCTGCCCTTCAGCGACTTGAGCAGCTTGAAGAAGCGCTCCTCGTCGAAGTCCGACTCGCCGACGTCGACGTCGTACCCGGGGTACGGCGGATCCAAGAAGAAGGCGGTGTCCTTGGAGTCGTACTTCCGGACGACTTTCTCGTAGTCGCCGCCGTACACCTTCACCTTCTTGAGGCGGGGGGCGAATTGCTCGATGCGCTTCACCGTCTTGGCTTGGACGCCGACGGAGGAGGGGCTGAAGCTGCGGCCCCTCATCTTCCCGTAGGAGAAGTGCGTCAGGTAGAGGAAGCGGTGGAGGCGCTCCACGTCGCTCGAGGGCTTCGCGTCGAGGAGCCCCTTGAACGTCTTCTCGTCCCCCACCCAGGGCTTCTTCTTGAGGCAGGAGAGTTCGGCCGGCGTCAGCTTCTTGAGGAGCCGGTACGCCTCGGAGATGGCTGGGTCCGCGTCGTTGATGACTTCGACTTGGGAGGGCTCCTTGGCGAAGAGCACCGCGGCGGAGCCGGCGAAGGGCTCCACGTATGTCTTGTGGGCGGGGAGCATCGCCACCAGCCTGTCGGCCAGGCGCTTCTTCCCCGCGGGGGAGCCCCAGATGGTTTTCTCCACCGGCTCGGCCAAGTCCGCGAGGACGTCGCGTGCCCGGGCGAGGGCTGCTTCCTGACGGCTACCCATGTCGAATGGCCCCCCGGCCCGCCCCCCACGCCCCCCAGGCGGGGGCTTTTCCCGCTGGGGGGCTCATGTCCTTCGGCCACACGACGGGGTTGACGCTGCCGTCCTTCCGCGAGGGCGAGGGCGCAGATGGAGCCTTTGGGTGTCCCTGGGTTGGGTTGGAGCTCTCTTGCTCGTGCGGACTCGCGGTTTCGGACATGACGTCGACCTCCACTGGTGGCAAAGCCCTGGCGCACCGCGAGAGGGGACACGCCCACCGTTGGAATTTGCTCTGCCTTTTCCAGGGAATTTCGTGCGACCATAGGAATTCGCGCGGCTAAGCCAGGCGACTACGCGGCGCGCAGCGCAGCCAAGGCAGTTCCACGGCCTGGCAGGTGTCCCCTCGGGCGGCTGTGAGGCACGCGCGGCGTTCGAGCTGTCACGCCGCACGCCCTGGTCGTCTATTTGGTACGCGCGGTGCGCAGATCGAACCTGATTAGGAGCACGACGGTGTGACGGTCATCAGCGGGACACTGGTGGCGCCCTTCTCGGGCGTAGAGACCTTCAATCGATCGCCACATGGGCAAGCGACGAAGGCGGCGAAGCAGCTTTTCATCGACACACAACGGGTGCCCGCAAGGGCGTAGAAACAATTCGGTCACGGCAGACTCCAGGAAGGTTGGGGGTTGAGAGTCGGCTGCTGCTCGGTCGGCTGCTACTCGTTTCGCTGCTGCTACGACTCTTTAGATTGGACCATAGCGGCATGAGACCTTCAAGTGGGCGTGAGTGGCCTTTCTGGGGGTGCGTATCCTCGTTGGGCGACGGGAAGCGCTGCTGGGGTTGGGTGCGCGCTGGTCGCCCGGCTCACCTCGAGCGCGAGCGCCTCTCCCTCGCCATGAACCCGAAGTGCCACCGCTGCCCGATGACATCCTTCTGGTGGCGCAACTCCAATCAAGCAGCCAAGCATGTCGTGCGGCAAAGGGCGTGAAAGGGAGGGAAGCCGACTCCGGCCTCCGCAAGCCCTCGGTCAGACGCAAGGGGCCGGAAGTCGCCAGCGTCGTCACGGGTGCCGAAGGCCGAGCGGGTCACTTCGGCGATCATCATCCGGCCCGACCCACCCTCCACGTAGAGCCGCGTGCGCCCGGTTTCAGCATCGCGCCCCTCGCGCACCCAGGGCTGCTCAAGCTTGATGTCCTCCGGCTGCTCCAGTCCCGCGACACGCTCGAAGCGCTGGAGGGCATCGGCCACCTCGAACGTCTTCCCGTGGAGGTACCGGCAGATGTGGGTGGTGCGCTCGTCCAAGACGGCCTCGATGCGGTACCGCTGGATGCCCGCCTCGGCGTAGCTGCTCATCTGCGCGAAGGAGCGCCCCCGGCCGATGAAGGAGCTCGCCACCAGCTCCCAGTAGAATGTGGAGCGCTCGATGAGTGCCGCACGGGCCGCCCGCTCGAGCTCGCCGGCGATGTCGGCCCGGCCGAGCCCCTGCTCGAGCCCCGAGGCGACGATGTCCCGGGCCTTCTCGCTAAGGCTGTCCAGGCGCCGGCCGTACTCGTCCCTGACGAAGTTGCCCTGGGAGGCCACCACGTGGGCCGCCACCCGCCTGTCGAGGGCGTTGAAGTCGGCGCCGATGGCAAGGCCCTGGCTGCGCCTCGCATGGCTCCGGGTGGCCGCCACCACCGACTCGGCCGCGTCTCCAAGGGGCACCTGGATGCGCGCCGGGATGACGGCCGTCGCTCGGCCCGCCGCCTCCATCGCTTGCGAGACGAGTCCGCGCCTCTGGGCGGCAGTTGTCTTCGCCCAGTCGACATCGAGGACGCTCACCGCGGCCCTGACTGCTTCGGCGTCGGCCTTCCCCACGGCCCGTCGGAGCCGGGCGGCGAGTAGGGCCGAGGCCCGGTCGAAGCCTTCAGGAGACCCAAGGTCCAGGGCCTTGGTGACTGGCAGCCGGAGGAAGCCCTCGAGCACCTGGTCCGCCGCCTGCCCGGCCTCGTGCAGCAGGAGGAGTCGCTCAGCTGTGGGCGGCAGACACATGGTGGCCTTCCCCGTCGAGCCAGGTGTCGAACTCCTCCCTGGGCACCTTCACGTGCTCCACGTCGAGGTAGCGGCGAGCCAGCTCCAGGCGCCCATCCGCCAGGCGCTCCTCCTCGGCCCGGAGGTCCTCTCGCAGGGCGATGAGGTGCTTGGCGCTGGGGAGCAGTGCGTCTGGGGCAACGTCCTTGGGCTTGATGTCTTGGACTCCGGTTTGGATGCCGGCCAGGGTGAGGGTGATGGGCCGCTTGGTCCAGTCGTCGCCGATTTTGCGGAACTCCTTGTTGAAGATGTCGCCGGCCAAGACACGCCCCTCCTCGGGCGTCAGCACTCCGACTCGGACGAGGCGCTCCACCATCGCCGTCATCCGCTC
>PMBV01000536.1:5245-5457 GCA_003153055.1 Myxococcales bacterium
AAGAGGGCGTCCTGCTGCTGGGCCTCCGTCAGGGGGCGGAGCTCGATTTTCGCGCGGCCGCCGTCACCGGTTCCGGAGCCATCGGCCTCGAGGATGAGGATTTTGTGAAAGTTGGCCTTGCCCTTGAGGTTCTCCTCGATGAAGCGCTCGATGCGGGGCACCGAGGCGTCCGAGAGTCTCCCACCCGAGACGAGGAGGGCCAGCGGGGGGAC
>PMBV01000522.1 GCA_003153055.1 Myxococcales bacterium
GTCGCCATCACCGCCCCGTGCGCCTTCGTCGACGCGTGGGCAGCGCTCCTCATCGGCGCCATCTCCGGCGTCCTGGTGGTCGTCGCGGCCATGTTCATCGACAGCAAGCTCAAGATCGACGATCCGGTGGGCGCGGCGGCGGTGCACGGCGTCAACGGCGCCTGGGGCGTGCTCGCGCTCGGCCTCTTCGCCAACGGCCGTTACGGCGACGGGTGGAACAGCGTCGAGGGCAAGGTCGCGGGCCTCTTCTACGGCAACGCCGGCCAGTTCGTCGCCGAGGTCATCGGCGTCGTGGCCAACATCCTCTGGGTTGCCCCCGTGGCCGTCGTCTCCTTCATCATCATCGGCAAGCTCGTCGGCAATCGCCCGACGCTCGAGGAAGAGATCGGCGGCCTCGATCTCCCCGAGATGGGTCTCCACGGCTACCACACCGAGTCGAGCCCGGTTCATTCCTCCAAGGCCTGATTCGAGAAAGGCGCCCCATGATCTCCAGCCTCCTCGTCGCGCTCATCGCCCTGTTGGTCGCCGCCAAGCTCGGAGGGGCGCTCGCCGAGCGACTCCACCAGCCGCCGGTCTTGGGTGAGCTCCTCGCGGGGGTGGTGGTCGGGGCGCTCCCGCTTCTGGGGGTCGGTGGGCTCTCGTTCGTGCGCACCGACACCACCGTTGCCGCCCTCGCCAACCTTGGCGTCATTCTCCTCTTGTTCGAGGTGGGCCTGGCGACGCGGCTGGCGGATCTCCTGAAGGTCGGAGTCTCGGCCTTCTTGGTCGCCACCGTGGGCGTGGTGGTGCCGATGCTCCTCGGCTTCTTCGTGGGCCGGTGGCTACTGCCCGATCACCACTGGTTCTCCGCCCTCTTCCTCGGGGCCACGCTGTGCGCCACCTCGGTCGGCATCACCGCGCGGGTGCTGTCGGACTTGGGCAAGGTGTCGACTCCCGAGGGACAGATCGTCCTCGGCGCCGCCGTCATCGACGACGTCATGGGCCTCATTGTCCTCGCGGTCATGGCGGGGCTCGCGGGCGGGGGAACGTCGAGTGATGCCTCGCCCTGGGTGAGCGCTGGTCTCGTCACCGCCAAGGCCCTCGCCTTCATCGTCGGCGCGCTCCTCATCGGTCGGGCCATCTCGCCCTGGCTGTTTCGCCTCGTCTCGGGCCTCAAGGGCAAGGGCGTCGTCTTCACGGCCGCGCTCGTCGCCTGCTTCGGGCTCGCCTGGGCGTCCGAGGAGGTCGGCCTCGCTCCCATCGTCGGCGCCTTCGCCGCCGGCCTCGTCCTCGAGGGCGTCCCGTTCTCCGAGCTGTTGCCCGAGCGCACCAGCCTCCAAGACGTGCTGATGCCCGTGTCCACCATCCTCGTGCCGTTGTTCTTCGTCCACATGGGGGTCCAGGTCAGGCTCGAGGACCTCGCCGGCTCTTCTGTGATGCTCGCCCTCGCGCTGACCTTGGCCGCCGTCGTGGGAAAACAGGCGTGCGGCCTCGCCGTCGTGACGCCGGGCGCCGACCGGATCGCTATCGGGTTCGGGATGATCCCGCGGGGCGAGGTCGGCCTCATCTTCGCGGGCCTCGGCCTCACCCTGAAGATCGATGGCCAGCCGCTGCTCGGCTCTGGCGAGTTCGCCGCCGTCGTGGCCATGATCCTCGCCACCACCATCATCACCCCTCCGCTGCTCAGGTGGCAGATGGGTGGAATTGCTGAGGGTCAAGTTATCGAGCCAAGAAGCCAATCTGCTCAAGAAGGAGTTGCTTGATTTGAAGGACGCAATTTGGTTTCAGTGCCCGCATGCAACCACAAACTTCCTTCGATTCAGGCTCCACGGCATGGATGTTAGTGAGTTCGGCCCTAGTTTTATTGATGGTGCCCGGACTGGCCCTCTTCTACGGCGGGATGGTTCGCCGCAAAAACGTATTGACGACCATGATGATGAGCTTCGTCGCGATGGCGCTCATCGGGGTTCAGTGGGTGCTGTACGGCTACTCGCTGGCCTTCGGGAACAGCGTCGGGGGCCTGGTGGGCTGGGACCCGTCGCTGTGGGCGCTGTCGGGCATCGATATGACGAAGTCCTTCGGCGACAAGGCCATTCCTGAGCTCGTCTTCGTCATGTTCCAAGGGAAGTTCGCCATCATCACTCCGGCTCTCATCAGCGGCGCCATCGCCGAGCGAATGCGCTTCCCCGCGTACTTGGCCTTCATCCTCCTGTGGTCGACGCTGGTGTACGATCCGCTGGCCCATTGGGTCTGGGCTGAGGGCGGCTGGCTCTTCAAGATGGGCGTCCTCGACTTCGCGGGCGGCACGGTGGTGCACATCGCCGCTGGCGTCTCGGCCCTCGTTCTCGCGCTCATGCTTGGGCGCCGCCGCGACTTCGAGCGGGGCGCGGCCATCCTCCCGAACAACCTGGTGTTGACGCTCACCGGCGCCGGGCTGTTGTGGTTCGGGTGGTTCGGCTTCAACGCTGGCTCGGCGGTGGCCGTGGAGCACCCGGTCGCCGGCGCGTCCGCGGCGCTGGCCTTCACCACCACCCAGAGCGCGGCTGCCGCGGCGGGCCTCGCCTGGATGCTGATGGAGCGCTGGCACCATGGCAAGGTGACGTCCCTGGGGTTGGCGTCGGGTATCGTGGCGGGCCTCGTGGCGGTGACGCCCGCGGCTGGGCACATCAGGCCCGCGTCGGCGCTCATCCTCGGCGCGGTGGCGGCGATCGCCTGCTACTGGGCGGTCCAGCAGAAGACCCGCTTCAACTACGACGACAGCCTCGACGCCTTCGGGGTCCACGGGATCGGCGGATCGGTCGGGGCCTTGGCCACCGGCGTGCTCTGCTTCACTCCCGTCGCGGGGATCTTCTCCGCTGGCGGGAGCTGGGAGCAGCTCGGCAAGCAGGCCATCGGCGTCCTGGTAAGCACGGCCTTCGCCGCTGGCGGCACCTTCGTCATCGCGTCGGTCCTGAAGCTGTTCATGCCGCTTCGCTCGACCGAGGAAGAAGAGCGCGATGGGCTCGACCTGCACGTGCATGGCGAGCGCGGATACCACTTTGACCAGACGTGATGCAGTAACCCAAAGGAGCACGCAAAATGAAGATGATCGTCGCCATCATTCGCCCCGAGAAACTCGAAGCGGTCGAGGACGCGCTCAGGGCTGTCCTCGACGAGGGAGACAACTTCCGCCTCACCATGGACACCGTCGAGGGCCACGGCCGGCAGGAGGGTCAGGTCGAGCTGTTCCGCGGCCAGGAGGTCAAGCCTCGCATGGTGACGAAGACCCGCCTGACCATCTGCGTCAACGACGGCTATGTCGAGAAGTCGATCGCCGCCATTCTCCGGGGCGCTCGAACCGACGGCGCTGGGGCCGTGGGCGACGGGAAGATCTTCGTCGTGCCACTCGAGGAGTCGGTACGCATCCGCACGGGTGAGCGTGGGAGCTCGGCAATCTAAGGCCGAGGGTGGTGCATGCCTGGTGTCTCGAGGTGCGGAGGCGCCTTGAGGCGTCAGGTGTGCTGTGTGTGCCGAGGCGTGATCCCTCGGTGAGATGGGCTCCCCACAGCGAGCGACGTGTGCCAACCCGGGGCCTTGCCGGTGGCTCCAGGGGCATTTCTCCTCGGTGTCGGTGCGTTCGAGGTTCGATTGGCCGCTTTGTTGGGTGGTTCAACCCCGTCATTTCCGGATTTGGGGCGCCCGTCAGTCGCGATGTGAGGCGCCGTTTCCTAAAATCAAGTGGTTAGGCGTCAAGACACTGGCTCTGCGGGTTCGCTTTGTCGCAATTGCGACAATTTCTGTTTGACGAGGCATATTTCGCTGTGTTCTTAGCGTAAGCGGTCCAACACCGGACCTTAAGGCACCGCTCACGGAGAACAAGCAAACCCTATGCAACCTCAAACTCCACTTGACCCTGGCTCTACAGCATGGATGTTGGTGAGCTCGGCCCTCGTCTTGTTGATGGTTCCCGGGCTGGCCCTCTTTTACGGGGGCATGGTTCGTCGGAAGAACGTCTTGACGACCATGATGATGAGCTTCGTGGCCATGGCGCTCATCGGAGTGCAGTGGGTGCTGTTCGGCTATTCGTTGGCGTTCGGTCAGAGCGTTGGCGGGGCCATCGGGTGGGACCCGTCACTCTGGGCGTTGTCGGGCATCGACATGGCCAAGACGTTTGGCGACAAGGCCATCCCTGAGCTGGTCTTCGTGATGTTCCAGGGCAAGTTCGCCATCATCACCCCCGCCCTCATCAGCGGCGCGATCGCCGAGCGCATGCGCTTCCCCGCGTACCTGGCGTTCATTCTGCTCTGGTCGACCTTCGTGTACGATCCCCTGGCGCACTGGGTCTGGGCCGAGGGCGGGTGGCTGTTCAAGATGGGCGTGTTGGACTTCGCGGGAGGCACGGTGGTGCACATCGCCGCTGGCGTGTCGGCCTTGGTCCTCGCCCTCATGCTGGGGCGGCGACGAGATTTCGAGAAGGGCGCTGCCATTCTCCCCAACAACCTCGTGCTGACCCTGACGGGCGCGGGGCTGCTCTGGTTCGGGTGGTTCGGCTTCAACGCCGGCTCGGCCGTGGGCATCGAGCACCCGGTGGCCGGTGCCTCGGCGGCCTTGGCCTTCACCACCACGCAGAGCGCAGCGGCCGCGGCCGGCTTGGCGTGGATGCTGATGGAGCGCTGGCATCACGGGAAGGTGACCTCGCTGGGCCTCGCCTCGGGAATCGTCGCTGGGTTGGTGGCCGTGACTCCCGCCGCCGGGCACATTCGGCCGGGTTGGGCGCTGGTCCTCGGGGCCCTCGCGGCGATCGCCTGCTACTGGGCGGTGCAGCAGAAGAGCCGCTTCAACTACGACGACAGCCTCGACGCGTTCGGCGTGCACGGCGTCGGCGGAATGTTCGGCGCCTTGGCCACCGGCGTTCTCTGCTTCACGCCGGTCGCTGGCGTGGTCAGCGGGGGCTCCTGGGAGCAGCTCGGGAAGCAGGCCATCGGCGTGCTGGTGAGCACCGCCTTCGCCGCCGCCGGCACCTTCGTCATCGCGTCAGTCATCAAGCTGTTCGTGCCGCTCCGTTGCACGGAAGAGGAAGAGCGCGACGGGCTCGACTTGCATGTCCATGGCGAGCGCGGCTACCACTTCGATCAAACGTGATGCAGTCGCCTGTCAGCCAACTTCAAAGGAGCATCGCACCATGAAGATGATCATCGCCATCATTCGCCCAGAGAAGCTCGAGAACGTGGAGGACGCGCTCCGGGCAGTCCTCGACGAAGGAGACAACTTCCGCCTCACGGTGGATACGGTGCAGGGCCACGGGCGCCAGGAGGGCCAGGTCGAGCTCTTCCGTGGCCAGGAAGTGAAGCCTCGCATGGTGACCAAGACCCGGCTCACCATCTGCGTCAATGACGGCTACGTCGAGAAGAGCATCGCCGCCATTCTCAAGGGGGCTCGAACCGACGGCGCCGGCGCGGTGGGAGACGGGAAGATCTTCGTCGTGCCCCTCGAGGAGTCGGTGCGCATCCGCACTGGGGAGCGCGGCGCCACGGCGATCTGACGCGGCATGAGTTTGTAACCGTTCGAGCGCCTCGGTCGGACTTCTCCGGCCGAGGCGCTCTTCGTCGTGTGCCCAGCATCCGCGTGGATAGGAGGTGCAGGTCGTCGCCCTCGCTCACCACGCGAGTTTTCGGGCGCAAGGTGCTCAGCCGATCGACAGGGGCCTGCGCTCGCTTCGCTCGCTCCGGCACGCAAATCCACCTCGACTGTCACTGGGCCGGGGCGGGCGAAATATCAAGCGCCACACGCGGCCGGGAACGACGCCCCGAACATCGAGAGCCCGATGGAACTCTGATTGGGCTCTTGCATGCACGCTCGCGGCTGGATCGAACGCTCACCAGCTCTGCGAGGACAAGGCTCCCGACGACATCGGTGCCGACTACTTGCCGAAAGAGCAGCGTGCAAAGAACAATCATCACGTGCCGGAGCATGAGGAGCCCCAAGGCGAGATGACGTCGGTCGAGGCGCGGGCCTGAGGACTCGAAGTTCGACGAGGAGGGGCCAGCGCGGCGCGAGCGAAGAGCGGCAGACGGCCGCGACTCCGACAGGGGGCAGAGCCGCTACGGTCCGCGAAGTGACTTGCCAATACCGATCAAAGCACTGCCTCCGATCGACTTGATAGCGCGAAGATACTCCATCGAGCGCATAGGAGGGCACTGGAGCACCGCCTCCATGAACTCCTTCGGAGGCTGGTATTCGTGTGCATCGACGTAGTGGGCCACGAGTGAAGGGGCCACGTAGATGACGGCATTCCCAGGCACATACACGTTAGAGACGCCCATCGTGATGGTGGTGCCCCCAAAGGTCAACTGAGCCGGTCCACCAGCAAACCTGCATTGCGAACAAGCGTGCGGGCCAGCTGCCGCGACTGGCTCCCATGGCCGAACAAGTAGGTTGAGCAGCGCCTCGAAGAATGGCTCGGTCACCTCCCCTTTAGAGTAGGCCCAGCCTCGTTCCAGCCAACCCACAGCCCGCAGTGTCTCGATTGTGGCCCCAGGAGACTCCCACACCGAAAGCTCCTCAAAATGGCTCATGCTAAGGACCTCATCGAACGCCCGGACTGAACAGCTCCCATGATCCTGCGGTCCAAACGGACCCGTTATCATGCACATAGACCTTCTTTGTTGGCGCAAGCACATCCACCCCACGCTTGTTTGCGAGGCTCCGCCCGATGCCCGTTTTGCAGAGGTCCTGTCGGTCCTTCTGATTCACATTCCAGGCCAGCTTGTCTCTGCACAGGCCCCTAAGTCAGCCAAGAATTTCGACTATCCATGCACCAGGCTCTCCTTCGGTTGCCCCCTCAATCCTAGAGAGACTCTCGCGCTCGGTCAACTGCGAGTCCAGGATGGCGCACCCACTTGAAGCGCGTGGCATGGCCTCGTCGTGATTGACCGGCCCGAACGAGGTCTCTTCGCGAGCAATACAAATATACACATGCGGAGGCGTCGCCCCCAGAGAAGAGGCGATCCATCCATCATCAATAACAACAAAGGGCCGAGAAACCAGAACCCCAGAGTCCCGGATTGCACTCGCGGCCTCCAGCCACCTCCGCGCGAGCGCCACTGCAACTATGCACGCCGCAATAGGGGAATCCGCCCCGGCAAGCAAAGCGTCAGACACTCCAAGTACGTGCCGATCGACGTGCCAGCACGCCTCGCCGCTGGCACTGAAGGCGCGGGCGATACCTACAAGGTCGTTCTCCGGATCGTCTAGGCCTCTCATAACAGCTCCCTCGTCATTTCAACACCCCCAGCCTGCTTCTCGCAAGGCACGCTTCACGGCTTCCGGAATGGGCCTCCTGTTTCTCGCGCCATCATGGGCGGTGCCGTCGATATTCACCGACCAACCGTCCCCGTGAGCATGTGGGTAGTTGCCTGGCTTCGTCGGTCCTACAACGTTGCCCTCAATGCAGCAACGGACTTCAAGACGTTCCATAGGGCGATGAACGAGGGTCCGGGTTCCAACTCTAGGTCAAGGGCGCGGCCGTCGGCCCGGATGACGCGGAGCCGTCGCAGGGAGAGCTTACCCTTTGAGCTGGCGAGAGAGGCCTGCACTTCGCGCACCTCGACCGTCGCGTCCGAAATTTCCGACCAGAGCAGGCTTGTCTTCACTGTGGAATCAGTTGCAACCAGACGCTCCGAGGTCAGGAGCACCCAGTGCCTCTCATCTCGATACGAGGCCAGGATGAGTTCTTCTCCTTCCTTCGTCTCAACGCCCCGTCGGATGCGCTCCTGAGCAACTTCCGGCAGGGAATCAAAGGACCGCGTCGAACTGCCCGGGCCCCCCGTCCGCTCAAACACTCGGAGCAGCCGGTCCTTCCTCCCCCGCGCGCTGAGCAATGTCATGGAGTGAGGACCTTCTCTAGCTCGACAGTGGATTCGTTAATGAGCCGAAACATGAACCCATACCTCATCGCAGTCGCCGGATTAAGGAAGCCCTGATTCACGATGGCGTGGCCCGTGATGCTCAGGCGCGTTGCTCCAGCGGCCCGAGCCTCCGCCTCCATGGCCCCAACCAACTGCCTTATCGGAACCGCGCCCTTCGTCTGCTCTTCGATAAGCAGAACGTTACGCTGAAACGTAGGTCCCACGAGCCCTTTGTTTCCAAATATTCTGAAGCCGCTCAACTGCTCTGGTGGCCGCCCAACGGCCTGCCGAAGCAGCTCTTCCTCGGCGCGCAAGAGCTGTCCGGCCCCCTCCCCGACAATGCCACAGGCCCCCGCGACGTAGCCACTCGAAGGTCTCAGGAGACCCTTTGGTGCCCCGCCTGCCCTCGCCCCGTCCGCCACCCCACGAGCAAAGACACTTCTCGCCGGCCCCGATAGGCCACCGACAAGCCCGCCGACGACTTCGCCCGCCGAGCCAAAGTCCTCCGCAGTCCCTTGCCCATTGTAGATTCGGGCACCGCCGGCGACAAGCGCCGCCGCACCACCGTTGGTCAACCCATATACGCCGTACACGAGGAGCCCAGCCCCGAGGCCCACCGCACATGGCGGACAGAAGGCACTTAGCGGTTAGGGCTCCGAACACATAGGCCCCCCCCGAAACTGAGTGAGCGACCATCCACCCCGTGCGCTCGGGACCACTCGGCCAAGCCAGCCTGGAACGACTTCGCCGCGGCCAGGCACTGCCGGGCGTCCTGTTCGTTGATGATTCTTCGACCTGCCATGTGTGCACGTCCTCCGGAAAGAGCGGAGGGTGCACTGCGTGCGACCGCTGGTCATCCCGGTGTCGCTGATGGCTCACGCTCAGGTGGGCTGATTGGCGTGCCGATCCGCTGCAGAGGCGACTTCGACGAAGATTCTTGCTCGTCCAAGGTGCTCCTTGAGCCAGAGACACTCGACCTGAGTGCCCGACCACAGCGATCTGCTCTGGCCCCTCAGCATTGGAGTCGCTGTCTTGATGTCTAGCGCAAGGAGAGATCGGAGAACCACTACCGACCGCAGTCTGTCGGGCTCGTTCACCAGCCTCACCACCCAGAGACCATTCTCTGCAGTCAGCACTTCTCGCACCCTCGTTGGGGGCAATCCTTCGGAATCTTCCTCGTAACCGTTCACGGGGATCACCTC
>PMBV01000171.1:0-18176 GCA_003153055.1 Myxococcales bacterium
GAGGCGGGAATGAGGCACACGTTGCGGTGCCCCTGCCCTCGAGCCTCGTGGTAGGCGCGAATGACGAGGAGCCCAGCGTACTCACCCTGGGCGCCGGCGTTGGGCATGAGCGAGGTGCCCGCGAAGCCGGAGATCTCCGCCAGCNNGTGCAGCTGCCCAGCGCGATCATCGAGTGCGTGAGCGAGAGATCCTTCGCCTCGAGCCCCTTGATGTACCGGAGCATCTCGTGCTCCGTGTGGTACCGATTGAAGACCGGGTGCGTGAGGTAGGGCGAGCTCCGGGCCAGTGAAGGGTCGATGGTGCTCGTGAGGCCCTCCTCCTTCGCCAGGCTCTCGGCGGTGAAGGCCGGCCCACCCGAGGCCAGCGCAGCCAACAGCGCGTCGACGTCGGCCGCCGTCACCGTCTCGTCAACCGCCACGCTCAGGTGCGTCGCGTCGAGGCGGCGGAGGTTCAACCGACGCTGAGCCGCGGCGGCCACCACGGCATCGAGGCGGGCCTCATCGGACCTGAGGCTGACGGTGTCGAAGAAGCGCGTGGTGCTGACCTCGAGGCCGAGGCGACGGGCTCCGGCGGCGACCACGCGGGCCAGGAGGTGCACTCGAGCGGCGATGGCCTTGAGCCCCTGGGGCCCGTGGTACACCGCGTACATCGAGGAGAGCACCGCCAGCAGCACCTGAGAGGTGCAGATGTTCGAGGTCGCCTTCTCGCGTCGAATGTGTTGCTCGCGGGTCTGCAGCGCCATGCGCAGGGCTGGCCGGCCCGACGCGTCCTCCGACACACCGATGATGCGCCCGGGCAGCGACCGGGAGTACTGAGCCCGGGTCGACATGAAGGCCGCGTGCGGGCCACCGAAGCCCATGGGAATACCGAAGCGCTGCGAGGAGCCGATGGCGACGTCGGCCCCGAGCTCTCCCGGAGGCGTGAGCAACGTCAGGGCGAGGAGATCCGTCGCCATCACCACCAGCGCCCCGGCACCGTGAGCCCGTTCGATGAACGCGCGCTCGTCGCGCACCGAGCCGTCGGTGGCGGGGTACTGAAGGAGCGCCCCGAAGCACGGCGTGGAGAAGTCGAAGGTCTGGTGATCGCCGACGAGCACCTTCCACCCCAACGGGCGAGCCCGGGTCTTGACCACCTCGATGGTCTGAGGGTGGCAACTGGCGCTGACGAAGAACGCCCGGCCGTCGACCTCGGCGGCCATCGAGTGCACCAGGTGCATGGCCTCGGCGGCCGCGGTGCCCTCGTCGAGCAACGAGGCATTGGAGACCGGCAGCCCGGTGAGGTCGGCCACCATCGTCTGGAAGTTNNGTAGGCGGTGTACCAGCCGGGGTTCTGGAGGATGTTCCGCTGAATCACCCCGGGCATCAGCGTGCCGGAGTAGCCCGCGCCGATGAAGCTCTTGTAGACCTGGTTCTTGCCCGCCAGCGCCTTGAGCTCCGCGAGGACGGCCGCCTCGGTCAGCGGCGCGGGCAGCTCGAGCGGCTTCTTGAGGCGAATCGTCTTGGGAATGGTGCCGTCGATCAGCGCATCAAGAGACGGCGCGCCGATCACCTTCAGCATCTCCTCGGTGTCGTGAGAGGAGGGACCGACGTGACGACGCAGAAACGAATCGAGAGGCTCGAGCATGGCGGCCTCATAGTCGAAGCCGCCTGCCGCGTCTAAAGGGTCCTTCGAGGCGCAGAGCCTTGCCCACGCCCCCCCAAAAGGGCGACTACTTCGCCGATTCGAGCAGTTTCACGTACGTCGGCTGATCGAGGAGCGCGCTGAACTCCGCGGCGCTGGGCTCGATTTCGATCATCCACGAGGCGTACGGGTCGTCGTTCACCGACCCGGGGGCGTCGACCAGGGCGTCGTTCACCTTGACGACCTTGCCGCTGACCGGCGCGAACAGCTCGGAGACGGCCTTGGTCGACTCGATGACGCCGAAGGACTGGCCCGCCTTCACCTGGGCGCCCACCTTGGGGAGCTCGACGTACACCACGGCTCCGAGGGCGTCTTGAGCGTGGAAGGTGACACCGACCACCACGACCCCGCCGGCCTGCTTCGCCCACTCGTGGTCCTTGGTGTACTTCAGATCTGCCGGGTAATTGGACATTGGTTGCTCCAGTAGAATGGGCCCGCTTCAGGGGCGATGGTAAAATGGTGTCTTCACGACCTTCGCCCCGACCTTTCGGCCGCGGATCTCGACTTCGAAGGTGGCCCCTTCGGCCGCCAGCGAGGGAGGCACGTAGCCGATTCCCACGGCCTTGTGAATGGACGGCCCCATGGTTCCGCTCGTCACCTCGCCAACTTTCTGGCCGTCTTTCCAGATGGGGTAGTGAGAGCGGGGGATTCCGGGCTCGGTCAGCTCGAAGCCCACCAGCTTCCGGGGCACGCCGGCAGCCTTCTGCGCCACGAGGGCCGCCTTGCCGATGAAGTCCGGCTTGTCGAGCTTGACGATCCACCCCAGGTTGGCCTCGAGGGGCGTGTGGGCGTCATCGATGTCGTTGCCGTAGAGGGCGTACTTCATCTCGGTGCGCAGCGAGTCGCGTGCTCCCAGCCCCGCCGGCGCCACCCCATCGCCCTTGCCCTGCTCGAGGAGCGCGAACCACAGGCGCTCTGCCTCGGCCGGGGCGCAGTACAGCTCGAACCCGTCTTCTCCCGTGTAGCCGGTGCGGGCAATGATGCACTCGACGCCCGCCACCGCCCCGGTGGTGAACCGGTAGGTGCCGACGCCATCCAAGGGCTTGGCCGCCAGCCGCTGCACGATGCCGAAGGCCTTGGGCCCTTGAATGGCGATCTGCGCGTAGGAATCGGAGCGATCCACCGGCTTCACCTTGACGGCGTTCTTGGTCATCCAGGCGAAGTCCTTCTCCCGGTTCGACGCGTTGACGCAGATGAAGATGTGCTCCGGGTTGAAGCGGTAGGCCACCACGTCGTCGACGAAGGTGCCGCGCTCGTCGAGGAGCCCGGCGTAGATCGCCTGGCCATCGGCGGCGCGGGCCAGGTCATTGGTGATGAGACGGTTGGCCTCCTCGAGGGCGCCGGGCCCGCGGAACTCGATCTCTCCCATGTGTGAGACATCGAAGAGGCCGGCGTGGGTCCGCACCGCCTGGTGCTCCTTCTCGAGCCCGGCGTACTGGACCGGCATGTCCCAACCGGCGAAATCGACCATTCGGCCACCGAGCTTTCGGTGAGCGGCGTTGAGGGGAGTCTGGCGAGCCATGGATACCTCGGAAGTGTGACGTGCGCGCGCACTGTACCGGGTGACGCGGTGAGTTCAACGTGAGATGAATCGCCCCGTGAAGATCCGCAACCGCCTGAACCCGTCCAAGCCGTGCTTCTCGTTCGAGTTCTTCCCGCCCAAGACGCCGGAGGGAGAGGCCCAGCTCTGGGAGACGCTGGAGGATCTGAAGGCGCTGGAGCCGGGCTTCGTCTCGGTCACCTACGGGGCGGGCGGCAGCACCCGCGACCGCACCTTGGACCTGGTCTCCCGCATCAGGGAGCGCACCGGCATCGAGGCCATGGCCCACCTCACCTGTGGCGGGCACACCCGCGATGAGCTCGAGCGGGTGCTCGAAAGGCTCGCCGAGGCGAAGATCGAGAACGTGCTGGCGCTCAGGGGTGACCCACCGAAGGGTCTCACCGCCTTCGAGCAGACCGACGGTGGGCTGCGGTTCGCCAGCGAGCTGGTGGGCCTCGTTCGCGAGAAGGGCTTCGGAGTGGGTTGCGCTGGGTACCCCGAAGGGCACGTCGAGGCGCCGTCGCGGGAGGAGGATCTCAGGAACCTCAAGAAGAAGGTCGACGAGGGCTGCGACTTCGTCATCACCCAGCTCTTCTTCGACAACGCCTTCTACTTCGACTTCGTGGAGCGCGCGCGGCACGCCGGCATCAACGTGCCCATCGTGCCGGGCATCATGCCGATCACCAACTACGAGCAGATTCAGCGCTTCGCTCGCATGTGCGGCGCCACCATGCCGATGCGGCTCGATCTGCAGCTCCAGAAGGTGAAGGACGACACCCAGGCCGTGATGCAGCTGGGCGTGGCCCACGCGACCGTTCAGTGCATGGAGCTGTTGAACCGGGGCGTTCCCGGCATTCATTTCTACACGCTCAACAAGAGCCCAGCGACGCGGATGATCGTCAGTGCCCTGCGGGCCCGGGTCTAGGAACGAATTGGGGCCCCGGAGAGAAGCGCCTCAATGAGCCCCTCGACCATGGGGCGAGGTGGGCGAGGGTCTCCAGCAACGTCACCAATGGTACCATTCGGAAGCGGCTCGCCTCAGATGTAACCATTGGTGCTATTGCTGGGGACCCCGGCCCGTCTGCCGGTCCCCTCGACGTGGGTGCGAGAAATCACCAGCACGTGCACCACTCGAGCGACCGGCCGAGGGGCTCGGTGGTCTCGCCCGGAGCCCCGGACCCCACAGTCACCGCTCCACCTCAAGGCCGCTTCTTCGTCACTTCCGGGCCCAAGATCAGGGCCTCGTCACTCCCCCGCCCTGTCATCACGGAGTACCGTTTTGTACACCGTGATGACACGCTGCGGAGCTCGTGCCTACCTCGGGCCGGCACGAGGCTCCCCGCCGGCGTGGGTCCTACCGCGCGCCGAGCCGGGCCTTGGCTGCCTTCACGGTGTTCGCCATCAGCATGGCGATGGTCATCGGACCGACGCCGCCGGGCACCGGGGTGATCCACGAGGCCCGCTCCTTGGCCACCTCGAACTCCACGTCGCCCGCCAGCTTGCCGTCGGCGCCGCGGTTCATCCCCACGTCGATGACGACGGCTCCGGGCTTCACCCACTCGCCCTTGACCAGCCGGGTCACCCCCACCGCTGCCACCACCAGGTCGGCCCGCTGCACCTCGGCGGCCACATCGCTCTTGGAGTGGCACATGGTGACGGTGGCATGCGCGTTGAGGAGCAGCATGGCCATCGGTCGCCCCACCAAGTTGCTGCGGCCGATGACGACGCACCGCTTGCCCTGCGGCGAGAACCGCACCTCCTCGAGCATGCGCATCACCCCAGATGGCGTGCAGGGCGTCAGCGCCGGCCGACCCTGAGCGAGGAGGCCCGCGTTGACCGCATGGAGGCCGTCGACGTCTTTGCTGGGATCGATGGCCTCGAGCACCTGGTTGGCGTCGAGGTGCTTGGGCAGGGGGAACTGCACGAGAATGCCGTCGACCGTCGGGTCGGCGTTGAGCCTGTGCACCAGGGCGAGGAGCTCAGCCTGGGTCGTGGCGGCCTCGAGGTGGTAGTGCCAGGAGCCGAAGCCGAGCTCCTTGGCCGTCTTCTCTTTCGAGGTGACGTAGATCTTCGAGCCTTCGTCATCGCCCACTCGCACCACGGCGATGCCCGGCGGCCGATGGTAGTGCCGGGCGATGGCCGCGGCTTCGTCCTTGAGGCTCGCCCGAACCTGGGCCGCGAGGGCTTTCCCGTCGATGAGTTGTGCCGTCATGGGCCCTCACATACACGCGCCACGCCGCTGCGTCATGCCTATGCTTGGGCCCATGTGGGGCAAAGTCCTCGGCGCGATGATCGGAGCCGGGCTCGGCCTGGTGATCGCCTGGTCCCCTCCCCTGGCCGTCGGGCTCGGCATCATCGGCCTGGTCCTGGGTCACTTCGTCGTCGACCGTGAGCCCGCGCCACCCCAGACCCTCAGCCCGAGGTCGGCCTCCGAGCTGCTCGGCGACTCCACTGGCGCGCGACCGACCGCTCCTGCCGTGGCCACCTCCGAGGAGCGAACCCTGGCCGAGGTCCTCTGCCCCGTCTTCATCGAGGTCGCCCGCTGCGACGGCGCGGTCGTCCAGTCAGAGGTGCGGGTCATTCGGGAGTTCTTCGAGCAGTCGCTGGGCTTCCACCCTCCGGCTGCCGAGGTGGTGCGCGCTTCTCTCAAGGCCGCCCTCAAGACCCCACCACAGGACATCGAGGCCCTCACTCGCCGCGCCCGAGCGGCCGTGAAGCCCTCGCTCCGGCTCGAGGTGGTGCGGGCGCTCTACGAGCTCGGGCTGGCCGATGCCGAGCTGTCCAAACGCGAGGTTGATGTACTCCGGCGGGTGGTGAGCCAGTTCAACCTCTCCGATGAGCAGCTCCAGGACATCACCCGGCAGTACTTCGGCACCGGAGAGGAGCACTACCGGTGCCTGGGCCTCGACCCCACCGCCGAGGACGAGGAGATCCGCGCCGCGTTCCGGCGCCTGGCGGCCGAGCACCACCCCGATCGGGTCGCCTCCCTGGGCCCCGAGCGAGTGGAAGCCGCGGCTCAGCGCTTCCGGGCCGTGAAGGACGCGTACGAGGAGCTTCGGAAGCTGCGGGGCCTCGGGCCCTGAGCTACGTCGCCAACCACCAGGCGCGGAACTCCGACCACGAGATCTTCCCTGAGTGGTTGCTGTCGACGGCGTCGATCGCAACTCCCAGCTCATCTTCGGTGATCGCCATGCCCAACGCCTCGAGGAGCCGGGCAAACTCTCGGCGGTCGATGCTGCCGGAGTTGTCGCGATCGTAGGTCCGAAAGATCTCGAACACCTCGTTGTGCTCCTCTTCCCCGTCATCGAGCTCTGGGTGGCTCATGGGGGCATGCATCGGCGGAGTCCTGCGGGTTGCCACTCGAGTGGTCGTCATCGACGTCCTCTTGGCCGCGCTTTTCCTAGTCGCCACGGAACCTCCCGGACACCCCCAGTCCTACCACTTCCGGTCACCGGTGGCTTGTGGCAAGGAAGGCCATGGTTCGCGAGTTGATCGACCTCCACATACACGTCGGCGGGGCAGTCGCGCCTCACATCTTGTGGTCCATCGCCCACCAGCAAGGCTTCAAGCTGCCGGTGAAGGATTACTTCGAGTTTGTCGACTTGATCACCGCTTCCCCCGAGAAGGTCGGAGGCCTCGACGACTACTTGAAGATCATGCACCAATGGACCGAGCGGCTCCAGAGCTCGCCCATGGCCATCGAGCGATCGGTCTACGAGGTCATCGGAAAGGAATACCGCAGCTCAAGGGTGACGCAGATCGAGCTGCGGTTCAACCCGATGAAGCGCAACCTCTCTTCCGAGCTCGACCTCGACCATATCATTCAGGCGGCCCTGCGAGGAATGGACCGAGCCACACTCGAATACGGCGTGAAAGCGTGCCTCATCTTCTGCCTGGCGAGGAAGTTCGACCACTCGCTCAACGCGATCCAGGTGGAGAAGGCCACTCGCTACCGGGCCCGCGGTGTGTTCGGCATCGACCTGGCCGGCACCGAGTCGGACGCCCTCGAGCTCAAGCCCGAGGTCGTCGCCAAGTACGAAGATCTCTTCGACCGCGCCCGGCGGGCGGGGCTCAAGACGACGGTGCACACCGGCGAGACCAAGGGCACCGGAGCCGAGGGCGTGGTGGCCGTGGTCGAGAAGCTCAAGCCCAACCGCATCGGCCACGGCATCCGCGCTGCCTACGACGAGCCAGCCATGAAGCTCCTGAAAGAACGCGACGTCGTCCTCGAGCTGTGCCCAACCTCGAACCTGCAGACCAAGGCGGTGGAGGGCATCAAGGAGCTCGAGCACATCGTCCGCACGTTCTGGGACCGAGGAGTCAAGTTCACCATCAACACCGACGGTCCGTACCTCCTCAATACCGACATGCGGCGAGAGCTCGAGATCGTCGAGAAGAACCGCATCCTCACTCCGCAGCAGATCGAGCAAACGCTGGCCTGGGCCCGCGAGTACTCGTTCATTCCCAAAGGCCAGTGATGTACTCGTCTCTCCTTCGACCGTTGCTGTTCCGCCTCGACCCCGAGCACGCTCACGAGCTGGCGATGGGGGCCCTCTCGACGCTCCAGCGCGTCACCCCGCTGCCTCCCGCGCTGCGCCGGTGGGTCCGCGCCGAGCGCCCTTCGCTCAAGACACAGGTCGCCGGCCTCGACTTCGCGAACCCCGTGGGCCTCGCCGCTGGTCTCGACAAAGACGCCCAGGCCATCGCCGGTCTCTTTGGGCTGGGCTTTGGCTCCGTCGAGGTGGGCACGGTGACGCCGCGCCCTCAGCCGGGCAACGATCGCCCCCGCCTCTTTCGCATTCCCGACCACCAGGCCCTCATCAACCGCATGGGCTTCAACAACCTCGGCGCCGACGAGATGGCCAGACGGCTGCAACGGGTCTCCTTCCGGCCCGGCCCCGTCGGCGTGAACATCGGCAAGAACCGCGACACCCCACTCGAGCGAGCCCTCGAGGACTACGTGGCCTGCGCCCGAGTCTTGGCGCCGCTGGCCGACTACGTTGCGGTGAACCTCTCCTCCCCCAACACGCCGGGCCTGAGGACACTCCAGGAGCCCGAGGCCCTCGAGAAGCTCCTGCTGGCCGTTCGAGCCGAGGTCAAGGCGCGGCCCGTCTTCCTGAAGATCGCCCCCGATCTCACCGACGAGGCCATCGACGCCGCCGTCGACGTGGCCCTGAGCACCAAAATCGACGGTCTCATCTGTGCCAACACCACGCTGAGCCGCCCCTTCGAGCACCCCGTGGCCAAGGAAGCTGGAGGCCTGTCGGGCCGGCCGCTCAAGGAGAAGAGCACTGGAGTGGTGCGGCGGGCCTTCGTACGAGCCCACGGCCGCCTGCCCATCATCGGGGTCGGGGGCATCTTCTCGGGCTTGGATGCCTGGGAGAAGATCTGCGCCGGCGCCTCACTGGTGCAGCTCTACACCGGCTTCGTGTACGGAGGGCCGCTCGTCGTCGGCTCGGTGCTCGAGGTGATCGAAGCGAAGCTCCGCGAGGCCGGCCTCGACTCGGTGGCCAAGGCCGTCGGCCGCGACGCCTGATTCGCGTTCGACGTATCCATGAGCTCCTCGATCCTCGGCGCTGTTGAAGCTCAGACCACGAGCTGCCCCTCGATGGGCAGAGACTCCACCCGCGCCCCGTCGACCCGGCCGTCTCGCGCCCAGGTCTGCCCGAAGTCGTCGAGCCAGCTCGCGAGAACGCGGGAGACCATCGCGGGGATCTCGGTCGCTCCCACCTGGAGCCGCTGAGTCAGCAGCTCGACGGACCGCGCCCCCGCCGACCCTCGGAGCGCCGCCAGCTTTCCGGTGTCGTCGAAGATGCGCGCGCACAGCTCGGTCAGCCGGAGCGCGGGAAAAGGCGCCACCTCGATGACGCCGTCGAGCTCGGCCCTGGCCACCACGGCCGCGAACAGCCGCTGGGGCCGCAGCTCGGCCAGGCTCGACCCACCGAAGGGCGCCACGATCTGGGCCACGCCCGAGCCCAGGAGCCCCTGAAACACCGCGCGCTGAAGCCGCACCCGCCCCAGGAGCTGCTCGGCCTCCGACAGCTCGCGCTTCGAACGAAACGGCACCGGCTCGGCCCCCGGCACCTTCAGCGCCTTGAGGGGCCGCTTGCGGAGAATCGCCGCCAACACGGCCGTCTCCTCGTCGAGAGCGAGCCAGGTCTCGCCGAACTTGGCCCCCTCTTCCTTCGCAAGGCGATCGACCTGCCGCTTGAGCTTCAGGGTCAGCGAGAAGCCAATCTGGAAGATCTCCGTCAGCGGCCGTTCGCGCACCGCCGCGGTGGCCAGCTCGGGGTTCCCCCGGGTGAGGTGCTCGAGCCCGAGGTCGAGGTAGTCGCGGGCGTGCTCCGAGGCCCGCTTCACCGCCGGCGGGTCTCCAGGCTCGGCGCCCTCGGCGACCAGCACGCGATTGACCAGGCCCCGCACCTCGGTCTCGAGGTTCAGCCGCTCGGTCTCGTCGAGCCCCCGAAAGGCCGCACCGACCGAGTCGACGTGCCCAGCCCCGCCCAGGGCCGCCGTCGTCGCGCCACTGGCGAGCGGCACTTTTTCTGGGTCGACCCAGGTGAAGACGCGCATCGCCTCGTCGAGCGGCGGAAAGCCGAGGTCTGCCAGACGCCCCTGCCGGAAGCGGAAGGCAACCTCCTCGAGCTCCATCGGCATCTCCCACCGCACCGCCTCGAGGAACCGCGCCAGCTCGAAGGGGTTGTGAGCCATGAGATCGAACGTGAGCCGCCGGAGCGCCGCCTCGTCGACCCCGTCGACGGTGAACTCCACCAAGAACTTGCCCTCGGGCGTCTCCATCGTCACCCCCTCGGGGTTGACGTCGGGGTCCTCCTCGAGATCGTGAATGACGGCGAGCTTCTTGTAGACGAGCTCGAGCACCTCGATGTCGAGGTACTGGAGCTTCTCGATGAAGCGCTCGTCGTCGTCGCCGCGGGCCGCCCGGAGCCACCGCAACACCTCGAGGGGGTCCAACCGATCGCGCTGCCAGGCCGCCAGATCGACGAAGGTTCGAAACTGATCCGCCGTCGAGAGCTGGACGATCTCGGTGCAGTCGACGAGGCCGATCTCGACGATGGTGCCGTAGACGTCCTCCGCGGGGATCGACCGCACCAGCGCCCGGCCGTCGACCTCCTCGAGCAACGCGTCGGCCCGACGCCGAGGCGCCAGATCAACCAGTCGACGGATGAGCTCCGCCCGCTTCGACTCCCGCTTCTCAGATGACGTGCTCATGACCCTCGGGGGAACTAACCCGTTGATCTACCCTTGTCACCCTTCACGCCGTGGCGTCGAGCAGCGACCCCCACACGGCCTCGAGGCCGAGGCCCGTCGTCGACGAGAAGCCGATGACCGCCCCGGGGGGAAGATCGAGCTCGCGGGTGAGGCTGGCGACCCGGCCCTGTCGCTTGCCGGGCGCGAGCCGGTCGAGCTTGGTCGCGGCCACCAAAATCCTCGGGGCGTGCTCCTCGAGCGTCTCGAGCATCTGCACGTCGTCCTTGGTCGGCCCCACCTCAGCGTCGATGATCGACACCACCACCTTCAGCATGTCGCGGCGCTGGAGGTACTCGTCGATCATCTCGGCGAACTGCTCCCGCTCGGCCTTGGAGACCTTCGCAAAGCCGTAGCCAGGGAGATCGCACAGGCGCACCACCCTGCGCCTCGCCTTGTGCTCGAGGGTCACGTCGAAGAAGTTGAGCGTCCGCGTTCGGCCCGGGGTGTTCGACACCCGCACCAGCTTCAGCCGATGGGCCAGGGCGTTGATCATCGACGACTTGCCGACGTTCGATCGACCGACGAAGGCCACCTCGGGCAAGGGGTCTCGGGGGTACTGCTCGAGCTTGGTCGCGGTGGTGACGAAGTCCGCTTCGATGACTCGGATCATAGGCCGGCGAGCGCTCCGTTGGGCTGGGCCGCGCTCCCTCCCTGGGCCTTCGGGTCGCGCTTCTTCCGCTCCACCGACCAGTGATCGATGGCCTTCAGCTTCTCTTTGAACTCGAAGGGTCTCAACGATGGGCTCGAGGCGTCATGACAGGCCCGGCAGGACTTCTCGGTCGGGTCGGCGAGGCCGGTCAACCGAGCCAGCTCGCTGTCCTTCATCACGTAGCGCGCCGAGTAGTACTGGCCTCCGCCGTGGCACGTCTCACACGAGACCTCCGCCACCCGCTGATCGACCTCGTTGGGCGAATGACACATGAGGCACCGGGCGTCGCGCTGCTGCTGCGGCGACAACACCTCGCGGCTCCGGGCATGCGCCGACGCCTGCCACGCAGCCCAAGCATCTGGGTGGCATGCCTCGCAGCTCTCTGCCCCGAGGAAGTCGTGGCCCCAGGCCGCCCAGGCCCACAGCCAGGTCGCGAGAATCGTTCGAGAAACGAGCAGACGCATCGGCCAAGGCGTACCATTGTGGCGTGAATCTGTCGCGTCTCGTCCTCCTTCTGCTCGCCTGGGGCAGCTCAGCCGGTGCCAAACCCTGGAACGGCATCGCCCCTGGCACCTCCAGCTCCCTCGACGTCATCGCCCGGTTTGGAGACCCCAGCAAGACCCTCACCGCCGAGGGCAAGGAGACCCTCGTCTACTCGGGCCCCAAGGCCATCAAGGGCGCGGCCCAGGCCCAGTTCAAGCTCAGCCAGGACAAGACCGTCGAGCGCATCGACGTCTACCCGGCCGTGGTGCTCGACGTCGACGCCATCGAAGACAGCTACGGGCCGGCTTGCGACGAAAAGCACACCAACGAGCCGTGCTTCGTGAAGAAGGAGACGCAGCAAAAGCACAGCTATTATGTCTATGGGCGCCTCGGGCTCGCCGTGTTCTTCAAAGATGACGGCCGCACGGTGCAGTCCCTCGCGTTTCTCCCGGGAACCTAAGGCGGTGCTCGTCTTCGGCCTCACCGGCGGCATCGCCACTGGGAAGAGCACCGTCTCGCGTCTGATCCGCGAGCGAGGCGAGGTGGTGCTCGACGCCGACGAGGTCGCTCGAGAGGTCGTCGAGCCCGGCCAGCCGGCTCTCGAAGCCATCGCCGCCCGCTTCCCCGGCGTGGTGGCAACCGACGGTCGCCTCGATCGCGCCCAGCTGGCCGAGCGGGTCTTCTCGCAGCCCGCCGAGCGAGCCGCCTTGAACGCCATCATCCACCCGCGGATCCAGGCCCGCGTCCTCGAGCGTACCCAGGAGCTGGCCCGCGCCGGGGCTCCCCGGGTCATCTACGATGCGCCCTTGCTCATCGAAAACCGGCTCCACCTGGGCATGGACGGCGTGGTGCTGGTGGTGGCGCCGCCCGAAGTCCAGCTCGAGCGCCTGATGGCCCGTGACGGCCTCGTTCGGGCCAAGGCCGAGGCTCGCATCGCCGCCCAGCTCCCGCTCGACGAGAAGCGCCAGCACGCCACCTGGGTCATCGACAACGGCGGCTCGCTCGAGGAGACCCAGCGGCAGGTCGAGGCGGTGCTGGGCGAGCTGCGCGCACGAGGCAGCACCCAAGGCTCGCGGTCGCCTGGGCGATGACGTAGCGTCTCCAGCCCGTGGACTTCTGCGCCTTCATCACTGGGTACCCCGGCTTCATCGGCAAGCGGCTCGTCACCCGCCTGGCCGGGGCCAACCCGCGCGGGCGCATCATCGCCCTGGTGCAGCCCACGTTCATCGAGGAGGCCCGGCGCCACGCCGAGACGGTCACCGGCGCGACCATCGAGCTCGTCGAGGGCGACGTGGTCGACATGCACCTGGGCCTCGCGGGCCCCGAGTACGTGGACCTCGTCAAAGACGTGACCCACGTCTTTCACCTCGCGGCCGTGAGCTCGCTGGCGCTCCCGCGAGAGCTCGCCCGCCGCGTCAACGTCGACGGCACCCGCAACGTGCTCGAGCTGGCGAGGGAGTGCCCGGCCCTCGAGCGGATGGTGCACTTCTCGACCTGCTACGTCTCGGGCACTCGGCAGGGCGTCATCGCCGAAGATGAGCTGGAGGCCGGTCAGTCGTTCCGCAACGCCTACGAGCAGACCAAGTACGAGGCCGAGCGGCTGGTGCAGCGAGCCAAGGAGCAGCTCCCCATCACGGTGGTGCGCCCAGGCACGGTGGTGGGCGACTCGAGAACCGGAGAGATCGAGCGCTTCGATGGCCCCTACTCCATCGCCATGCTCCTGGTGCTGTCTCCCCTGGTGCTGCCGCTCCCGCTGCCGGGCAACGGAGGCGCGCCGCTCAACGTGGTGCCGGTGGACTTCGTCGTCGACGCCACCTGGGCACTGACCCAGACCCCCTCGGCCCGGGGCGCGACGGTGCACCTAGTCGACCCGAACCCGATGAGCGCCCGCCGGGTGTACGAGCTCATCGCCGAGCGGGCCAACAAGCGCCTCCCTCGCTTCACCATCTCGGCCAGAGCCACCGATCTCTTCCTCCGCTTGCCGGGGGTCGAGAGGGTCACGCGCACCCAGCGCGCGGCGCTGGCCTACGTCAACCACCTCGCCTTCTACGGCAGCCGCGCCGCCGGCGAGCTCCTCGAAGAAACGGGCGTCCGCTGCCCGCCGCTCACCAGTTACCTCGACCGCCTCACCGACTACGCGCTGGAGACCTGGCGTACGAGGCCCCAGGAAACCGAGGGAGCGATCGACGACCCGCTGGATCGCCCGATGAGCTAGACAGTGGGCCCATGGCTCGAACCTTCTCGGTCGGTGACACCTTCACCCTGACGCGGAAGTGCGATCGCTATCGCCCCATCTACTACGCGGCCGCGTCAGGCGACTTCAACCCCATTCACATCGACCCAGAGGTCGGCAAGAGCGCCCAGCTGGGCGGCGCCATCCTCCAGGGGTTGTGCACCTTGGGCTGGGCGGTCGACGCCTTCATCGGCTACCTGGGTGACCCCGGCAAGGTGAGCCGAGTGCGAGTCCGGTTCTCGCGGCCGGTGGGCATCGAGGACACCGTCGTCTTCTCGGGCAAGATCGTCGCTGTGGCCGATGGAGTGGTGAAGGCCGAGATCGAGGCCAAGAATCAGCGCGGCGAAGACGTGCTCAAGGGCGCGGTCGTCGAAGGGAGGATCTGAACCATGGCGCTCGACAAGAAGCACATCGGCCGACGGTATGGCCCCTTCGTCTACGAGGCCGGCCTCGAGAAGATGCGTGAGTTCGCCTGGGCGGTCGGAGGCACCATTCCCTCCACCGGCTTCACCACGCTCGGCGCGCCTGCGGGCCTCCACCCGTGGCTCACCGACCCCGAAGCCGCTCGCTCGTCTCCCTACGGGGCGATGATCGCGATGCCCAACTTCGCGGTGGTCTTCGCCATCGGCCCGTTCGGCAAGGCCTGCGCCGATCCCGAGGTGGGTGTCGACCTCCTCCGGCTGGTGCACGGCGAGCAAGACTTCGAGTTCTTCGAGCCGGTGAAGTCGGGCGACGTGCTCACCACCAACGGAGAGATCGCCGACATCAGCTCGAAGGCCGGCCTCGACTTCCTGGCGGTGACCACTGAGAGCCGAAACCAGCGCGGTGAGCTGGTCGTCAAGGGCCGATGGACGGCGATCATCCGCAACGCGGCGCCCGCCAAGGCGAAGGAGTGACCGGGCTCAGCGCCCAGTGCCGCTGATGACGCCCTCGTCCATCAGCTGAGCGAGGATGCGAGCGGTGTCGAGCCTCGACATGCCCGAGACGGCAAAGAGATCGTCGAAGGAGACCGTGCCGTCGATCTGCGCCAAGACGAAGCCGGCGCGGTGATCGAGGTTGAGCCAGATGATCTCGTCGTCCTTCAGCATCACCCGGGGAATGATCTCGCGGCCGCCGAGCTTCGACTCGAACATGGCGAGGAGCGTGCGCTCGCTCTTCTCTCGCAGCGCCTGCACCTCGGGATCCTCGGGGGCGATGGCCTGGGCCTTGGCGATGAGCTCCATCGCTCCGGTGTGATCATCGAGGTCCATCAGGTCTCGCGCGCCAGCCAGCAGCGAGCCCACCTCGACGCGCACCGAGTCGGGGCTCTTGGCTGCCTTCGCGCTGGGGCTCACCAGCTCGAGCGTGTGATCGGGCCCCAGCATGTCTTCGATGCGAATGCCCGGGTTGCCTCGCACGTCCCACGCGGACGAGGCCTGAGCGCTCAACACCGGTGATGGCCGGGCCGTGGGCGGAGGCGCCAAGCCCTCCATTGGTGTGCCCCGCGTGGGGGGGCTCGCAGACCAGTTCCACGCGTCGCTCGTCGAAGAGGCCGCGCCACGGCCCAGCCCCTTGAGCGAGCCGAGGCTCGGCATCTGGGTCTCCTCGTCCTCGGCCGACGGCATCGGTGACCAAGCGCTCATGACTGGCCGCGAAGGCACGGGAGTCGGTGGGCTCAGCCGTGGTGGAACCGCCACGGGAATCGGAGAAGGTGGGCTCGCGCCAGGAGGCACCGGGGACGGAGGGCTCGACCCGGGGCCCAGCACTCTGATCGCCGAGGTCCCCAACAGCGGCGGGCTGGAGCGCGCCTCCACCTCGGAGCTGCTATCGGTCAACACCACCTTCCTCGGCGCTGGCTTGCTGGCCGCGTCGACCTCGTCTTTGAGCGAGTCGACGATGGACGGAGCCTCGGGGATCGACTCGTCGAGATCCAGGCGGATCACCACGGGCCGGACATCGGGCATCTCGAGGGGGCCGAAGGGCAGCGTGGCTCTGGGCGGCTCTTCCTGGCCGAAGGGCAGCGTCGACCGCAGCTCCAACGGCCCCTTCATGTGCAGCTCTTCGACGGCCCGGCTCGGCCTGGGGCCCAGGGCATTCACCCGAGGCTGCTCGGCCACCGGTATCGGCGTGACCGGCGAGATGCTCGGAGGCACCAGAGGAGCCCGCGCGGGGAGTGGCGTGCGGCCTCGCGCCCCCGGTGGCTCGGTGGGGAGCGGGCTCGATCGAGCGCTGTACACAACCGCCTTGGGCGCTTCCACCACTGGCGCCACCGGCGGAGGCAAGATGTAGGGCAGCGTCTTTCGCTCCGAGGGTGGCACCGACGCTCGCGGGTCTGACACCGGCGACGTGCCCGGTGGCGGGGGCGGTGCCGACGGCTGCGGCCCCGCCAAAATCCCCGGGCGTGAGCCACTGCGCCGGGGCGCGAGCGGCGTCGGCGAATCCGTCACGAAAGGCAGCGGCGTGCGACCGGAAGACGCGATGGAGGCCGCGGGGCCGCTCGGGGCTGGCGCTTCGGAGGTGATGAATGGCAAGGCCTCGAAGCCCCCTGACCCGCTCGGCGCGCCGCTCGATGGAATGAACGCTCGCTGTGGCGGAGGCGTGGCCGAGGTGGGCGCGGGGCGTGGAACGGGTGACTCCACCGAGAGCGGAGCAGCCCGCGCGTCGGGCTGGGTGATGGGCTCAGCTCCGATGAAGCCCTGAGCCTCGCGCGGCGTCGTCGCCGGGCGCGCGCCCGAGCCCCTCGATCTCACCGGTGGAGGTTGCGAGCTGGACGCTTTGGGCGCGGCCCTCGAGCCCGAGGGCGAAGTGGACGGGACAGGCGTTCTCGTGGTCGGAGGCCCCGTCGCTGGCGGCGGCCCCGGAGGCGGCGTCAGCGAGAACATCACGGTGGTGCGAGGGAGCGCCACGTCGACGCCCAGGGGAATCTGCCCCAACACCTCGGGCGCCTGGCGGGGGAGCGAAGTGCCAGTGCCCGCCACCGCGCTCCAATCGTCGTCTTGGCTCTCCAGGGCCACGGGTGGAACAGGGGCCGACGCCTGGGGCAGAGGGGTCGCGCTCCGTGGGCGGGGAGACGATGCCACCGGGAGCTCGACCTGGCCCGACGGGTGCTCCACCACGAAGTCCGTGGCGGCTCCCCAGTCGACGTCGCCTGGCACCGTCGGCGCGGGCTTGAAGGGGTTGTCTCCTGGCCGATCCGCCCTGCCCTTCGTGGGCTCAAGCACCGTGGTTGCCTCCTGAGCAAGGAGCTCGATCGACCGCTGGTTGTGTGGGTCGAGCTTCAAGGCTTGCTCGAAGAGCCGGCGGGCGCCGTCGAGGTCACCTGAGAGCCTCAGCCAGATGCCCGCGTCCACCAACTGTGCGGCTCGTTCCTTACTCAAGGGTCACCGCCCAATGCGCTGCAGTACGCCTTTGAAGAGACTCAAGGTGCGCGTCAAGGTGTCGATGCTCTCGGTGACCCGGGCCGTGTCTCCCCGCTCGGCAACCTGGCTGGCGGTTTCGAGCGCCCGGTTGGCCCTGGCGATGGCCTCGGGGCCGAAGTCCGAGCCGTCGGTGGCCTGCTGGAGCTGGGGAATCAGGTCGAGCAGCTCGCGCATGAGCAGCTTGAGCTCGCTCTTCCGTGACTTGACGACCTCCTCGGTGCGCGCCTCGAGCAAGAGGTCCGACTGCTCCTCGAGAATCCGCTTCAGCTCCTCCTCGGTGAGGCCGCCGCTCGCGGTGACCTGAATCGACTGCTGCTGCCCCGTCTCTCGGTCGCGCGCCGACACCGACACGATGCCCTCGGAGTTGATCTCGAAGGCGACGTCGATCTCCACCTCTCCGCGCTTGGCCTGGCGCAGCCCGGTGAGAATGAACTCTCCCAAGAGCTCGTTCTGGTGCGCCACCTCGCTCTCACCCTGAAGCACCATGATCTTCACCGTCGTCTGGCTGTCTCGCGAGGTGTTGAAGGTCTCGGTCACCGAGGTCGGCACGGTGGTGTTCTTCTGAATGAGCTTGCGCACGTAGCCACCGGCGATGGCCACGCCGAGCGACTGGGGCGTCACGTCGAGCAACACCACGTCGCTCGACTCGTTCGTCAAGGCGTCGGCCTGCACCGCAGCGCCCAGGGCCACCACCTCGTCAGGGTGCACCCCTTTGCACGGGTCGCGGCGGAAGTACTCCTTCACCGCCTCCTGCACTCGGGGCATGCGGGTCATCCCCCCCACGAGGACCATCTCCTTCAGGTCGACGGCCTTGACCTTCGCGTCGGCCAGGACGCTCTGGCAGATCTCCACTGTCCGCTTCACCAGGTCGGCGCACAGCTCCTCGAGCCGCTCGCGGGTCAGCGTCTTCTGCAGGTGGAGCGC
>PMBV01000171.1:18222-20499 GCA_003153055.1 Myxococcales bacterium
TCGATGATGCGGTTGTCGAAGTCCTCCCCGCCGAGGTACGTGTCGCCGCCCGTGGCGATGACGTCGAAGACTCCATTGCCCACCTCGAGCACCGAGATGTCGAAGGTACCCCCGCCGAGATCGAAGACGGCGATCTTCCCGTTNNAGGCCGGCACGGTGATGACGGCCTTCTTCACCGTCTTCCCGAAGAAGGCCTCGGCGTCGAGCTTGAGCTCCTTGAGCACCATCGCCGAGATCTCCGGGAGCGCGTAGCGCTTGTCTCCCAGCCGAATGCGAATGTCGTCGTGCTCTCCCGACTCCACCGTGTACGGCAGCACCCGCAGGGCTTGCTGGGTCTGCTCGGCGGAGAACTTGCGACCGATCAATCGCTTGGCGGCATACACCGTGTCGGTCGGGTTGGTGATGGCCTGCCGCTTGGCGATGGGGCCGACGAGGATCTTCCCCGTCTTGGCCCAGGCGACGATGGAGGGAGTCAGGTTCACGCCCGAACGACTGCGAATCACCACTGGGCTGTTGCCCTGCAGCGTCGCCACGACGCTGTTGGTCGTGCCCAGATCGATACCGATGACGGGCTCACGTTCTGCCATCAGCATTCCTAAGGTTAGAACGGCCAACGCTTCTTGACGTGTTTTTTCACGTCAGGGTGCTCTGGGTCGAGGCGGACAGCCTCCTCGAAGTGCTTCTTGGCGAGCGCCTTCATGCCCGCCTCCTCCAACACTCGCCCCAAGAGTACCCGCGCCTCGACATTCTTGGGGTCGACCTCCACGGCCTTCTGAGCGAAGCTGGTCACTTCGCGCACGTCGCCCCCCCGCCGTTCGAGCAATATGGCCACCTTGAAGGCAGCCTTGGGGTGGCCTCCGTTGGCGGCCAGCTTGAATGCCTGAATGGCCAAGGCCTCGTCCATGCGGCTGAGCGCCTCCTGCCCGTGAATGAAGCTGGTCTCAGCCCGCTGGGTCTCGTTGAGCCGCCGTACTTCGGCCAACAGGCCCTTCACCTCGATGTTCTGAGGGTCGCCTTGAGCGGCCTGGTTCAGGTGGGTGAAGGCTTGGCTGAATTCCTTGTGGGCCATGGCCTCCTTCGCCCGGCCGAGGAGCTCTTGAACCTTCGAGGCCTTGAGGAGGTACGGGTGACGGGCGAGGCGGGCGCGGCGCTCGGCTTCCCGGGAGCGCTCCGCGTCGGACTTCGGCCCCGCAGCGGTGGCGCTGGGGCTGCTCGGCCGACCGGCGCCGCGGAGGGTCGGGTTGGCCTCGAGGTAGGCCTTCCGCCGCGCCTCGTCGCCGAGGGTCTGGTGGGCCTCGATCAGGCGCTTGAAGACTTTGTCGAGCCGTCCCTTGAAGCTCCCCAGCTTCTTCCCGAAGTACTTATCGGGGTGGTACTTCCGTGACGCCTCGCGAAACGCGGCTTTCACCTCTTCAGTCGGGGCCCCCACGGGCACCCCGAGGATCTCGAAGAGGTTGGCAGACTCCAGCTTCGCCTCCAGCTCGAGAATCTCCCGCTGCCGCTCTGGGTCGAGCTCGACTGCTTCATCCATCGCCACGGCTCGATGTCACAGGGACCGCTCGAAAATGGCAAGCCCCTCGGCCAACTGCTCCTTGGTGGTGATGTAGGCCGGAGCGAAGCGAACCGTCTGGTCACCGGCGAGGTTCACCAAGAGCCCGTTCTGTCGGCAGCGGGCCACCACGTCGGCGGCGCCCCCATCGACCTCGATGCCGGCCAAGAGCCCACGCCCTCGCACGGCCTTGACCCGCTGGGCGTGTCGACCCATCAGGGCGCGGCCCAGCTCGAGCAGGTAGAGGCCTTTCTCTTCGATGGCCTTCAGCATCTCAGGGGTCATCGCCAGATCCCACGTGGCGATGCCCGCCGAGGCCGCCACCAGGTTCCCGCCGAACGTGGATCCGTGAGTGCCCGAAGGGAGCGCCTTCGCCACCTCGTCGTTGCACACCATGGCGCCGATGGGCAGACCGTTTCCCAGCGACTTGGCGAGAGAGAACGCGTCGGGCAACACCCCGTCGTGCTGGAACGCGAAGGGGCGGCCGGTGCGACCGATGCCCGTCTGCACCTCGTCGATCAAGAGGAGCAACCCCTCCCGAGTGCACAGCTCGCGGAGCCCCTTCAAGAAGCCCTCGGGGGCCGGTCGCACCCCACCCTCGCCTTGAATCGGCTCGACCAGAATGGCCGCCGTCTTCGAGGTGACGAGGGCCTTCACCGCCGCCAGGTCTCCCATGGGGGCGTAGCGGAAGCCCTCGGGGAGCGGCTCGAAGCCCTTCTGGTACTTCG
>PMBV01000232.1 GCA_003153055.1 Myxococcales bacterium
CCGTCCTCGGCGAGGATGACGGCGCGCTCGATGACGTTCTCGAGCTCGCGCACGTTGCCCGGCCAGTGGTAGCAGCTGAGCATGTTGATGGCTGGCGTGGAGATGCGCTTCACCTCGATGCCCATCTGCTCCGAGAAGCGGGCCACGAAGGAGTCCGCCAGGGCGATGATGTCATTGCCGCGCTCCCGCAACGGCGGGATGACGAGGGGAAAGACATTGAGCCGATAGTAGAGGTCTTCGCGGAACGTGCCCGCGGCGACCATCGACTTGAGGTCCCGGTTGGTCGCGGCGAGAATTCGCAGGTCGACCTTGATGGGCTGATTGCCACCCACCCGCTCGAAGGTCTTCTCTTGGAGCACCCGCAACAGCTTGGCCTGCATCGGCAGCGAGAGCTCGCCGACCTCGTCGAGGAACACCGTGCCGCCGTGAGCGTCCTCGAAGCGGCCCTTGCGGGTCGCGGTGGCGCCGGTGAAGGAGCCGCGCTCGTGACCGAACAGCTCGCTCTCGATCACCGACTCGGGCAGCGCGGCGCAGTTGAACTTCACGAAGGGGCCCGCGGCGCTCGGGCTGTTGTAGTGAATGGCGCTCGCTACCAGCTCTTTGCCCACGCCGCTCTCGCCGAGCACCAGGACCGTCGTCTTTGACTTGGAGATCTTCTCGATGAGCCGGTAGATCTCCTGCATCGGCTTGGAGTTGCCGGTGATGTTCGATGGCTTGAACTTGGCCTGGAGCTCGCTCCTCAGTCGGCGGTTCTCGTTCTCGAGCGCGACCTTGTCGACGTTGGCGATGAGGTGGAGCTCGACGGACTGCGCGGCCGTGGCTGCCAAGATCGAGAGCACCTCGACGTCGAGCTTGAGGAGTCGAGGGTTGTCGTAGATGCGCTCGGCACTGATGGTGCCCAGCACCTTCTTTCCTCGCTTGATGGGTACGCACAAGAAGGAACGCTGGGTCTCCTCGAGGCTGCTCCGGCTGGCGGTGCGGTTGAGGAAGTTGGGCTCCTCGCTGATGCGCGGCACCACCATGGGCTCGCCCGTCTCCACCACCTTCCCCGTGATGCCTTCTCCCAGCTGAAAGACCCCGCGCGCCGCCTCTTCTTCGCTGAAGCCGAAGCTCTCGTGAATGGCGATGGTGCCCGAGGTTGGGTCGTAAAGACTCACCGTCCCGCGGACGACGTTCATATGGCGCTGCAGGAGCCGCACAAGGATGGTGAGGGTGCTCGACAGATCGCCCGCGTCGGTCGCGATTCGGCTCATCTCCGACAGCAACGGCAAGAGATCGGTTCGGCACTCGCCCAGGTCACACTCACAGAAGTGGCGGGCGATCGTCATCGGTGACTTGCGCTCGGGCTCCAACGGGTGGCGATCCTCCTGCTCGACTTCGGCGCGTTCCTCTGAGGGCTCGTACACGCTATATATTGTCGTATATATCGAACTCCACGTCCATACGGCGGGGGGCCTTTGCTTGAGGGCCTGACTGGCCATCTGAGGAGGCACAGCCGATCACGAGGCTGGCACGACGCGAATCGGCGCTCCGAGAGACGCCATGAGCTTCCGGCGCAGGCCTCCCAGGGTCTGGCCAGCCATGCCGCAGTGGGTGCAGGCGCCAGAGAGCCGCACTCGAACGAGGTCGCCCTCGACGGCGACGAGCTCGATGTCTCCGCCGTCACGCTGAATGCCCGGACGCACGGAGGCGATGGTGTCGAGGATCAGTGCGAGCCTCCGGTCGAGTTCGACGGCCTCGCCCTCGCTTGGCCGCTCGTCTGCTCGTGCCGTTTCGTTCTCGACAGTGGACTCCATGGTGTCTCCGATCGTGGGCACGCCGTACGTGCCGTGGGCCGCTCGATGCACGCGAGATGCCGCGGTTCGCTCCCGTCTCGCTGGCGTACCGGCTGGTACGCGGGTCGGGCGCGGCGCACCTCGGGGAACGGAGCTCGTCGGCGGGGCCTTCGGGCACGGTGCTTGCTCCCGGAGCATTGTCGATCCACTCCAATTCAACGGGGCCAACTCCATGAAGATCACCCCACTCAGGCTCGGAATTCTCCCAGGTGAATCGCCGGCGGTCGTCTCCCGGCTGACCGAGCCCATGCGTGCCTACCTCCAGCAGCGGCTCGCTCGCCCGGTGGAGGTCGTCGTCGGGGCCAGCTACGCCGGTACGGGAGAGGCGCTGCGCCAGGGCAGGGTGGACCTCGCCTACCTCGGGCCGGTCAGCTACATCTTGCAGCGCCGACACGCGAACCTCGAACCGTTCGCGCGCCCGACGCACGCGGGCACCGGGCCCACGTTCCAGGCGGTGATCATCGTGCCGGCCGACAGCCCGACCGCGGCGCTCGGAGAGCTGCGGGGCCGCGACGTGGCCTTCGGCGATCTGGCCTCGACCTCGGGTACGTGGGTGCCTCGCCACATGCTCCTCGAGGCGGGCCTGGTGGCCGACCGCGACTACACCCGGCGAACCCTGGGCGCACACGACGCGGTGGCCCGTGCTGTCGCCGCGCGCCAGGCCGCCGCTGGAGCCCTGAGCAGGCCGGTGTTCGAGCGGCTCATCGCTGAGCATCAGCTCGATCGTTCGGCCGTTCGAGTGCTCGCCGAGTCGCTTCCGATTCCCGAGTACATGTGGGTGTTCCGGGCCGAGCTCGATCGAGAGCTGCGAGCCATGGTTCGCTCGGCGTTCCTCGAGCTGCGCGACCTCGAGACCCTGCGTGAGTACCGGGCTGAGTCCTTCATTCCCGCTGTCGACCCCGATGTCGACCGCGTACGCATCTGGATGGAGGCGATCCTCCAAACCCGGCTCACCCCGACCGCGCTGCCGTGGACGCCCAACGAGGCCAACCTCGGGTGGCGACGCAGCGACGAGACGACCTCGGGGCGCTCGCTCCCGCAGTGACCGAGGCGAGGGGGCAGCACGTGGCTCGTCTTGGGCGAAACGCACCACGGGCGGACCATCGTCGAAGGTCCGCCCGCGCGTGAAGCTGTGGCTCAGGCGCTCGCTTGCTGCTCCAGCGCCTGCACCTCGGCGAGCTGCTGCTCCTCGCTCTTCATGATTCCGAAGTCGAGCAGCATCTGCTCGAGCTCGTCCATGGTGATGGGGGTCGGAATGACGCCCTTGCCCGAGTTGTGATGAATCGTGTTGGCCAGCCGACGGTACTCGTTGGCCTGCTTGGACTCTGGCGCGTACTGGATCACCGTCTGACGGCGCAGCTCGGCCCGCTGAACGATGTTGTCCCGGGGGACGAAGTGAATGAGCTTGCAGCCCAGCCGGCCGGCGAGGGCCTCGGCCAGCTCGACTCCTTGTCGGTCTGGCGCTCGTTGCAGATGAGGCCTCCCAGCCGAACACCTCCCGAGTGGGCGTACTTGAGAATGCCCCGGGCGATGTTGTTGGCGGCGTAGAGCGCCATCATCTCTCCCGACATGACGATGTAGATCTCCTGGGCCTTGCCCTCGCGGATCGGCATCGCGAAGCCGCCGCACACCACGTCACCCAAGACGTCGTACGAAACGTAATCGACGTCTTCGTACGCCCCGTTCTCTTCGAGGAAATTGATCGCCGTGATGACGCCTCGGCCCGCGCACCCGACGCCCGGCTCAGGGCCTCCGGCCTCGGTGCACTTGATGCCCTTGTAGCCGACCTTCATGACGTCGACGATCTCGAGGTCCTCCACCGAGCCCGCCTGAGCCGCCAGCGAGAGCACCGTGTCCTGCATCTTGGTGTTGAGAATCAGCCGGGTGGAGTCGGCCTTGGGGTCGCAGCCGACGATGAGAATTCGCTGGCCCAGCTCGACCAGCGCCGCGAGGGTGTTCTGAGACGTCGTCGACTTGCCGATCCCGCCCTTCCCGTAGAATGCGATCTGCCGCAATGCCATGTGTGGTGCCTCCTGGTGTCGTTGCTTCACGTACGCCTCGCGAGTGAGCAAAGCCGGTGCCAGACCGACGCCCCGAGAGCCTCGAGCCACGGCGCGTTCTCGAGCGTACGGTGGGCCCCTCGTCGTGCATTCGGGTACGAACCGGGGCAAGCGACGGGAACTGTGCTAGCCGTGGCGCCTTTGAGGCCCTATGCGACCCTCTCGCCGCGTGAAGGCACCCAAGACGGCTGATCGATTCGGAGCTGAGTCACCGCTCGGCAACATCTTGACCGATCGTCGAATCAAGCTCCTGGAGCAGATCGATCGGCACGGGTCCATCTCCCAGGCAGCCAAGGCAGTGCCGATGTCCTACAAGGCCGCCTGGGACGGCATCGACGCGATGAACAACCTGGCACCCCGACCGCTGGTCGAGCGGACGACGGGAGGCAGGCACGGCGGCGGCAGCTCACTGACCAACTACGGTCGCCGGCTCATCGCCTGCCATCGAGCGCTCGAGCTGGAGTACCGGGGGGCGCTCGACCGGTTGTCGAGCCAGTTCGGCGAGGCAGACGGGGCCGACGTCGTCGAGTTTCGCCAGCTCCTGAAGAAGATCTCAATGAAGGCGAGCGCTCGCAACCAGTTCGCCGGGCCGGTGGTGGCGATCAAGGAAGGGCCCGTGGACTGCGAGGTCACCATGCGAGTGGACGGCGACGTGACCTTGACGGCGATCGTCACCAAGGAGTCAGTGGAGAGCCTCGGCATCGCCAAGGGGGTCGAAGTGCTCGCGTTCGTGAAGTCGTCTTCCATCGTGCTGCTCGACGACTCCGGCGTGCGCATCTCGGCACGCAATCGCTTCAGCGGCACCATCAGTCGTATTCACGACGGCCCCGTCAACGCCGAGGTGTCGCTCGAGTTCGCCGAGGGGCGGAGGGTTCTGGCGGCGGTCATCACGCACGACAGCCTCAGGGCCATGGGCCTCAAGGTGGGCTCCCGCGCCATGGCTGCGTTCAAGGCGTCGAGCGTGTTCCTGGTGGCCAACGAGTGAACCCGCGGTCACCGGCCGGGCCCAGGCCAGAAGTCGACGACGTCGCCGGGGGACACCGTGGTCCACGCGGGAATGGCCGCGATGCCGTCGCACCACACAGCCGACTCGCTCGCCGCGGAGCCTGGGTCCTCGAAGAGGCTGAGCCCGCCCTCTGAGTTCCTTCGAACGCGGAGGAGCTCGAGGCGGTCGCCGCGGACGATCCACGAGAAGTCGGCGCGCTGCCTCTGGCGATTGAGCTCGAAGCGCTCGAGGCGTTGGCACCGCCGAACGAACGGCGAGACGAGCAGGAACATGCCGAGCCAGACCGCCACCGGGTTACCCGGGAGCCCGAAGAAGGCGGCGTTGGCGACGCTCCCGAAGGCGAGTGGCTTCCCTGGCTTGATGGCGATGCGCCAGTGATCCACGCGGCCCTCGGCACGTACCGCTCGGGTCACGTGATCCTCTTCTCCCTGAGACATGCCCCCGCTCGTCACGATGACGTCCGCCGAGGCCGCGGCGAGCCGGAGCGTCGTCCGGGTCGCCTCGAGATCGTCGGGGACGATGCCCCAATCGATGATCTCGGCGTCGAGCTCGTCGAGGAAGCCTCGCATCACATAGCGGTTGGAGTTGTAGATTCGGCCCTTGGAGAGCGGGAGGCCGGGCAGGGTCAGCTCGTTTCCGGTGGAGAGCACGGCCACGCGCACTCGCCGGAAGACCGACATTCTCGCGATGCCCACCGACGCCACGAGCCCCAACGCGGCAGCGGTGAGCCGGTCGCCCGTCGAGACGAGCGTCTCGCCCGCCCGAAGGCTCGATCCGACGGCGCGAACGTTCTGCCCGACCACCGCGGGTCGCCCGATGGTCACCGCCCCCTCGTGTGGCTGGCACACCTCCTGGATGACGACCGCGTCCGCTCCGCGGGGGACCGGTGCCCCGGTGAAGATGCGGGCGGCCGTCCCCTTCGCGAGGACGCCTGGAGCATCACCGGCGGCGTAGCGCCCGGCCACCGGCAACCGGATGCCTTCGGTGCGAGCTTCCCTCGCGCGCACGGCGTACCCGTCCATCGCCGAGCTGGAGAACGGTGGGAGGGCAATAGGGGAGGCGAGCGTCTCGGCCATGACCCGGCCGAAGGCGTCCTCGAGCGGCACCGTCTCGGTCTCGGAGACGGGAACAGCGGCAGCCCTCAAGGCCTCCCTGGCCTCGCTCAAAGAGAGCACCGCCATGGGGCGAGCGTTGGTCACCGCTTGGGGAACTCGACGACTCGGAGAGAGGTGAGCTGGTGGAGAGATCGCGATGGCTTCTTGTCGGTCACGACCACGATTCGGAATGGCCCTGTGGTGGGGGCCAAGGGGTGTCCGTCGATCTCCCAGACGACGAGGGCCGCGGTGGGGCCCAGGGTCTCGAGCAGCTCTCCGAGACTGAAGACGGCCACGAAGCCGTCGGCGGCGGTAGCCACCACCACGGCGCGCAAGCCCGAGTGCTTCAGCTTCGGGTCGGCCTGGGGCCCCATCGGCCCCTCGGTGAAGCCGACGTGGAGCAGGAGCTGATCGAGCCGCACGCCCTTGACCTTGTGGGGCCCCGCCTTGTCGCTCCAGTCGACGACGACGGGCCCGGGCCCCAGCGCCTCGAGCTCCTTCACTGACAACGAGACGTTCTTCACCAGGTCGCCGACGATGGCGATCGCCGGAGGAGCGCCGCCATCCACCGCGGCCGCGAGAACGAAAAGGGCTGCGATGGCGTGCACGGGTGGCCTCCTTGGTTAGGGCTCGAGGTCGACGCGCAGGGCTTGGAGGAAGGTGATGATCTTCGGAGTCAACGACGGGTCGAAGTCGACCAGCCACTGCTCCGACTGACCCACGGCGTACGGGCTGTCGGAGGCGAGGCCCCCGGTGCGATGAGCGTCGAGCGTCGAGGTGAGGCCTCCGAAGCTCCCTCCGTGGCCGTAGGGGAGGGTGTAACCCACTCCTCGGAGGCCGGGTGTCTTGAAGGCTCCGATGAGCCCTGGGCCAGTGGCCGGGTTCAGCTCGGCGGTCGGAGCATCGCTGAAGGCCCCTGACCGTCGGAACTCGCTCGCCAAGAGCTTTGGAATGCCCTCGCTCCGGCCAGGGTCCGCCGACCGATCGGGCCGCCCAGTGGGGAAGCGGAGAACGTGGAAGGAGTCATCCGTCAGCCGCGGGCCGTAGTGGCACTGGGCGCAGCCGGCGGTGAAGAAGGCCGCGAGCCCGTCCTTCTCCGCGCTCGACAGCGCCTCGAGGGTGCCTTGGGCGTAGCGATCGAGACCGTTCGGCGAGGGCCGAAGGCTGTGCTCATAGGCGGCGAGCGCCTTGCCTCCGTTGGAGAACACGCGATTGACCAGCGCTCGATCGCTCGCGGCCATCGCCTCCCAGGCTCCGTCTCCTGGCTTACCAGACGAGGGGAAGCGCGCGGCGTCGGCGAGCGGCGGGAGCGCGCCGAAGATGGACTCGTACGTCGTCTGGTACTTCGCCTGAAGCACGTGGGCGACGAACAGCCGAGACGAGGCCATCTCGTTGGGGTCCTCGATGGGCATGATGGCCTGCGCCCAGGGGGAGTCGGCCCGGCCGTCCCAGAAGAGCCATCGCTGATCAGCGGCGAGGATCACAGTGGGCACGTTGCGCGCGCCCGAGCCGACACCCTCGGGGGCTTGGTCTTTTCCGTCTTGAAAGAGCAGGTCCGGCAGATGGCAGGCGCCACACGACACCTGCTTGCTCGAAGGAGAGAGCGCCACGTCAAAGAAGAGCGTCTTTCCGAAGGCGACCGCGGCCGCGTCGGTTTCGTGAGCGTTCGTCGGGTCGGTCGAGGCCCTGGTGAGCGCCATGGCACGCACCATCGCGAGCTGGTCGCTGGTGAAGCGGCCGTCGGTCAGGGTCGGGGAGGTCGCCGCTGGCACGCTCTTGCCATCGAGCTGCGCGACGGCAGCCCTCAGGGCATCGGAGAGCGCCTCGGGCCCTGGGTTGCTGAAGGTCGAGATCGGGGTCATGGTCCGAGTGTCCACCAGCGTCACCAGGGGGAGCGCGGCACGGGCCGGAAACAACGGCGCGAGCTTGAAGCTCGAGTCGGCCACCACCGTGGCGGCACCGCTCCGGGAGGCCCACGCTGTGAGGTCTGCCGGCACTGGCGGGCCGTTGTCGGCTCCCGCCAGAAGCACATCGAGCACCCGGACCCGGTCCTTGAGGTCTTCGGGGATTGTGCTGGCCGTGTTGGCCGCGTGCCACTGGCACGTGCCGCACCAGCCGGTGACCACTCGCACGAGCAAGACGTGGACGTTGCTCTTCCCTGCCTCTCCGAAGCTCGAGAGCGAGGTGGTGCCGTCGGCGCTCTCGAAGGAGAGGTCGGGGAGCGGTTGGTTGAGTGCAACCGTCGACGGCGCTCGTGAGGCGCACGCCTCAAGCCACGCGGCGAACCCCAGGACAATGAGGAGACGAGCCCTGAGCATGGTCATGGCACCTGGAAGACATGGACGCCCAGCTTCGCCGAGTTCCCCGAGTCAGCCACGAAGAGCCGGTGGTTGGTGGGGTCGTACGACAGGCCGCTGGGCTTGGAGACGTCGGGGTCCTGCTTGAAGGCGGTCACTACGCCCGTGGAGGAGATCTGTCGCACCGAGATCGGATCGCTCGAGCCCGGCGCTCCCTGGAACTGGCCCGAGTACAGGCTGCCATTGGGGCCAGCGGCGATCTGATCTGGCTTCACCAGTGTGGCCAAGGTGTGCCAGTCGGCCGCGTGTGGCGGCAAGGCTGACAACGGGGCATCGAAGATCTTGGCCGCCGATTGATCAGAGACGTACAGGCGTCCCTCGGTGATGGACAACCCGACGATCTTTCCGAAGCCGTCGACCGCCACGGTCTCTCCGGCGTGGAGGTCGACGGTGGTGACGAAGCCCACGGTGCCGCCGTCAGCACTGGCGAAGTAGCTCCCGTAGAGCGTGTTGTCCGGCGCGACCGCGAGGCCGAGACGCCGTCGACTTGGGTCGAGGTTCGGTACGAGCGCCGTCGATCCATCGGGGCTCACATAGGAGATGTCGCCGTAGCCGCCTCCGGGCTGGCCGAAGCGGCTCACCACCAGCGTGCCGTTGGCCAAGAGCGCCGCCTGGCCGAGGGTGACGTTCGCCGGGAGCGTGCCTGCATCGGCCGGCAGCGGAAGGCTGGCGTACGGCGCCGCGCTCAACCCGGCGGCGTCGGTCCACTTCCAGATGCGGTTGCCGGTGTTGTCCACCACGTAGAGCACCGCGTGCGCGTCATCCCACAGGGCGGTCTCGGGCGCGCCGTTCTGGAGCGCGATGAAGTCGGTCGTCGAGAGGCTCCCGGCGTCGAGTGCCCCAGCGTCGTCGCCGCCATCGGCCGCGGTGCTCGTCGCGCCGCAGCCCACGGCGAGGAAGAACGCACAGGCGGCCAGAATCGTGGACGCTGTGAACTGATGAAGGCGCGTAACTGAATTGCTCATGTGGCGTTTCTCGGGGGAGATCAGGGCTGATGGATGAGAGGTGGACGAGTTCGATTCCCGCGCGTGGGCGTGGGTCGTGGAGCGCTTCGGGCCGGGTCACGGCACAATCACGAACCCCCGTGGCAATGACAAGGCGAGTCAACAGAGAGGAAAGCTAACTTTCCATCGGCCGAAGGACGGGCAGTGGTGATTCAGGGCGTCCTTGTCAATTGCCATTCGGTGCCAAGCGGATCTTCGCGATTCTTGCTCGCAACGGAGGCCGACCCTCGCTATCCGACCGACTGCACCAACTCGGAGGCAAACCATGAATCTCAGCGCGCGGAACGATCTCAAGGGCACGGTGAAGAGCATCAAGAAGGGTGACCTGATGGCGGAGGTCGTGATCGAAATAAGTGGGCAGGAGATCGTCTCGGTCATCACTGCCGGGTCGTGTGATCGCCTCGGCCTGAAGGTGGGCGACAAGGTGTCGGCCATCGTCAAGTCGACCGAAGTGATGATCGCGAAGTGATCCACGGGCCCGTCATGGGCCCCAGCTCCCTGCTTGCGCGACGACGGCCGCTCCGCCACGGCTGTCTCTCAAGCCCGCCCAAACGGTTCCCTCACCGGAGCCAGTCGGGAGGGTCCACGAGGCCTGTCCGGTCGAGCTCCTGGCGCGGTCGAGGTGCCCCACCGACACGAACCAGCTCACGTCGTACCTCTCGATGAGCGTCACGAGCTCGAGGGTCGATCGGTCGATGGAGGGGAAGGACTCCTCTGGCGAGGCGCTCCAATCCGCGACCAGACGAACGTCTCTGCCGGCCTCGAGCGCGTTCCAGTCTGCTCGCCGGCCGTCGAGGAAGGCCATGAGCGTGAACGTGGGGTTGGTGTTGGGTGTGTAGGTCTGGCGAAAGGCTTGGGCGGTCTGGTTGGTGATGTTGGCGGGGTCGCAGCGGAGCCGCTCGAAGGCGAACGAGCGCTGACCGTCGAGCTCGAGGCCGATGGGCTGGTAGTAGCCACCGGTGGCGTCAGGGTCTCGCGGTCGCGCGGTGGCCGTGGCGACATCAGGGCCGAAGACGGCGCACGCGCGGTCGGGGATGGTCACCTGTACCGATGCGGTGCCCGCCGGCGTGGAGGTGAGGAGCGCGAGACACGAGAGATTCGTCGACTCGTTCTGCGAGAAGGGGGTCTGTTCGTCGCAGCGTGCCCAGCGCACGTCGGCGTCTTCGAGTGGCCCGTCAGGCGAGGCGATGACAGCTCGCAGGCGCACGGCGCTCCCCTGGGTGACTTCGGGCGGCTCGGCGATCACGGCCACCACCCGTCTCTGACTCACCAGCCAAGGCTCGTCGACGAGCGAGGGGGAGCAGCCGATCAGCGGGAGCATCGCCAAGAGTCTTCGCACGTCAGAACCCCCCTCGGAGGCCCAGGAGCCCGAAGAAGGGCAGGCCCCACAGCTCACTGCGCCGGGAGAACGTCGTGTCGTAGACCCACTCCTCGACGTTGTGGTGGTTGGTGAGGTTCATGAGCTCCACGAAGAGCTCGAGATGAAGCGCGGCAACGATGAAGGTGTAGGAACCCTCGGCGTCGAGCTGCAGGAAGTCGCTCAGGCGAGTGGAGTTCTGAGTGCCGAACAACGGCTCATACAGGCCCCGGCGCGTGTCGAAGGAGCCTCCCACCACGGGCGTGCGTGGAGTCCCCGTGGCCCAACGTGCGCGTACCCCAAAGCGCCAGGCCTCGACGCGCTGACTCACCGACGCGGTCAGCACGTGAGTTTGATCGGAGTCCGCCAGGTGCCAGGCCTCACTGGTGCCAGAGCGCCGCTCGCTCCGGCTCAGGGTGTACGAGAGCCAGCTCGTCAGCCCTCGCCAGGCCCGCTGCCTGAGCACGAGCTGCGCCCCGGAGGCTCGACCTTCGCCCGTCGCGACCAAGACCTGGGCCAGTGGTGCCTGGGCCGTCGGGTCGCGCACCGCGAGGCCGCTTACGGCGCGGACGAAGCCAGTCGCTTCGAGTGGCAGCACGGAGACGGCCTGAACCGCGAAGCCGACGGCGGCGTGGGCTCCCCGCGCGGGGTGGAGCAGTGGAGAGCCGAAGACCGCCGAGCGATCGGCTGCGTCAGGGGCCTGGTGCGTCATCCCGCCCGCCGCGTTGAGGGTCAGCCACCGCGCGAGAGCCCAGCTGACCATGCCCCGTGGCTCGAGGGCGAAGTCGAGCTGCGACGAGCCAATCGCTGGTGTCGCGGCGACCTTGGGTGTGAGTCGGCTGGCCTCTCCGCCCACCGCTGAGAGCCGCAGGCCGGGCGTCACGGTCACCGGCCCGATGGTGAGCTCGGCCTCGGCGAAGAGGGCGGCGTCGATGGTGAGCACGCTCCAGTCGTCGACGGCCACGAGATCCGAGAGTGGCGCCCCGAAGGCCGTGATGTCGCCTTCTCTCGGAGGACGGGTGAGCGGCCCCGAGCGGTCGAGGACGCTCGAGGCGACGCGCCCGTCGAAGCCGAACGACAACGAGACTCCAGGCCCGAGCGTGGAGCGGGAACGACCGAGGATCCCTCCGTTCCACGTTCGCTCGGCAAGCTGTGCGCTGGCCAGCGGCGTCGCCAGCCGCGTCATCTGCCGGTCATGCCCCAGGAACGCCGTGGCGGTGAACGCGTCGGCCTCCTCCCCTCGGCGCCAGCTCAGGCCCAGTCGATAGCTGTCGCGGGTGTCGGTGCGACTCCTCGAGAGCGAGGGATCATCAGAGGTCACCTCGAGGGTCGCGAGGTCGGAGCTGGCCAGCCCGAGAACCGTCAGCTCGTCACGACCACTGGGTTGCCACGAGCCTCGAAGTTGAGCGTCCCAGGAGCGGGGCAGGGGGTAGCGATCGGCCGCCGCGCCGTGGAGGAACGGCTGGATGATCGCCCAGAGCGTGCTGACGCGGGCCGCGGCGATCAGGTTTGCCGTGTCGCCTCCCAGCGAGAGCGCCGCCGAGACATCGCTCGGGTCGACCGAGACCGCCCCATGGAACCCGGCTGGAGGCGCGACGGTCTCGACTCGCACCGTGCCGCCCAGCGAGCGACCGACCTCGGCCCGGAACGCCGCTGGCTCGAGCACCAGCCGGCCGACGAGGGAGGACGACAGCACCGAGCGGTACCCACCCAAGTGGAATAGCGCGGGCACCTCGATGCCGTCGATGAGGACCATCGTCTCGCGTGGCGCGGCCCCCCACACCACCACGTCAGCCGAGCCCAACGCCGAGTGACCCACGCCGGGGAGCGTCTGGACGGCCTTGAGCGCATCATGCTCCACGAGCGGTTGGTCGGCCGCCTCCGTTCCTCGAAGCGAGGTAGACCCTGGTGGGCGCGGGCGCGGCGCGGAGACGACCGTCACGCCTCCATCGAAGCCCTGGGCCAGCGCCACGACGGGCAGCCAGACGAGGAGAGCCAGCCCGCGCATCAGGGGAGGTCGAACTCGAGGGCACGGACACCGGCCCCCAGATCGTGCGGTGGCCGGGCCGAGGCGGGCGTGGCGATGCCCTGCGCCAGGCCGAGCTGCGTGCCGTCGGCGGTGCGGGCCGACACCGTCCACCGCGCGGCCGATTGATCGCACAGCGAGAACGTGTCGACGCGCACCAGGTAGTGGCCGCTGGGCGCCGAGGTGCTCCAAACGATGTTCTCTTGGTTGCGACCATCGATGACGCACTGGGAGTTGGAGTCGGCGTCCAAGAGCCCGCCTCGCTTCCACGCCGTCGGATCGAGCGGCGCGCCAGGTGTCGCTTGCCAGGAGTTGGGGTTCCTCGCCCAGATTTCGACACCCGCCGAGTCGACCACGTGGAGATCGAGATCGGCGTCGGTGTCCCACTGGAGCGTCACCACCAGCGCACCCTGGGCTTTCGTCGTGTCGAGGATCTCGAGCGCGGCCTCGGACGGAGGCCCAGCGATGCCCGCGTGAGACAGCGCGACCACCGTGACTGTCCTGGCTCCCAGCGGTGCCTCGAGCGAGAGCCCGACCGTCGACGCGAACGTCAACGCGTTGTCGAGCGTGACATCGGGGAGGCCCGCGGGGAGCAGCCAGAAGCCCCGGTCACCGTTCAGCCAGATGGCGACGGCGTTGGCGGTGCTCCCCAGGGTCCCGCTGAGATGGAGCGCCGTGTCGCCCCGCGTGGCCTGGCTGCGGCTCAGGTTGAGGGCGACCACGGAGGGGCCGTCGGCAGTGGTGGTGAGTTTCTCGGGGACGAACTGGGCCCCCGAGACCCGGAGCCACGCGTCGCGACCAGAGTCGCTCGAGGCACCGTCACAAGCAGCGAGGGCCAACACGAGGAGTGCCGGGCGCATCAGAAGGCCAGCTCCGCGCGCACCGTCAGCCGGTCGCTCCCCAGGGTGGTCGGGGTACCGTCGAGCGCACGCCCCAGTGCGTTGGTCTGATGCTCGTATTGCCCGGTGATGCGCGCCGTGCGTCGCCAGCGCCAGCTCGCCACCGCCGCCCAGGTCGAGAGGCTCGAGTCGATGGGCACTCTCGCGGCGCCCTGCTGATCGGCAGCGTCGGCGTCGGGGAGGTAGCGATCGTAACGCAGGCCGATCGCCAAGCCCCACGGGAGCTGCTGGGAGACCGAGAGCACCCAGCCGAGCTCGCGAACATCTCGCCCCAGCCCCACGGGGTCGGCCACGAAGAGACCCCGGTCGAGGTTCTTCGCCCAGACGAGCTCCCCTACCAGCTCGAAGGCCCCGAGCCCGGGGATCTCCACGCCCACCTGGAGGTCGGCTCCCAGCGCGGAGCGATCGAAGTTCTTCGACGGCGTGGCAGGGAGACCCCCGACAATCTGCAGCTCGGTCGACTGCACCTGGCCGTCCTCGTTGGCGTCGCGCCAGACGAGCGTGTCCTTGGTCGCCGGCGAGCCTGGGTGGAACCCCGCCCCCCAGAGCGCCGAGACACCTGCCTTCAGCAGCACTGGACCCACCGAGGTGACCAGGCCGACTCTTCCGATGAAGTCCTTGGCTGCGTTGGGGTCCTTGCCCGGGAGCCCGTGCTCACCGACCGGCTCGCCGTTCATCACCGCCAACTCGTAGCGGAGAAACCGCCAGCCGCCTGAGAGTCGCAACCCCAGATCGAAGGAGCCAGGGAACATCGCCCGGGCCATGGTGGTGGGCTCGAGGAAGGTGCGATCGATTGGCTCCGACATGGCTTGGCGCACGTCGCGCCCAAAGGGAATGCACATGAGCCCGGCGCTCACCTGCGCGAGCGGCACCACTCCCGAAGTCGGCCATCGCGCCGAGAGCTCGGCCGCCGAAGGGCGCACGCTGAGACCCGACACGGTGCTCGCCTCGAGCTCGGCGAGGAGGCTGAAGATCCACTTCGAGGCCTCGATGCGAATCCGCGCGCGACGCAGCGAGATCGCCTTCTCGTTGAGCGGTTGGCCGGTCGAGGCGTCGAGCTCGTCGTAGGAGGCCTGACTCGAGATGACACCGTCCACCTGCGCGAAGCTGCTGAAGGTGAAGGTCGCCCCCGCCCAGGTCACCTGCGGGTGCGATGGGACAGGCTCCGCGAGTGTTTCCGCCAGCGGCCCACCATCTTGGGGAGCGCCGGCCGCGAGCGCCGGCTGCTCAAGCCCCCCATCGGTCGACTCCTGGAGCGGCTCTTGGGTCAAGCGCTCCAGCTGGGGGCGATCGTCGGGGGCTTCAGTGGCCGTCCCGAGGAGGAGCAGAAGCCCGACCTGCGGCATCATCATGGAAGCGGAGGCAAGCCGCCGTCACTCAGCAGCAGTGGGAGGCTCGGTGACTTCGCCACGCCGACCGCCGTCGTGCACTGGTTGATGAGCTGGAGGTGCGTCGTCGGATTGGCGATGCAGGTGCCCACCGGCGTCCCCGCGTCGATGACGCCACCGTCGGACTGGCACGGGCCTCCGACCTTGCTGTCGTAGTAGCAGCTGCACGACTGCGACGGGTGGTACGGCGACAGGTCGCCACCCTCGAAGGACCGAGTGACCTCCATCGCGCAGTCTGGCACCAGGCCCTTGGAGATCACGATGTCCAGCGGCTTGAAGTCCGGCGCCGGCGAGATGGTGGCCTTCCCCAGGAGGCTGTCGATGAGGTACTTCACCCTGGCATCGGTCGGTACCCCTGAGCCATCGACCTGGGCCAGCCACACCGTGGGAGACCAGGACAGGTAGTGGCCATCGCGAAGGTTCTTCTTGTCGAACGAGCTCGGCGTCGAGTCTGGGTAGTACGCGAGCTTCTGACCGTACCCGCGGAACGCCAACGCGCTGACGTTGTTCCGGGCGCCGTCGTAGATCTCCGCCCCGAGCAGTCCGACGGTCTTCTCGGCACTCGTCGACGAGGTGACGGAATTCAGCACGTCGCTCGATTTGTCGTACCGCACGCCCTTCCACTTGGCGGCCGGTACCCCGAGGAGCGCCGCCCAGGTGAGCAGCGTGCTCTTGGTCGCGGTGCGAATGAAGAGGAAGGCCTCGTCGTTCCAGGGCGTCACCTGCCCGGTGTTCCCGAAGCCGAACGTGAAGTAGGCCTCCTCGGCAGTCATCGCCACCTGGGTGCTGGCCTTGGGCACGGCCAGCGTGTACGCCTGAATCGGCCCCTGAAAGAGCGCGATGCCCGCTGGCGGCGCGGCGGGGTTGCACGACGAGACGAACAGCGCCGAGTTGGCCAGGTCGATGGCGTGGCCCCCGGTTGGGATGATGCAGCTCGGAGACGCCGCCGTGTCAGCCCAGGTCGGGTTCTCGACGCTTGAGGGAATGTACTTGGGGTTCACCGTGATCTTGGTGCCGTTGTAGAAGGCGTCGATGTTCGTGCACGAGCCCGAGGTCGTGTAGACGATCGTCATCGGGTTTACCGTGGAGTTCCGCAGCGCCTTGCCCAGCGCCTTGATCACCGGCTCCTGGGTGTCGCCGATCTGCAGGTACACGGTGTTCGGGAGGCTCGCACAGGCCGGGGTGCCACCGTCAGAGGCGCCGCCATCGGTGGTGCCACCATCGTTCGTGCCTGCGTCAATGGCCCCGCCGCCTCCCGAGCCACCCCTGGTGCCGCTGTCGGCATTTCCTCCTTGGTCCCCACAGGCCGCGAGCACCAGAGCCAAAATCCACCCGCTTCGTCGAATCATTATTGATGTCTCCCTTCGCCCACCATGGCGGACGCCGCGTTGCGTTGACAACGAGAAGTACCTGATGGAAAGGCGGCTTTACGAGGCGCTCTGTCGCCCAAGTGCGGTTCGACGTGACCGACCGCCGCGATGCGGGTACATCAGGCCTCCTCGAACGACTGGAGGGCTGATGCGCTTCTTCTACCTCGGGCTGTTCATCGTCTTGGGCACCTCGGCGTGCAAGCCGCCAGTGGAGATCGTGGTCTTCCATGCCGCGAGCCTGCGCCGGGCCTTCGCCGACATCGCCGCCGAGTACGAGCGAGCCAACCCCAAGGTGCACGTGCGGCTCGAGCCGAGTGGCTCACAGATCGCCGTCCGCAAGGTGACCGAGTCGGGCATGCGGGCCGACGTGGTCGCGGTGGCCGACGCCGAGCTCATCGAGAAGATGATGATTCCCCAACACGCCAGCTGGACCCTCGAGTTCGCCACCAACGAGCTGGTGTTGGCGCACCTCCAGCACAGCCAGTTCACCGACGAGATCACCGCCCAGCACTGGCCCGAGATTCTGTTGCGCGGCGGCGTCAGGCTGGGCCGCGTCGACCCCGACACCGCGCCGCTCGGCTACCACACCATCTTTGGCTGGCAGCTCGCGGAGCGCTCCGGGCTCTACGGCGCCGCTGGCGAGGGGCTCACAGCCAAGCTGCTCGCCGCGGTTCCGGCTTCCCAGTTGGCGGTCGACGAGACCGAGCTCCTCTCTCGGCTCGAGGCCAAGGCCGTCGACTACGCCTTCCTGTATCGCTCCACGGCCGAGGACCACCGCCTCAAGATGGTCGTGCTGCCGCCCGAGGTGAACCTCGGCCATCGGGACCTCGAGGCCAAGTACGGCGCCGCCGAGCTCGAGGTGCGAATGAAGCAAGGTGGCGGCAAGAGCGTGCTCCGTGCTCACCCCATCACCTACGGCCTGACGATTCCCACCGGCGCCCCGCATGCCGAGGAAGCCGAGAAGCTCATCGCTTTCCTCATCGGCCCGCGAGGCCAGGCGCTGCAGCGCGCCGCGGGTTTCAGCCCGCTCGCCCCGGCGCTCTCCCGCTCGCGAGGCCGACTTGGCGCCACCCTGCGCCCCCTGGTCGAGGCTCCTCCCGACACGCCCTGACGTCAGCGGGGGCAGTTTCGGGCTGGAGCGGCGCAGCCACCGAGCTAAACTACTTCCCCGTGCCTGGCTTCGAGCATGCGCTGGCGGCGAACCCTGCGCCCCGACGGCTGGGCGACATCGCGCTCCGCTACGAGTCATCGATGCTCATCGGCGAGACTCGACGGCACCGCACCCATCGGCCCACCCTCGCGGCCGCGGCGGGGCTCCTGGCCTTGGCTGGTGCTCTGGGCACCTTCGTCACGTCGGCCTCGGACGCGCTCATCGTTGGGTTCGTCACCACCGGGGCCTTGGGCCTCGCCGCCGCCACCTGGCTCGAGCTCGTCGAGCGCCGCACCCGCCGCTTCGTCGCCAACTTCGCCACCACCAGCCTTCGCCTCGACTTCGTCACGCCCTTTGCCGGTCGAGCACGAACGCTCGTGGTGCACTTCGATGGCGTGCGGGCCGTGGAGCTCTTCGAGCAGCAAGATGGGTCGCATTGCCTCGCCGTCGATTTCCTTCCCGCTCCCGGTTCCAACGAGCGCCTGCGAGAGGTGCTGGCCGCCTACATCGGTGCCGACGAGCTGGAGCAAGCCGAGCGGCTAAGGCGGGTCCTGTCGGGTGCCTTCGGACTTGGTGCGGCACCGGACGACAGCCCCGCTTTCGAGCCACAGGGTGAAGACGGGCCCACCCAGTAGCGCTCCACCTGTGGGTCTCGCGGCGCCTTCAGAGGGGAGCGCCGCTGGCACGCGGGGTGCTCAAGGAGATCCTCGAGGTCTCCATGTCACCGCGTCTCGCGCTCCTCGTCGTCATCTCCGTGGGTACTCCGTGCTCTGCCTTCCAGCTGCGCAAAGACTCGCAGGGCGACGTGGTGCGCTGGCCCGACAAGGTGGAGTTCGTCATCGACTCTCGGCTCGCTGACCGCCTGGGCGAGGCCAAGGCCAACGAGGCCATCGAGGCCGCCATCGCGACGATGGAGGGCGCCACGCCGAAGTGCCGAGTGACGGTTCGAATCGGGAAGCCCACCGGGGTCGGGTATCAGATGGGGGCGGCGGACAACCAGAACGACATTCTCGCGCTCGAGGACTGGCCCTACGACGGCAACGCGCTGGCCGCCACCATTGTCACGCTGAACGCGAGGACCAACGAGATCATCGACGCCGACATCGTGTTCAACGACGAGGGGCACCACTTCCGGGTCGTCGACGCGCTGAGCACCACGGATCGAAGCCTGATGACGAGCGAGCGGATCGACGACATTCAGAACACCGTCACCCACGAGCTGGGGCACGCCCTGGGGCTGTTGCACAACGAGGTGGACCCCGCGGTGGTGATGTACCCATCTGCGGGGCCGCTCGAGGTGTCCAAGCGGGTGCTGGCCCAAGATGATGAAGACGGCCTCTTGGCCCTCTACTCGACCGCGGAGGCGCCGGCCGCCGAGAGCCTCCTCGGCTGCGCCTCGACCACCGGAGGCCCGATGGTGATCGCGCTGGTGGCTGCCTTGGCGGTCTTCTCTCCTCGGCGCCGGCGGGTGGTCGCGCTCCTTGGTGTGCTGGCGGTGCCGCTCCATGCGGTCGCGGAGGAGCCCGGGGTACGCTTCGCCCCCGACCTCGCGGCTGCTCGAGAAGTGTCGGTCGTCGACGTGAGGTCGAGAACCCCGGTGCGCCTCCCCGAGAACCCTCGGCTCATCTTCACCGATGTCGAGCTGACGATGCGTGAGTGCGTGAAGGGCCCCTGTCCCGCCACCAGAGTCATTCGGGTTCCCGGCGGACGCATTGGCGACATCGAGCAGGTCGTCGCGCACCAGCCGGTTCCCGCTCTCGACGAGAGAATTCTCCTCGTCATGACGAGCAAGGCGCCACGCGTCGTCAGGCTGACCGCGACGAGCGAGCGGGCGATGGTGGTCGCCGCCTTCGAGCGGGCACGGCTGGCGCTCCCGGTGTCTCTCGGGCCCCAGGCTTCACCCCAACCCCTGACGGGAGCGGGTCAACCGACCGGGTTTGTTCACTGAAGGACTGGCACCCCCCTTGAATCATGAGGGTGCAGAGGGAGTCGCAATGGCGCAATCAACACCCAAACGGATCCTGATCGTCGACGACGAAGAGAATGTCTGCCACGCGCTCAAGCGGAGCCTTCGCAAGGAAGGCTACGAGCTCTTCTTCGGCCACGAGCCTGCCGAGGGGCTGGAGCTGCTCAAGAAGCAGCCCGTCGATATGGTCATCAGCGATCACCTGATGCCCAACATGACCGGCCTCGAGTTCCTCAAGATCGTGCGCGATCGCTACCCCGACGTGATGCGACTCATCCTCACCGGGCATGCCGACATGCAGACGGCCATCGACGCCATCAATCAGGGCGCCATCTACCGATTCCTCACCAAGCCGTGGGACGACACGGATCTCAAGGTGACGCTGTTTCTCGCCTTCGAGCAGCAAGACCTCGAGCGAGAGAATCGGAAGCTCCTCTCCACGGTTCGTCGGCAGTTCGATCTCATCAAGAACCTCGAGAAGGAGTACCCGGGCATCGGCCATGTCGTGCGTGACTCCGAGGGCTGCGTGGTCCTCGACGACGACGAGACCCACGGTGAAGTCGAGGTGAAGCTGGCCAAGACGGCCTAGAGAGCGCCATGGAGGAGGCGACAACCCAGCCTGACCTGCTGCTGGTCATCTCCGACGGGCCGCTGGTCGAGCGGGTGGGCGAGGTGTTCGCCGCTTGGCGGCTGGTGGCGGTGCGGTGTACCGAGGTCGGAGCGCAGACCCGGGTCGAGCAGGGGGAGTGCCGGGTCGTCGTCCTCGAGAAGCACGAGCGGGTCAAGCTTTCGGTGGAGCGCCTTCGAGCTGCTGGCGCGGTCGTCGTGGTGCTCGGGCTCAGGGGTGACGAGGGCCTCAACGAGGTGGATTTCGCGGTCCGCCCGTCGGAGCTCGTGGCCGCCATCTATCGCGCACAGGGCCGCCTGGCGGGGGTCGAGTCGGGCAGCCTCGAGCGCATCAACCGTTTCGCCCAGGCCATCGCGACCCAGTTCACCTTGCCTGATCTCACCCATGTCGGCATCGCCCGCACCCGGGAGCTGTGTGAGGCCGACGGCGCGAGCCTCTTGCTGGTCGATCCCTCGAGCGGCGAGCTGTGGTTCGACGCCGTGGAGGGCGGCGCGGGAGGCGCCATCGAGCAGGTTCGCTTGCCCCGAGGGAAAGGCATCGCCGGTCGGGTCGCGTTCGAGGGCCGGCCCCGCTTGGTGGTCAACGCCTGGGAGAGCCCCGATTTCGATCGCACGGTGGATCTCAAGACGGGCTTTCGCACCGGCTCCATCGTGGCCGCGCCGTTGGTGCTGGGCGGTGACGTGCTCGGCGTGCTGATGGCCGTGCGAGAAGTCAACAAGCCCCCGTTCTCTCACGCTCACCTCGAGCGGCTGGCGCACCTGGCCCCGCACGTGGCCATCGCGGTTCACAACGTGCAGATCACCACCGCCCTTCGCAGCAGCCAGGCCGAGGTCCTCGAAGCCAACGCCAGCCTCGAGGCGAAGGTGAGAGAGCGGACGGCGCAGATCAGCCGGGGCAAAACCGAGTGGGAGCGGACCTTCGACGCCATCGACGAGCCCATCGCCTTGCTCGAGGGCTTCACCATTCGCCGCACCAACCAGGCCTATGCTCGGCGGGTGGGGCGGCCGGTGCGCGAGATTCCGGGGAAGCCCTGCTACGAGGTTTTCGCTGGGCGGTCGACCCCGTGTCCCTCGTGCCCCCTGACCAAGCCCCGCGGGGTGGCCCTCGCCAGTGAGCTCGAGGTGGAGCTTCGGGGAGGGAGGCCTTCGGCGTTCCGGTTCTCGGGGTATTGGATGAGCGATGACCCGGCCAACCGGGGCGTCGTGGTGACCTACCAGGACATCACCCATGCGCGGCACCTGCAGGAGCGCCTGAGGGAGAGCGAGCGGCTGGCGGCGGTGGGGCAGCTGGCCAGCGGCGCGGCCCATGAAATCAACAACCCCCTGGGCTTCGTGGCGTCGAACCTGCGGAGCCTCCGCGGCATGGTCGACGAGCTGCGCGCCCCCATGAGGACGCTGGCCGACGCCATCACCGCGGTGAAAGAGGGTCGCACGGCCGACTTGCTCGAGCTCCTCGGCCGCGCCGAGCCCCCTGATCTCCATACGCTCGAGGACGGCCTCGAGATGGTGGACGAATCGCTCGACGGGGCTCGCCGAGTCGGAGACATCGTCAAGGGACTGCGCGAGCTTTCTCGGCTCGAGATCGGCAAGCGGGAGCCGGCCAACGTCAACGCCTCGGTGTCGCGGGCAGTGCGAGCCGAGCTCGGTGAGACCGCTCCCAACGTGCAGCTGGAGCTCACCGCCACCCGCTTCGCAGACATTCCGCCGCTCCAGCTCGATCAGGCGCTGGGGCACGTGCTGAAGAACGCTCGGCAGGCCATCAATCGCCATCAGCGGGTCAAGGTGCGCACGTCCGACGGAGACGGCGAGGTCCTCATCGAGGTGTCGGACGATGGCGTGGGGATTCCACCTGAGCACCTGAGGCGAGTCTTCGAGCCGTTCTTCACCACGCGCGGAGTGGGCAAGGGAATTGGTTTGGGTCTCACCGCCGCCTACGGCATCGTCAAGCGCGCCGGAGGGGAGATCGGGGCCGAATCCGAAGGGGCTGGGCGGGGGGCGACCTTCACCATCAGGCTCCCACTGGCCGTCGCCGCCGAGCCGCTCGAGCGCGTCGCCTGATCGTTCGCGACGGGGGTTGGGCGCGCTCTCATGCCCCGCTCATTCAGTACGCCAGGGGTCGGTTGGTGCCCGGCCAGGCACTGCCCGCCACGTGGCTGCTCGCCAAGCGCTTGTCGGTCTCGCGCAGCACCGTCCTCGGTGCCAACTGCGTGCGGCGACGAGTGGCTGGGCTGGCGTTCGGCTACGGGCTCATCGACGAAGCGCGCATCAAGGAAGGCGTCGCCAGGCTCGCCGCGGTGCTCCCCGGCGCGCACAGGGCGAGTCGGGCCACCAAGCAGTCCGGCGAGAAGTGAAGGCGTGGCGGGCTCGGCCGCGCCGTCGTCGGCCCCCAGAAGCACGGGGAGGTGCTTGTTGGTCGCCAGTTTGGGAGAGTTGCCAGAGAGACGAAATGGACCCTCAGAACGTCAGGCTCGTCCGCCGGCTCTTGAAGGCGCTCGAAGATGATGCACGGCCGGAGGTGCTCGAGGAGTACTACCACCCCGACGCGCTGCAGATCGAGTTCCCCAATCGAATCGCCCCACGAGGCGCGAGCCGCACGCTTGAGCAGATGAAGGAGGCGATGGTTCGCGGGAAGAACGCCGTTCGTTCGCAACGCTACGACGTGCTCCGGATCTTCGAGGTCGGAGCGACCGTGATTCTCGAGGTGCGCTGGTCGGCCGAGCTGACGAGCTCCGCGGAGGGGGCTCCAGCGACGATGGCCGCCTCCCTCGCCGTGTTCTTCGAGTTCTCAGGAGGGAAGATCGCGGTTCAACGCACCTACGACTGTTTCGACCCGCCGTGAACCGCGGCGCTTCAGAAGCCCGTGACCGACAGGGAGAGGCCGAGGTGGCCGCCGGCGATGGGGGAGAGCGCCAGCACGGGGCCCGTTTCGACCACGCCGGCCTCGGTCTCAGAGAGGAGCCGTGCGGTGGCTACGCCGAAGCCGATGGTCTGGAGAACCCCACTGGTGATGAGCATGACGCGGTCGAGGGGCTCGATCGTCTCCCGCGCCGCGAGCCACGGCCCCATGATCGGCGCGGCGTACGCCAGAGTCATCCCGTCGGGGTCAGCCCCGCTCCGGAACAGGCCTTGGGCTTGCTGGAGTGCTCGCTCGATGTGGGCCCGGCCCTCAGGCACGTACCAGGACGACAGCATCAGGTCGCCGAGGTCGAGGCGGGTGCGGAACGTCCACCGCTCGACGGGCGCGGGATTGGACGCAAGCACAGTGACGAGCACGAGCAGCACGTGTTGGCCATTAGCACGGCCTGCGCCGAGTGGAAGCCGGCGGATTCTCAGTGGTCGAGACTGCGATGTGTGCACCCATCTGCGCACCTGGGTAGGCCCTCACGAAAACTCTTGCGTGGAACCTCGCGCCGGCCCGATGACATGACGCACTCGTCATGAGCACCCCCTACCCGACGCTCCTCTCTCCGCTGAACCTCGGCTTCACCACCCTGAAGAACCGCCTGCTGATGGGCTCGATGCACACTGGCCTGGAAGACGGGCGTGATCTGTCGCGGCTGGCGGCCTACCTCGCCGAGCGGGCCCGGGGCGAGGTCGGGTTGATGGTGACCGGCGGCTTCGCTCCCAACGTCGCTGGCTGGACGAAGCCCTTCGCCGGAACGCTGTCGACGCAGCGGGCCGCGAGGCGCCATCAGATCGTCACCGAGGCGGTGCACGCCGAAGGGGGCAAGGTCGCGCTGCAGATCCTCCACGCCGGCCGCTACGCCTTTCACCCGCTGGCCGTGGCGCCCTCGCGCATTCGCTCGCCCATCTCGCGGTTCCGTCCGCGCGAGCTCTCGGCACGGGGCATCGAGCGTCAGATTCGCGCCTTCGTCCGGTGCGCGACCTTGGCTCGCGAGGCCGGCTACGACGGCGTCGAGGTGATGGGCTCAGAAGGGTACTTCATCAATGAGTTCCTCGCGCTGCGCACCAATCAGCGCACCGACGCGTGGGGCGGCTCGTACGAAAACCGCATGCGCTTGCCGGTGGAGATCGTCCAGCGGGCGCGCGAGGCCGTGGGCAAGGACTTCATCATCATCTACCGCCTGTCGATGATCGACCTGGTGCCCGATGGCAGCTCGTGGGGCGAGGTGACGCAGTTGGCCCGGGCCATCGCCCAGGCCGGCGCCACCATCATCAACACCGGCATTGGCTGGCACGAGGCTCGGGTGCCCACCATCGCCACCAGCGTGCCGCGCGCGGCCTTCGCCTGGGTGACGAAGAAGATGAAGGACGAGCTGCGGCGCGCTGGGCTCGACGTGCCGCTGGTGACCTCCAACCGCATCAACACCCCCGAGGTCGCCGAGCAGGTGCTGGCCGACGGCTGCGCTGACCTCGTCTCCATGGCTCGACCGCTGCTGGCCGACCCCGAGTTCCCCAAGAAGGCGCGCGAGGGGCGGGCCTCGCAGATCAACACCTGCATCGGCTGTAACCAGGCGTGTCTGGATCACATCTTCGAGAACAAGCTCACCAGCTGTCTGGTGAACCCGCGGGCCTGCCACGAGACCGAGCTGCTCGCGCGGCCAGCCCAGGCGAAGAAGCGCATCGCCGTCGTCGGAGCCGGGCCAGCTGGCATGACGGCCGCCTCGGTGGCTGCCGGGCGGGGCCATGAGGTCCACCTGTTCGAAGCGGCGGAGTCCCTCGGCGGCCAGCTCGCCATCGCCAGGGAGGTGCCGGGCAAGGAGGAATTCCGCGAGCTCCTGCGCTACCTCGAAGGCCAGGTGGCCTCGACGGGCGTGCAGCTCCACCTCAAGACCCGCGCCACGGTGGAGACGCTGTCGACGTTCGACGAGGTGGTGCTGGCGACCGGCGTGGCACCTCGTGATCCCCGCATCGAGGGCCAGGGCCACCCGATGGTGCTCAACTACGTCGACGTGCTGCGTGACAAGAAGCCCGTCGGCCAGCGCGTGGCGGTGGTGGGGGCCGGTGGCATCGGCTTCGACGTCGCCGAGTACCTCGTGACGGGGGCAGGGCAGGGCACGGCGTTGAACTTGCCGGAGTGGCTGGCCGAGTGGGGCGTGGTGGACCCCGAAGTGGGCCGCGGAGGCCTCGACACGACAGGCGCGCACGTCACCGCGCCGGCTCGCGAGGTGACGCTGCTCCAGCGCAAGCCAGGGAAGCCAGGGGCCCGCCTGGGGAAGAGCACCGGGTGGATCCATCGGGCCACCCTGAAGGCCAAGAACGTGCGGATGCTGGCCGGGGTCAACTACGAGCGCATCGCCGACCGAGGCTTGCTCGTCACCTTCGGAGAGAAGCGCCAGGACCCGACATGGATCGAGGTGGACAACGTGGTGTTGTGCGCGGGGCAGGTCTCGCAGCGGGAGCTGTACGAGCCGCTCAAGGCCGCTCAGAAGTCAGTGCACATCATCGGAGGCGCCGACGAGGCCTCCGAGCTCGACGCCAAACGGGCCATCGACCAGGCCTACCGGTTGGCAGTGAAGCTCTGAGCCCTGGGGCGGTTCTGAGCCGCCTCAGCCTCGACCCGTCGGGGACGTCGATGGTGTAGCCACACAAGTCACTGGATTGGCGTTTCGCGCGGGTCGAACGTCACCCAGCAGACATCGAAGACACCCAGGGTCACGGGCCAAAGGTTGGCAACGACGACCCCACCTCCCTGGCATGTGTAGTGCTTATGCTGTCAGGAATGCTCGCCTATCCATCGATCGAGGTTCTCCCAGCAAGAGCTCATGATTCGGAGAGTGCGCGGTGGGTGGCCACGCGGGGGCTGGTGGCAGAACGAGACTTCCCTGGGTTTCTTCGAATCGGTTGCGGGACCTTCGCCGCCGCGACGTACCCGGAGGCTCCAACCTGGGTCGTTCAGCTCGCGTCCGACCTCACTTCGTTTCTCTTCACCTTCGACGACATCATCGCCGAGGGGCTGTTTCGCTTCGATCCCGAGGGGCTGAGGCGGGCGGCCGAGCCGTACCTCGACATCGTCAGAGGCCGGCCAACTCGGCTCTCGACCCCCCACGCCGCGGCGCTCGCCGAGCTGGTGGCACGTGCGACTGGCGACGCGCCTCCGTTGTTGAGGCGCCGCTTGGTGGCGAGCTTCGAGGCGTACGTCGAGGGCTGTGCCCGGGAAGCCCAGTGGAGGCTCCGAAAGCGCTCACCCCCGCTCGATGCGTACCTCGAGCTGCGCCGGGGCAGCGTGGCGGTGAACCCGATGATGGATCTGATGGAGCTCACCCACGGGCTCTTCCTCACCGAGGAGGAATTCGCTCAACCGATCATTCGCGAGCTCCGGCGGCTGGGGTCGGATCTCTCGGCCTATGTGAACGATATCCAAAGCGTCGAGAAGGAGGAGGCCCTGGGGGAGGTGTGCAACGCGGTCCTCGTGGTTCAGCACGAGCGGGCGATCGATCGCGGCGCGGCCTACGAAGTCGTAGCGGCGCTCCACAACGAGGACCTCGGCCGGCTCCTGAGGCTCGAGGCCCTGCTGACGACCGAGCGGGAGGGGATGGCTCTGGCGTTGTACGCCCGCTCCATTCGTCAGTTCGTCCACGGGCACTACGGTTGGATCCTCTCCTCCAAGCGGTACGTTGCGGAGGGAGCCCGCGGCTGAAGCCTCAGCTCCCCCGCATAGCGAACATAGAATTGCTCGTTTCAGCCTCTCCGATTATATCTATGTAATGCCAAAGACCCCTGCGGCGTTGACCCAGCTCCCCCCCACGGTGATCAAGGCGCTTCGCCAGCTGGGGGAGCACCTGGCGATCGCCCGGGTCCGGCGGCGAGAGTCTCAGCGAGTCTGGGCGGGGCGCCTGGGTGTCTCGGTCCCGACGCTGATCCGGTTGGAGCGCGGGGACCCCGGCGTAGGGCTGGGCATCGTGGCGACGGCCCTGTGGATGATGGGCCGGGTGGAGGCGCTGTCGGCGCTCGCCGAGCCGGCCACCGACCGAGGCGCGCTCGAGCAGGACCTCCGTGAAGCGACGCGCCGCCGGGCGGTGCGGACCGCAGCCTCGGTGGAGGCTCGCCTCGGAAGGAAGGCGCGGCCATGAAGGGCGCGGCGAGGTACACGCCGACCGATCAGCTACACCTCTGGTTCCTCTCCCAGCCCTCCCGGCCGGTGCTGGTCGGCGAGCTCAACCTGGTCCGCAACCCGCGGGGCGTCTCCCTCAAGTACGACCCCTCGTGGTTGGAGCAGGGCTTCGCGCTGAGCGAGGACCTCCCCCTCATCTCCCAGGAGTTCCTGCCCCTCGAGAAGGACCGCGCGGCCGGGGCCGTCGACGACGCCCGGCCCGACCAGTGGGGCGAGCGGGTGATCCGCTTCATCGACCGGCCCCCTCGCCTGACGCTGCTCGACTTCTTGTATTTTGCCGGGCACGAGCGCTTCGGGGCGTTGGGGGTGTCGACCTCACGCACCGCCTACGTGCCACGGACGCTGGGGCCCCTCCCGGTGCTGGGCGACGTGCCCCGGCTCGAGGAGCTCGTCCAGAAGGTGCTTCACGGAGAGCCTGTCGCGGAGCGCGACCGCCGGCTCATCGCACCGGGTGTCACCATGGGCGGGGCCAAGCCCAAGGCGCTCCTCGAGCTCGACCATCGGCAGTGGGTGGTGAAGTTCTCCGACGGTGACGCGGTGGACTCCCCGCTCGTCGAGCACGCGTCGATGACACTCGCGAAGGAGGCCGGAATCAGGGTCGCCACCACCCGCCCCATCCGCCTCCCGGGCGGCCACGCGGTCGCCATCGAGCGCTTCGATCGCTCGGGAGACCGACGGGTTCACGCGCTGTCCGCGGACGTGGCGCTGAGGGCCGCTGGCGAAGAGCTCGGCTACCCCGAACTCTGCCAGCTGCTGCGTCGACGTGGCTCCTCCGACGAAGCCACCAAGGTGGCTCAGATGCGCGAGCTTTTCCGGAGGATGGTATTCAACATCTTCCTCGACAACACCGACGACCACGAGAAGAACCACGTGCTGCTGGTCAACGACGCCCAGCAATACGAGCTCTCCCCGGCCTTCGATGTGCTGCCTTCGGGCCAGGCGCTCGGGTCCCAACAGCTCCGCGTCGGCCAGCACGGGTCCGAGTCGACGCTGGAGAACGCCCTCTCGGAGAGCGCCTTGTTCGCGCTGTCGAAGGACCAGGCCGTCGGAGAGATTCGCCGAGTGGTCGCGGTGGTCGCCAGGTGGAGGCCGCACTTCCGGTCTCACGGGGTCAGCCGAGCCGACCTCGAGCTCCTCGCCGAGCAGCTCGACCGGCCGTTCCTCCTCGACCAGCGCGGCGACCCCTCGTTCTCGTGACCCTCGCGCTCTAAAGCTTCTGCGGTCACCCGCTGTTCCGCAACCCCGCGGCGATGCCGTTGATCGACAGATGAATGCCGTGGGTGACCGGGCTGTCGGAGGCCCCATCGCGGTACCGGTGGAGCAGCTCCTGCTGGCCGGTGATCGCCAAGAGCGACTGCAGGGGCGCGGCGTGCTCCTGGGCGATGCGGGAGAAGACGCTGTCGCGCAGGGCTTCGTCCTTCACCAGCGCCGCGTAACGGGCGCCGATGGCCATGTCGCTCTT
>PMBV01000541.1:0-7504 GCA_003153055.1 Myxococcales bacterium
CGGTCGGGCAACCTGTTCGGCGCTCTCGGATGACGTCCCGGCGGCGGGCCGGGTTGTCACCTACCTGCCCTGCCGGGCCTTGAGGAGCTGGAAGTACCGGCGGGCCACCCCCGAGGCAGCCGCGGCCTTCGCCACGTGGCCGTTGTGGAGCCGGAGGACGCGCTCGACATACCGGCGCTCGAAGGTCTCCACGAGCTTCTGCCGCGCCACCGCGAGCGGGAGATCGAGCGCCAGGACGCGCTCCACCTCGTCGAGCCCCGGCGCACTGGCCGGCTCGGCGGCGGCTTCCGCGAGGTCTCCCGGGGCGAGGTCGCCGAGAGCCAGTTGGCGGGCCACCGCGTTGTGGAGCTCGCGGACGTTCCCCGGCCAGGCGTAGTCGGCGTAACGCACAAGGAGCGCCTCGGAGACGGGCCCGGCGCCTCCCATCTGGGACCAGAAGTGCTGGGCCAAGAGCGGCACATCGCCGTCTCGGCTGCGCAGCGCAGGCAGCTCGACCCGGGCCACCGCGACGCGGAAGAACAGGTCGTCACGGAAGCGCCCGGCCTGCACCTCGCGATCGAGGTCGCGACGGGTGGCGGCGATGACGCGCACGTCGACCTTGAGCCACTTGGTGCCCCCCAGCCGGCGCACCTCGGAGCTCTGGATGGCCCGGAGCAGCTTGGCCTGGAGGTTGATGTCGAGATCGCCGATCTCATCGATGAGGAGCGTGCCCTTGTGGGCCTCCTCGAAGACGCCGGCGTGGGCACTCACCGCGCCGGTGTAGGCCCCACGCTCGTGGCCGAACAACGCCGCCTCCATGAGGTTGGGCGCCAGCGCCGTGCAGTCGAACACCACGAAGGGGCCCGAAGCGCGAGGGCCGCGTTCGTGGAGCGCCTCGGCGAGCACCTCCTTGCCGGTGCCCGTCTCGCCCTCGATGACCAGCGGCACCTGGCTCTGGGCCAGGCGCTCACACAGCGGATACAGCCGGCGCATGGCGTCGCTGGCTCCCACGACGGCGCCGAAGCCCTGCGCGGCTGGCGGCGAGGCCCGGCGGCCATCGAGGCGGAGCACTTCGATCACCGTCTGGCCGAGGCGAACGCGCTCTCCCCCGGCGAGGAGCGCCTCGTGGATCGCCAGCCGCTCGACGAAGGTGCCGTTGCTCGAGCGGAGATCCACCAGGAGCAGGCGATCGCCCACCTGCTCCACCGCGGCGTGTCGCCGTGACACGGTGGGGTCGGTGAGCTTGAGCTCGCAGGCCGGGCCCTGACCGAGGAGCACCCGCGTCGGCTGAGCGCCGTCGAGCTCGAGCCGCGCCCCGGTGTCAATGCCTTCGACCACCACCAGCGCGAAGTGACCCTTGGCTCCTGGAGCCGAGACGAGCTTCGTCGTCGGCAGGTCACCGAACTTGTCGTCGATGCTCTGGGCCATGGGGCGCGCACCGTACTACGAGGGGCTCGGTCGAGTGGGGATTTAGGCCGCCCGTGCAGTTCGATGCGCCGGCGCCTAAGAACCAGCCTCCACACGCAGGTCTCGAAGCACCAAAGGAGCAGCCATGAAGACACTCTCGCTTTCCGTGGTCCTCTCGACGGCCGCCTTCGCGGGCGCCCCGTTCACCGTGACCAGCACCGATATCCACGAGGGGAAACCGCTGGCCGAGGCGCAGGTGGCCAACACCTTCGGGTGCACCGGCGGCAACGTGGCCCCCGAGCTGAGCTGGAAGAACGCCCCCGCGGGCACGAAGAGCTTCGCCGTCACCGTGTACGACCCCGACGCCCCCAGCGGGAGCGGCTGGTGGCACTGGGTGCTGTACGATCTCCCCGCGAGCACGACGTCGCTCCCCCAGGGCTCTGGCACCAAGGCCCCTCTTCCCGAGGGCGCCAAGGTCGGGCGAAACGACGCTGGACCCCGAGATTTCCTCGGCGCGTGCCCACCGGTGGGTGACAAGCCCCACCACTACATCGTGACGGTCTTCGCGTTGAAGGTCGAGGCGCTCGAGGTGCCTCCCGACGCCACCTCTGCCCTCATCGGCTTCATGCTCAACGCCAACAGTCTGGGCAAGGCGAAGGTCACCGGCACGTACAAACGGGCCCACTGAAAGCGGCCGGGAGCGACGGCGGCGCACCCACCAACCAGCCGGTGACCTCGTGACAACATCGACACTGGCGACGAACCATGTTCTCGTCAGGCAACATGAGCACCGACAAACTGCACGAGGCCACGGACCGACTGGTGGACGCGTTCGTTGAGCGCGTCAACACCCGGCCCCGTGAGCGGCTCGACTCGCATGGAGTACCCGAGCCGCTGAGGCTGGGAGCCACCGACCAACAGGGGCGCTGTGACTGGAAGATTGCTCCATCTGCCGGTGCGGCTTGGCTCGCCGACCTCCAAGGGCAATTGCCCGGGCGACTTCCCCCGTCCTTTCTCTCGCTGGTGCAGCGCTACGTCTTCCCTGCGTTCGCTCTCGCTGACGTGATGCTGTTCGCCAACACCGGCACCGCGGGAGAGCTCGAGCTGGCGACTGCGACGCTCCGTGACCAGGCCCTCTCTCGGGTGCTCCTCCGCGAGGGCTTCGTTCAGTTCGGCCGGTTCCGTGGGAAGAACGACCCTGTGTGCTTCGACCTGTGTGGGCGAGTCGGCGGCGGAGAATGCCCCGTCGCCCGCTTGGACTACGACGAGGCGGTTCGCGGTCGGACGAAGATCGTCGCCCGGGTCGCCGACTCGTTCTCCTCGCTCATCTCGTGACGTTCGAGCGTCTGGGGCCGTGCCCCAGGCGTGGTAGGCACGCTGGGTGAGCTGGCCAATCGCAGGCACCACTTCCTTCCGGCGACCCGACGGCACCTGCCGCCGGGCTGTGCGGAGCTGCATGCTCGTCGTCGCCGTCTGCTCCGTTGTCGGATGTGTTGGGGCAGTCGGCGGTACAAGTGATGGCGGGAGCGGTGGCGGAGGAACGTCGCCCGGGATCGGCGGTGGTGGCGGGAGCGGTGGCGGAGGAACGTCACCCGGGATCGGCGGTGGTGGCGGTGGCGGTGGCGGGACCGGGAGCGGTGGCGGCAACGGTAACGGTAACGGTAACGGTGGCAGTGGCAGTGGCAGTGACGGCGGAGGCGGAGGCGGAGGCGGAGGAGCGGCGCCCCTGGCGATCTCCCCTCCCAACGCGACAGTCAACTCGAGGGCTCAGCAGGCGTTCTTCGCCTGGGGCGGCGGCGGCCCCTTCAACTGGTCGCTCAGCACCAACCAATCGGGTGGCTCACTCTCGCCGGTGAAGGACTACGTCGGCCTCACCGCGGCCCCCAGCCTCTCGGGCGTGACCCAATGGCAGCAGTGGGCCCACGCACAGCCAGTCGTCGTGATGGACAACCACGGGAACCACGAGCTGTTCACCTTCGGCTCGCCAGGCTCGAGCGGAGGCCGGCTCCACCTGCTCAAGTCCGCCGACCTGGGCGACACCTGGGCCTGGGCCAGCCCCGACACGTACGCGCAGCCGGTCGCCTCCGACAACAACGCCGGGGTGATGTCGGTCGCCCAGGACAGCGCCGGCGCCGTCCACCTGCTGTACTACCGGTCGGGCTTCCTCGACGTCGCCTACTACCGGCTCACGTTGACCTATTCGGGAGGGTCCATCAGTGGCTATTCGGGGCTCACCGCCCCCATCGCCGTTCCCGGGCTCGAGAGTGGAGACAGCCGTGGGGTCATCCGCTCCGTGACCACCGCTGCCGGCACCGAGGTGCTGGCGGTGCTGTTGACCGGAGGAGGCAACCGGCTGCGCGGGGCCTTCTGCCTCACCTCGACGCTGGCACCCGCGGCCGCGGCCGACTTCAAGGACCTCTCGGGCAAAGGGAACTCCGCCACCCTCGTCATCGACGACCCGCGCGCTGGTGGGGGAAGTCACGACCACACCGTGCTCTTCGCCCAGCTCGGCGCATCGAAGGACCTCTGGGTCTTCGCCGGCAACACCCCCGCCGAGGCAAGCCCCACCTCGCCCACCACCATCACCCGGGCACGCCTCACCGCTTCGGGTCAGACCTGGACGCTCGGCGCTCCCGCCGACGGCAGCACGTCGAACGCCTGGCTCATGGGAGTCGTCGGCACTGGGAACTTCGTCTGGGCCATGGTCGGTCAGTACGACAGCGGCGAGGTTCGCTTCGCCCGGGTGGGCAGCTCCGGGGCCTACGAGGATCAGCTCGCCTCCATTCCCTCTCCGGTGAACGACGCTCGCAGCTCGCAGACCATGTTCGGCACTTTCACCGTCAACCCCGACGAGACGCGCATCTGGGCCGTCTTCACGCGCGATCCCGGCAACGGAGGCAACTGGTACGACTTCACTCCCACGGGCGCGTACTGGAACGGAGCCACCTGGCAGACGCGCGGCGACTCTGCCCACGGCGACTCGGCGTCGGTCTCGTACTCCAGCGGGCTGGGAGGCAGCACTGGGTGGGACACCGGGGTGGTGGCGCTGATGACGAAGACGGTCGGCTCCTCGTTCAACGGGCCAATCCTCCTCGCCACCGTGCGCGCGCTTCCCGATGGGCCCGACGGCGGCGCTGGGCTCTCGGCCGAGGGCCTCTACACCGCTGGGCCCACCAGCGGCTCCACCGACCGCGTGACCGTGACCGACCACACCGGAGCCTCAGCCAGCGCCACCGTCACCGTTCCTTGACCCCCACTCTTCCCACGCACTTCAGTCGAACAGCGCTTCGACGAACTCCTTCGCATCGAAGGGCCTCAAGTCAGCGACTTTCTCTCCGACGCCCGCCCAAATGACCGGCACCTTGAGCTCGTCGCAAATACCAATGATGACACCGCCCTTGGCCGTGCCATCGAGCTTGGTGAGAGCGATGCCGGTGACGCCCACGGCGTCGTGGAACTGCCTGGCCTGAGCGATGGCGTTCTGCCCATTGGTGGAGTCGAGCACCAGCAGCACCTCATGGGGCGCGCCAGGGAGCGCCTTGTCGATGACTCGTCGCACCTTCTTGAGCTCCTCCATGAGGTTCGCCTTGGTGTGGAGCCGCCCGGCGGTGTCGGCCAGCACGAGATCATACCCGCCCTCGATGCCCTTCTTCACCGCGTCGAACACCACCGAGGCGGGGTCGGCGTTGTCCGCGCCCTTGACGACCTCGACTCCAGAGCGCGCGGCCCACACGTCGAGCTGTTCGGCGGCCGCGGCGCGGAAGGTGTCGCCGGCGCCGAGGAGCACGCGCTTCCCCTTCGCCTTGGCCTTCGCCGCCAGCTTCCCGATGGTCGTCGTCTTGCCCGAGCCGTTGACGCCCACCACCATCACCACGTGAGGCGGCCCTCCGCCCTCGAGCACGCGGGGCACCTTGAGGTCGACGATGCGCTGCACCTCGCGGCGAATGACGCCCTTGAGTGCCTCGGCGCTCGACAGCTCCTTCGACTTGGCCTTCTCGCGGGCGAGCTCCACCAGGGCCGAGGCGGTCTTCACCCCGATGTCCGCGGTGAACAGCACCTCCTCGAGGTCGGCCAGCACCTTCTCGTCGATTTCCCTGGGCGCGCCGAACAGGGAATTGAGGCGGGCCATGAAGCCTTCGGTGCGGGTCTTCGACAGCCCCGCGGCGAGCGTCTGCCCCGCCTCGGCCTCGACCTTCTTCTTCTGGGCCTCGAGGCGCTCCTGCTCCAGCCGCGCGGCCTCGTCCTTGGCGCGCTGCTCGACCTCGACCAAGAGCCGCTCGGCCTCCTCACGCTCCCGCTTCTTGCGCTCCTTCTCTTCGACTTCGGCCGCCTTCTCGGCGCGGTAGGCGTCGCGACGGGTGGCCTCGAGCTCTTCCTTGACCCGCCGCTGCTCGCCCTCGAGCCGGCGCTGCTCGTCGACCTCGGCGTGGGCCTTCTCAGCCGAGAGCGCCGCCAGCTTCTGCTTGGCCTCCTCGGCCTGCCGACGGAGCGCCTCGGCCTCGGCCCGCTTCTGGGTCTCGGCCTCAGACCGCGGGAGGCTGACCGTCGGCACCGAAGGCTTCTCGGCCAGGGCCGGAGGCGGTGGAGCGGTGAGCGTCTTCCCCGCCTCGGGCGTCTTCGGGCGCCGGAGCACCCGCCGCGCGACGAGGCCCACCAGCACGAGGAGACCGACCACGAGGAGAATACCGACCAGCAACCCCGAGGTGTCGGAGGGGAGCCCGGCCTGGGCGAGCACGAGGTGCGTCGAGTGCAGCATGGCGCGCGTGTAGCCCGGGGGCCGCCGGTGCTCAAGCGATGCGCGCCGAGGGCCTCACAACGGCGCTGTTCCCCGAGAAGGAGGCTCCGGAGCAGCCGTGCGCTCGCTACCGGCTCCAGGGCATGACGGGAACGGTTGAGATGGAATTCTTGGGCGAGCCCTCGACCACCTTGTCCGAGTAGCTGAGGTAGACGAGGGTGTTGTTTGGTTTGTCGAAGAAGCGCACCACGTGCAGCTTCTTGAAGAGCCACGAGCGGCTCTCGCGGAAGACATCCTCGCCCTCCTTGAGCTCGCCCTTCATGGTGATGGGCCCGACCTGTCGGCAGGCGATGGAGGCGTCCGAGGTGTCTTCCGCGACGCCCACGGCGCCCTTCACGCCGCCAGTCTTCGCACGGCTGACGTGGCACACCACCCCATCGACCTTGGGGTCTCCGAAGGAGTCGACGCAGATTTTGTCGTTGGCCAGGCCCAGCATGCGAAACGTGGTCGACACACAGCCGACCTCGTCAGCTCGGGCCGACAGGGAAGCCAAGGCGAGGACCACGACGGCGAGCGGAAGCGATGGTTTCATGGTGCCTCGAAGCTGGCACCGTTGCCTCGCTCGGGGCAACCAGAGTCGACCGCGCGGAGGGGCAGCCACCTCGCAAGCCCCGTCCGCCGAATCGAGCGCTCAGAGGCCGGCCAGCGCCTCGTCGAGGGCCTCGATGAGGTCATCGGGGTGCTCGAGGCCGATGGAGAGACGCACGAGATCCGGGGTGAGCCCGCCGCTGCGCTGCTGCGCCTCGGTGAGCTGGGAGTGGGAGGTGCTGGCCGGATGGAGGATGAGGCTCTTCGCGTCGCCGACGTTGGCGAGGTGCGAGAAGAGCTTCACCGAATCGATGAGCTTCACGGCCGACGCGTAGCCACCCTTGGTGCCGAACACCACCATGCCGCCGAAGCCGTTCTTGAGGTACCTGCTGGCGGTGGCGTGCGCAGGGTCTTCCTTGAGCCCGGGGTAGCGGACCCAGCCGACCTTGGGGTGCTTGGTGAGGAACTCGGCGACCTTGAGGGCGTTCTCGCTGTGGCGTGGCATGCGCACCGGCAAGGTCTCGAGGCCCTGAAGGAACATCCACGAGTTGTCGGGCGAGATGCAGGCGCCCAAGTTGCGCAGCGGCACCGTTCGCACGCGAAGGGCAAAGGCGATGGGAGCCAGCGCCGCCGGCAGGTCGTGCGCCCACTTGAGGCCGTGGTAGTTCCCGTCGGGCTCGTTGAAGAGCTTGAACCTGGGGTTGTTCTTCCAGTTGAACTTGCCGGAGTCCGTCAAAATGCCACCGATGGCGGCCCCGTGCCCGCCGATCCACTTGGTGAGCGAGTTGACCACGA
>PMBV01000541.1:7537-15662 GCA_003153055.1 Myxococcales bacterium
ATGGCCTTCTCGAAGTTCTTGGGGTCTTTCGAGTCGACGAACTTCGTGGTGATGCCCAGCTGCGGCAAGATGGTATCGAACTGGGTGTACGTGCCACCGTACAGGTTGCTCGCCGAGACGATCTCATCACCGGCCTGGGCCAGGGTGATGATGGAATAGAAGATGGCCGCCGTGCCCGACGCCAGCGCCACCGACGCGGCCCCGCCTTCGAGCTGCGAGATCCGCTGCTCCAGCACGTCGGTGGTCGGGTTCCCCAACCGCGTGTAGATGTTCCCCAGCTCCTTGAGGGCGAAGAGATTGGCCGCGTGCTCGGTGTTCTTGAACACGTACGAGCTCGTCCGGTACACCGGGAGCCCGCGTGACAGGGTGCCGTCGGGGGTTTGTCCAGAGTGGAGGGCCAAGGTCTCGAAGCGGTACGGTTTGGAGCTCATCAGACGTCCTTTCGGTTGCGAAGTAGCGCGCGGCGGACAGTATCCTGTTTAACGGAATACTGTCCACTGAAACGGAATGACCCACCCCGGCCAGGTTGCGCCGAGTCACGCAGCTACAATTCCATCAAAACAACAGACGAGACACTGGCACCAGAATGATCGCTGCCCAAAAAAGCGGGGCCGTCATTGGGCGGGTCATTACCCATTGGATCAATGCACGGGGGAGTCGCTCAACGTACTGCCTGAAGGCAGGTGAAATGTGCGAGGAGTTGCTGTCGTAGAACTGATCACCGCTGTCTTCGGCCTCGTCACCGGATGCGCCACTTCGGCGCCCGCGATTCCAGCCACGGAGCGACCAGCCGCCGCGGTCACCGAGCCAGTCGCGGCTCCCGCGGCGGTCAGACAGGGCAGCGGGCTCTTCTTCTCGGTGACGCCGACTGACGCGGAGATTTTCATCGACGGAAAGGCCAGGGCAAAGGTCGCCGACCTCGAGGCGAGCGGCGGGGTCCTCAGCATCAAGCCAGGAATCTACCAGGTGAGCCTCAAGCGGCACGGGTTCGTCACCTGGCGGGCGGAGGTCACGGTAGGCGACGGCGCCGAGGCCATCCAGGTCACCATGGTCGAGAGCCAGTGAACTCGCTCCCTCCAGACTGGCTCCCCATCATCCGGGTGAAGCTCAAGTGCAAGGATAGGTTCGAATTCCTTTCCCTGCTCGCGTCTGGAATTGCGAGGCGAGGGGTCTTCGTCACGCCCCCGAAGCTGCTGCCGGTCGGGAGCCCAGTCAAACTGAAGCTCGAGTTCTCAGGTGGGGCGGTGGGTGTGTCGGGGGAGGCAGTGGTGTTGCGCCATGCCCCATCGGAGAAGGGCACCGGCATGACGTTGCACCTGGTGCGACTCGACGCCGATTCGACGCAGTTCCCGCTGATGTCAGTGGCACTGCCACCCGCTCCCGCGGAGCCGATCAGGCAGGGGCTCGGCACTTCAACCACGCTCGACGACGACTCGATTCTGGTGCTCGAGGAGGCCCACGCTCCTGCGTACCCCTTCGCCCCGCCCTCTGACGCCGCCGCCGCGCCTTCGCCAGTCCAGAGTCGATCGACGGCTGCGTACCCTCCTGGATGGGCGGGAGACGCCTTCCCTCTCGCTGGGAGCACCGCACCCGCCCACTCGACGACCCCGTCCGCTGCCTCCGTTGCGGCGCGACCGCGGGGAGCCGGCGCTGCGACCCCAGCCTCCGGCACTCCGGCCCACTCGCCAGCGGCCGCAAGCGCGGCGCCCTTCGCGTTCCCTGGTGCTGCGACCTCGCTCCCCCCTGCCACAGGTGCGGCGCCCGTCCCGCTCCCTGGCGCTGCGACCCCCGCCTCCGGCACTCCGGCCCGCTCGCCAGCGGCCGCAAGCGCGGCGCCCTTCGCGTTCCCTGGCGCTGCGACCTCGCTCCCCCCTTCCACAGCTGCGGCGCCCGTCCCGCTCCCTGGCGCTGCGACCCCCGCCTCCGGCACTCCGGCCCGCTCGCCAGCGACCACGAGCGCGGCGCCCTTCGCGTTTCCGGGCGCTGCGACCCTCGCCTCCGTCACCCCGGCCCGCTCGTCAGCCGGGAGCGCAGCGCCCGTCCCGCTCCCTCACGCCGCGGGCCCTGCCTCCGTGACTCCGTCCCGCTCGTCAGCCGGGAGCGCAGCGCCCGTCCCGCTCCCTGGCGCTGCAACCGTCGCCTCCGTCACCCCGGCCCGCTCGTCAGCCGGGAGTGCAGCGCCCGTCCCGCTCCCTCACGCTGCAACCGTCGCCTCAGCCGGGCTCCCTCGCGCTGCGACACCTGGCTCCGTCACTCCGATCCACTCCCCAGCGGCCCCGAGCGCGCCGTCTCCTGGCACCGCGACCGCGGCATCGGTCCCTGCGCCCCGCTCCACGGTGGCCGCCTCGATCCTCTCCTCCCTCGAGGACCTCCCTGCCGCCGCCCCCGACAGCAGCTCGGCCATGTGGCCCAACACGAGTCCCGACCCCACTGCCACGAGCTCGCGCGTGCCCGTCGCCTCGGAAGCGAACGCAAAGCCATCCACCCCAGCGATCGCGACCGACGAGCAAGACACCCAAGCCAACAAACCAACCACAACCATACCGAGACGCGCCATCTTCGCTGGAGCTACCGCCGCGGCACTGGCGACGCTCATCGCCCTGGGCACGCTGTGGAGCCATCGCCAAGAAGACCGAGTGGCGCTCACCGCCCACGTCACCTTGGCTGACGAGCGCATCGCCGCGGGGCGACTGGCCGGCCCATCGGGCGATGAGGCACTGGACCATCTCATCGCGGCCCGGGCGCTGCGAGCCGACGACCCCCGGGTGATGGAGCGACTCTCGGCTCTGGCCTCCAAGTTCGAGCAACTGGGAGACAAGGCGCTCGAGCGGGGCGACGTCGCCGAGGCCGCGGCCCACTACCAAGGCGCGGTGCTCGCCGAGCCTGGTCGCGCCAAGGCCTCCCAGCGGCTGAAAGACATCGAGCTGCGGATCCGCTCTGGCAAGCCCACTGAATAGGAGACCGGATGCGTTTGGCACCCATAGCATGTCGGGGCATTGGCCTCCTGGGCGCGGTCCTCGGCTGCACGGTGGCCCAGGGTGCCTCCCTCACCTTGGACAAGGAGCCTGTCGTCCTGGGCCGCAGCGAGTCGGTGACCGTCACCGTCCATGCCGATGAGCCACCAGGGAGCGCCGACCGGCCACTGCGCCTGGCGGTGAACGTGGGCAGCTTCGGGGAGGTCACTCGCACGGGCCCCGGCACCTACCGCGCCGTCTACGTGCCTCCCTCCACGCGCTTCCCGCAGGTGGCGCTGGTGGCAGTCTGGAGAGAGACAGGCCCCGAGGCGCCCATCGAGTTCCTCCGCATTCCCCTGTACGGCATCGCCAAGATCCCCGTGCAGGCGCCCAAGAGCTCCGAGGTGCGCATTCAAGTCGCCAGCGTCGAGTTCGGTCCCCAGCTCACCGACGCGAAGGGCAAGGCGCAGATCGCCGTCGAGGTGCCACCTGGCGTTCGCGAGTCAACGGTCCTGGTGAAGGACAAGAAGAACGTCACCCTCTCGCGCCGAGTTCCCGTCGAGGTGCCGACGTACAACCGGCTCACCGCCGCGGTCGTGCCCCACGCGGTGCTCGCCGACGGCCACTCCTGGGCCCGCCTGGAGGTCTTCTACGATCTCGGTGGCGCCTCGGTGCCTCCCAAGCTCGTCAGGGTCACCGCCAGCCAGGGCGCGGCGTCGTTCGTCTCGGCCGAGGCCGGGCGCTACGTCTACCGCTACGTCCCAGCGGCTGGAGCTACCGCCAAGGAGGTGGTGTTCGGCTTCTCCATCGACTCGGACCCGGCCGCGCGCGCCGAGGCTCGCCTCCGCCTCGGTTTGCCTGCACCGAGCCAGCTCGTCGTGCGCCCACCGGAGCAGCCGCTCCTCTGCGACGGGCAGTCGAAGGCCATGGTCAGCGTGCTCGCCTTCGACGCCACCGGCCTCGGCCTCGCGGCCCAGCCCATCGAGGTCACCGGAAACGGCCGCCCCCTCGAGGGCCTCACCTACCTGGGCAACGGGCTGTACCAGGTGCCCTTCGTCGCGCCCGACCGCTACCCCGCCGGAGGGCTGGTTCAGTTCGTCGCCTCGGTGACCGGCGAGGGTGGCGCTCCAGTCACCACCGCCGCCAACTACCAGCTGCAAGCGGTGGCCGCGGCCAGAGCGGTGAGCGGGCACTTCAGCCCCGATCCAGTGCCGACCGACGGACGCACCGAGGCGCGCCTCTCGCTCGAGGTTCGCGACGGAGCAGGGCTGCCGCTCACTGGCGCCAGGCTCACCGTCATCCCCACCCACGGCTCGGTAGGGAAGCTCACCGAGCTCGGCGAGGGCCGCTACGAGACGAGCTTCGTCCCACCGCCCTCGATGCCCGACGAGGACCCACGGGTGCGCGTGGTCGACCTCACCGGCGGCTTCGAAGACTCGGTGCTGGTGCCGGTGAGAGCCGATCCGCACCGCCTCTTGCTCGGGGTGCGCGGCGGCGTGACCTACAGTCTGGGCGATCAATTCAGCCCCAGAGTGGGCGCCGACCTCTGGGTGCCCTTCCGCGCGGGCAACACAGGCATGGGCGTGGGCCTCACCGGTCAATACGCCTCGGCCTCCCAGACGGTGCGAGACACCTCGGGGGCGTTCTCGAGCCGCTCGCTGGCGACCTACCTGCCCATCACGGCGCGCTTCGGCGTCGAGCTCTTCGCTGGCCGCCGCGTGTCCCTGCTGGTCGGCGCTGGAGGCCAGGCCACCTACGCCATCTACGAGACGACGCTGACGGCGACCCGCTCCACGGCCTGGGGCTTCGGCGCGCTGGGCTTCGCGGCCCTCGGAGTCGCCCTCGGACCAGGGCTGGGCTTCGTCGAGCTCGGCTACGCCTGGGCGCCGGTGAACAAGGCTCAGGCGTTCCATCTCGAGGCGGGCGGGCTGGCGCTGGAGTTGGGCTATCGCTTTGGGGTGCTGTGATGCGCTGGGCCCTCGGCGCCCTGGCGGCTCTCGCGGTCACTGGGTGCGGTGATGCGCCAGCGCCGGCGCCTGAGCTGCGCGGCCTGACACCCTCGCAGGCGACCTCCGACGACGACGTCTCGGTGGAGATCTCCGGCACCGGGCTCATGGCGAAGGTGGTGACCGACTTCAACCACGCCACCAAGAGCGCCCTCGACGTCACCTTCGTCGCGGCGCTCACGCCCCAAGACGCCGACGCCTCACAGGCCATCGCGCTGCTCGACGTTCGGCTCACCCCCGCGGCCACGCTGCAGGCGACGGTGCCCGCGGGCGTCCCTCGGGGAACGTACGACCTCAAGGTCATCGACCCGGAGCAGCGCTCAATGACACTCCTCGGCGCCTACCGCGTCGTCGCCTCGGCCGAGACGGTCGCCGGCTTCCGCATCGACGCCATCGGGCCCCAGCGCGCCGGGAGCTCCTTCACCGTCTCGCTGGCCGCGGTCGACCCGCTCGGCCGGGTGGTAGACGGCTTCGTGGGCTCGGCGAGCCTGTCGGACCTCAGCGGGACCCTGACCCCGACAGACACCGGCCCCTTCGTGCTGGGTCGCTCGCGGGTCCTGGTGATGGTGTCGACGCCCCTTGCCTCCGACACCTTGACCGTCACTGACGCCCTCGGCCACGCCTCCATCGCCGAGGCCTTCGAGGTGAAGACCGGCCTGGCCGTGGCGCTGAAGGTGCGCTCGCAACCCCAGACGCTCGTCGCCGGCGAGTGCTCATCACCCCTCGAGGTCGAGCTGGCCGACGTCTTCGGCAAGCCCGCCCAGGCCGAGGCGCCGCTCAGCCTTGCCTTCGAAGCCGGCCCGCTCGATGACGTGCGGTTCTTCTCCGACGCCGCCTGCACGGCACCCTCTCCGATGGTCGCGTTGGGCCCGTCAGACTCACTCGTCAGCGTGTACTTCCTCACCCTCCGCGCGGGGAGCCCGACCCTGCGAGTCAACAGCGAGGCGTTCCCCTCGGCTTCTCAGCCCCAGACCGTGAGCCCATCGAGCCCCGTCAGCCTGAGCTTCTCGACGCCAGGGCAATCGGTGAAGGCGGGCGCATGCTCCGCGGCGGTGAGGGTGCAGGCCGTCGACGCCCACGGCAACCCCAGCCCGGTGGCCGAGGACCTGCCGCTGTCCATCGCCATGGGTCCAGGAACCAGCGCCAACGCCCGACTCCACGCCGACGCCGACTGCGCCACCCCACTCGCGACCTTCGCCATCGCCGCGGGCACCAGCTCCAGCACCCTGTACTTCCAAGGCACGGCGGAGGGTGCGCTCTGGGTCGAGCTCACCTCCACGCTGGGCACCGCTCTGCAAGAAGAGACCATCGCGCCATGAAGACTCGCACCCAACACGTCGGGCTGGCAGTCGTCGTCGCACTCCTCGTGGGCTGCTCGAAGGCACCGCCACCGGCGTCACCCGACCCGGGGCCCGCTGACGCCTCGAGCCCCACGGCCACGAGCCTCGCGTCCATCATCGCCAGTTGCGCCTCCACCAGCGGCGAGGTGCAGGTGCGGCGGGCTGGCAAGCCGTACTGGGAGGCGGTGACGACGGGCGCCGTGTTTCGCGCTGGCGACTGGGTGCGAACCTCGAAGGGAGCGGCGGCGCGAGTCGAGTTCCTCGTCGGTGGAGGCCTCACGCTGGGGGCGGAGGCGGTGGTGGTCATCGACGCCGCACCGCCGGCCGCTGGCGCCCCAGAGACCACCGCGCCCGAGGCGCTGGTCGAGGTCGAGAGCGGCGAGGTCAGAGGCTTTGCCCCCGACGCGCAGAAGGAAGGGCCGACGCCTGCGTTGCACATCAAGACCGCCGATGGCTCGGACGTGGCCCTGGTGGCCAAGGAGGGCTCGGAGCCGATGGAGTTCCGCCTCACCCGCGGCAGCAAGGCGACCGAGGTCGCGGTGCTCCGAGGCACGGGCACGCTCCGCGGCGCGGCCGGCGAGATCGAGCTGCGCAGGGGCCAGGCCGCCGACGTCGCGGGCGGGAAGGCGAGCGAGGTCGTCGAGCTCCCCGACTTTCCCCAGTTGAGCGAGCCAGGCATCGACGCGCGCTTCGAAGCCAAGGCCGGGCAGGTCATTCGCCTGGGGTGGAAGGCCGTGCCGCTCGCGGCCAGCTACCGGCTCGAGATCGCCCGGGACTTCTCGTTCCAAGTGCAGACGGTGGTCGCCGACACCGAAGAGACGAGCTACGACTTCCGCCCCGAGCGCGAGGCCGTCTTCGTCTGGCACGTCGCCTCCCGAGATGGGGACGGACGCCAGGGCGAATTCGGCTTCGCCCGGCGCATCTACTTCGAGCACGAGCAGCCCAAGGACCTGCTGCTGGGGCCGGAGGACGGAGCAATCTTCAGCTCCCTCGACCCCAAGCCCAAGGTGACCTTCTCGTGGCAGTCGGCCGCCGACGCCCGAGCCTACCGACTGCTCATCTCCACCTCGGAGGACCTGCTCCGCGGCCCGGTGGTGAACCTGCGGGCTCAGGACCAACGCGCCGAGGTGAAGACGCTCGGCCCTGGTGAGTACTGGTGGGGCGCCTACATCGAGGGCGACCCACCGACGCCCATCTTCCTCAAGGCGCGGAAGCTCACCATCAAGAAGGCCACCAAGGGCAAGCTGAAGACCCCCAAAGCCATCAACCAATGGGGGGAGTGATTCGCGAAGACCGGAGATGCCAAGCCCTCGGGCGAGCGGCTCCGTCAAGTCAGCGGTGCATGGTCTCGATGGCGTGCACCAAGACCCGCGGGTCGTACTGCCCCTTGTAGACCGGAGGCGGCTGCCGCTCGAGCTTGAGGAGCCCCGCGACGGCTTCCCAGGCCGTTCGCACCGAGTACTCGACGGTGAAGACGACGTCGTCTGGCGTCTCGGCGAACTGGCCCATGAAGGCGAGGTTGGTCGACCCGCTGGGGACGACGTCAGGGCGGTCGCCTCGCTTGCGCGCGAGGAACATGCTGGTGATGAACGGCATCATGCATGGAATGACGATGGACGAGTCGAGAATGGCGTCACGCTGCTGGTCGAACTTGAGGTGACTGAGCAGCTCGTGGAGAATCTCCCGGCCCGTGCACTCGGACATCTTCTTGGGAACGTAGTTGCCGACCTTGTCGGGGAAGAGCCCGTAGCCCCACCACACGAAGGTGTCCGCCGGTTGCTCCCGGTAGTGCGGCTGGTGGTTCAGCGCGATGGTCATCAGCCAG
>PMBV01000541.1:15670-25476 GCA_003153055.1 Myxococcales bacterium
GCGAGGGTCTCCCACAGACGCCATGAGCCCGCCGAGCGCGACGTGTCCATCACCGGCGCCGCGTCGGTCGAGCCGAGGCTGGAGTTGGCCGTCATCGAGCCGTTGGTGACGAAGACGAGATCGTCGGGCCCCACCGCGATCTCCTCGGGGCGGCCGTCGCGCGTCTGGTGAAGCTTGGTGACGGTGATGCCGCGTCCCTCGGCGAATGTGAGGTCGGTCACCAGGGTGTTGGTTTGGATATTGACGTGGCGGTCGTTGAGCCACGCCAGCAGGGGCCGCACGATGGAGTCGTATTGGTTGTACCGAGTTCGGTAAATACCAGACATCGTGTCGAACGTCGGGAACAGGTGGATGAATCGATTGAGGTATCGCCGGAACTCGATGGCGCTGTGCCAGGGGTTGAAGGCGAACGTCGTGCACCACATGTACCAGAAGCTCGTGGTGAAGAAGTGCGGGTTGAAGCAGTCGGTGATGCGCTTGCCATCCAGCAGGCGCTCGGGGGTCGCGGCGCACTTGACCAGCTCGAGGCGGTCGCGCTCCGAGAAGCCCATGGAGTGGAACTCGGCGATCCGCCCGGTCTCGTCGACCAGCCGCGCTTGGTCGTTCCAGCTGAAGTCCTCGTGGAACTCGAAGGTGTCCGCGGTCACCGACTTCGCCGGGTTGTCCAGGGAGGGGATCGACCCGAGCAAGTCGTAGCTGCAACGGAACTGCAGCTCGAACATGCGGCCGCCCCGCATGGTGTAACCCGCGGCGGGAGTTCCGCTGGCGTCGAGGCTCCCACCCTTTCGGTTCTCCTCCTCCAGAATATGGATGTCGGAGCCGTCGAAGTGACCCTCTCGAATGAGGAAGGCGGCCGCGGAGAGCCCCGCGATGCCACTGCCAACCACGTATGCCTTTGCCATGATGACTCCTTCGTTCGATGTGACTGCAACCCGTCAGCGAGGGCGGACGGGCTCACTGAGGTCCAGAACTTGGGAAAAGGGTCACACTCTCGGACGTGGGGCGATTTGCCCCGCTCGCTCGGGTGCCACAGGGGGACGGTGGGCCTGAACACCAAACTGAACGACGACTCAGTCAAATTAAGGAACCCGGGGCCACGCCGCAACGAAGACGGGCGCGTGAATGAGGACCAATGGCATGGTGGCCCGGAAAGTGGTTGCACACGAGGCATCAGCACCTGAGGCCTTGCCTATGTCGATCGCGCTCGCCGTCCTCCTCACCCTCCACGGGCTCATCCACCTCATGGGGTTCCTCAAGGCCTTCGGGCTGGCCGAGCTCCCACAGCTCGAAGGGCACATCTCTGGGCCGCTGGGAGTGCTGTGGCTCGTTGCCACGGTGGCCATGCTCTCGACGGCTGCGTCGTTGTACGTCTTGCCGCGCTGGTGGTGGGCGGTGGGCGCCGTGGCGGTGGTCGTCTCGCAGGTCGTCATCGTCACCTCGTGGAGCGACGCCAAGTTCGGCACCATCATCAACGCGGTGGTGCTGGTGGGCGCGGTGCTGGGGTACTTCTCGGTGGGCCCCACCAGCCTCAGCGCCGAGTACGACCGCGAGGTCCGCCGCGGACTGGCGCGGGCGGCCCCGATGGCCACCGTCACCGACGCCGACCTGGCGCCGCTCCCAGAGCCGGTGCAGCGGTACCTCCGGTTGGCGGGCGTGGTGGGGAGCCCCCGGATACAAAGCTACCGGCTGCGCTTCACTGGTCGAATCCGCGGAGGGCCAGACTCGCCGTGGATGCCGCTCACCGCAGAGCAGCACAGCTTCGCCGACCAGCCGACGCGCCTGTTCTTCATGCGAGCGACGAGGTCTGGGCTGCCGGTGCTGGGGCTCCACCGTTTCGTCGACGGCGAGGCCTCGATGCGCGTGAGGGTTCTCTCGGCGGTGCCGGTGGTGAGCCTCAGCGGGCCGAAGCTGACTCGCGCCGAGACCGTCACGCTCTTCAATGACATGTGCGTCATCGCCCCGGCGACACTCATCGGCCCGGGCATCACCTGGGAGGTCCGCGACGCCCAGCACGTGACGGCGTGGTTCACCACCGGCGGCTTCACCATCGAGGCCACGCTCGTCTTCAACCTGACCGGTGAGCTGGTGGACTTCTTCTCTGACGACCGGCCAGTGCTCGAAGCAGATGGAGTGACCCTCACTCCGAGCCGCTGGTCGACGCCGCTGAGCCGGTACCAGCATTTCGGCCCCTTCTGGCTGGCGGCACATGGCGAGGCGCACTACCGGCACCCGGTGAGCGGCGAGTACGCCTATGGCGAGTTCGACCTGAGCGACATCGCCTATAACGTCGGGCCTCCGTGACGGAGCGATTTCGATCCGCTCAGGCGATGGCTCGACACCACGGCCAGGACTCTTCGGCGCCCGCCGCAGGGGCAGCTCCAGACGTCCTGGAGGGTGGCCCAATTGAGGCGGGGTCGCTTTGGCTTTGGCACCGCAGCCCGCACCATGCACGGCTTGGGTGACTACGACTTCCCGGCCTCGAACCTCATCGATGGAGAGGTGACCAGCTCCTGGCAGTCCAACTCTCATCGAAGCTTCTCGTCTTTGGTCAGGAATAGCCGCCAGGCCTCTTCGATGCCGTCGTGAGTGCCGGGCAGCCTGGCGATCCGCTTCAGGTCTACAGCCTTGTCGCAGTCACCGACAGCGTGCTTCCGTTGAACCCGCAGCCGGCGGCGCCGGCCGAATACAGGAAATAGCTGACGGGATACGTGCCAGCCGGAAGGAACTTCTGCCGGTGGGTCGCGGCGGGGACCCAATTAATCACAACCCCGGCGGTGTCCACCAGAATCGGCGCGAAGGCAGCCTGGGTTGGCGTGCAGCAGACATCCTGAATGGGGAGGTCGTTGTTGATGCTGATCGCCACCTCGCACCGAGTGGCGTTGGCGGACCTGATGTGGCCACCCACGCCCCCAGCCCCGCGGCAGCGACCGTGGCGACGTATGCGAGAATGAGGATACCGATGGCCATCAGATTCCCAGTGCGGCCCGTGTTCCCCGCTTGAATCGCGAGAACGGGAAGGAACATGGCAATGATCCAGCACCCCTGCCACGCGCGGGTGGGCACCTCGGGGGCGAGCCCGCGGATCCGCTCGAACGGCACGATGAATTGGCGACCGAGACGAACCACCACAGCACGGCTGCACGGGGCGAGCTGGTGACTCGACGGCCCATGGCTTGTGCGTGGCATACCGCCAGATGCAGCCACCGCAGGAACGCGACAATGGTAGCGAGTTGGACCACCTCGGCGAGCAGCTCCCTCGGGAACGCCAGGGTCGATGCCCAGCCTTCGGTGCTGAGAGGCCAGGAGAGGTAGCGGGGCTGAAGACCTGTCCCACCAAGGAGCTGAAGATCCCGCGCGCTGCGACGCCGGCACCAACACCTCACGACGCCGGCAAGCCGTGACCGGGTGAGGCTCGGCTCCGGCTCACTGACTCGGCCGGAGTGTGGGATGTACGTAGCCGAGTTGGATGAGCCGATGCTGCCTCGCCCCGGACCACCAGAGGTGACGGGTACGCGCGGGTCTCCGAGCGTGTCATCACGGTGTACAAATCTGTACTCCGTGATGACAGGGCTGGGGAGTGACCAGCCCTGGGGGTCCGTACGCACAGAGACCTGAGCTCGCCTTGCACAGTGCAGAACTTGACGCGCCGCCGGAGCCTGGGTCACGCCGCCAGGTCTTCGCCAACGCCATCGACGCGGTGGTGCCGTCGGACACGGCGGTCGTCATCTTGCTCGGCCCACCGTTTCGGATGGACGCCCGGGTAGGGGCCGTAGGGGCACGGAACGGCTCCCGCTTCAATGGCAGCTGGAGCCGGGCTGGCTCCCCACCGGTTCACGCTCGATTCGGGCGTGCTACGAAGCAACATGCCCACCGAGCGACTGTGTCTCGCCCTGGCTCAGGCCGCCGCGGTTCCCGGCGATGTCGACGCGAATGTCGCTGCCGTGGTGGCGGCGGTCTCGGCCGCGGCCATTCGAGGGGCAAACCTCGTCGTGTTTCCTGAGCTGTTTCTGACGGGCTATGAGCTGGCACACCTCGAGTCCACGAAGGACGCCTGGTTGGAGGAGCACGACCCGCGCCTCGATCCGGTGCGCCGCGCGTGTGCCCGGGGCGGGGTCACCGCGATTCTCGGGGCCGCCCTCCAAACTCGCGGGGGCGATCGGCACATCGCCGCGCCCATCGTCGGGCCGAGCGGCGACATCGGCTTCTCGCTCAAGGAGCACCTCCATGGGTCGGAGACTCGGCTCTTTCAGCCCGGAGCCGCGATTCCGCCATTCACGGTGCATGGCTGGCGGGTCGCGATCGGCATCTGCTTCGACGTCGCATGGCCGGAGCACGCGGCGAACGCGGCCCTCGATGGCACTGACCTCTACGTGGCTTCGGCGCTCTATTCGCGAGGCGAAGAGCGGAGGAGCGATCTCCACCTCGGCGCGCGGGCGATGGACAACCGGGTGTTCAGCGGCCTGGCGAATTTCGCGGGAAGCACCGGCGGCCACGTTTCCTGTGGGCTCAGCGGTGCATGGGGACCGAACGGGGACGTGCTCGAGCGAGCCCGCGGGGCCGACGAGGCGCTCGTGGTGGTCGAGCTCGAACCGTCGCAGCTCGAGGCCTACCGGCGTCGGGAGCCCACTTCGAGTGGACAAGGCGACTAGGTCAGCGTGGGGGAGGACGCCCCCTGGCGCTTGTTCAACCGCCAGGGGGCTGCTCTGCTTCGCGCCACGATGACGAGCGCGACCGCGGCCATTCGAACGCTGATCGTGCTCGCGATCGGCTGCGTGGCGCCCCGGTGGCCGGCGACGATGAGCTCGACGTCGCTGGCCTTCCGCGAGTCCACCATCCACTCCCTGGTGTTCGTCCCAGCGTCCCACCAGCCCTGGAGTCAGGGTCAGCGCCCCGGTGGCCGCGGCAGCCAGGCAGGCGTGCCCTCCTCGAACTGATCGTCGGTCACCTGCTGTACCTCGGTGCCGTCGGCGCGCATCACGTACAGGTCGCCATACGGCTGGGGATTGGCGGGGTGGAGTGGTGCCTCGTCCTTGAAGCCGCCCCGCGCGCTGGTGAAGGCCAGCCACTCGCCGTCGGGCGACCAGGTGGCATGGGCGTCGTTGCCCGGGCTCCGGGTCAGCCGGCGGACGTCCGTCCCGTCCGGCCGGATGGAGTAGAGCTCGTAGTCGCCGTCGCGGTCGCTGGTGAAGGCGATGCGGTCTCCCTTCGGCGACCAGGCGGGGAAATTCTCGCGGCCCGCGCCCGCCGTCAGCACCGTGAGCGCGTGGCTCTCAACGTCGATGATCGACAGCCCGCTGCCCGCCTTGCCGCTGGACCGACAGACGAGCCGCCGCCCGTCGGGGGACCAGCTGGGCATACCGAAGTTGCCCGAGCCGTCGGTGAGGAGCACCAGGTTCTTCCCGTCGGGGTCGATGACCGCCAGGTCCGCGGTCGCCGCGCCGATGATGACCTGGAAGTAGCCGCCGAGGCCGAAGGCGATCCGATCTCCCTTCGGCGACCAGGCGGGCGCCAGCGCGTTTTTGTGCTCGTCGGTGAAGACCACCGAGCGCTGCGAGCCGTCGGGTCGCATGACCACGAGGCTGTTGTGGAGGATGCCCGCGGTCTGATCGTTGAGGACCAGCCAGTCGCCCTTCGGAGACGCGGCGGCGAAGATGCCGGTCCGCTGGAGCGCCACCGAGCCGGCCCGGCTCGGCCAGGCACTGGAGGGCGGCCAGCCGGACCCCACCTCGCGCTGGAACACCATCCGGTGCCCGTCGGGCGACCAGTGCGGGTTGCGGACCTCGCCTCGGGCGCCCGCCGGGCCGGCGCTGAACTCCACCCCGCCCTCCGCCCCGCCGCTGGCGTAGGCGACGCGGCGGTCGCCGAGCTGCTGCGGCGACCACTTCTCGCCCGGGCCGGTGGTCAGCACCTCGCGGGCGCCGGTGGCGACGTCGACGCTGGCGATCTGCGTCGTGCCCCGCAGCCTGCGCGCGCCGGTGATCTTGCGGACCTCGTCGACGGTGGCCTCGTAGTAGACCAGCCGCAGCCCATCCGCGGTCCAGCGAGGGCTCCCGGAGAACCCCTCGCCGTGGGTCACCCGCCTGAGCCCGGTCCCGTCGGCGCGCACCACGTAGAGCTCGGCGGTGTGGAGGGTGACGAAGGCGGCCCGGGGCCTGGTCGAGTCGCGGTCGGAGGAGAACGCGATCCACTGGCCATCCGGCGACCAGGCGGGGCGAAAGTCGCCCCCGGGGTGGTCGGTCAGGTTGCGCAGCGCGCCCGTGGCCAGCTCGAGGATCCACACGTCGGCCTGGCCGCTCCGGCTCGAGACGAAGGCCAGCGACCGCCCATCGGGGGAGAGCGCGCCCTGAGCGTCGAAGGCCGGGTCGTCGGTCAGCCGCCTGAGCCCCGTCCCGTCGACTCCGACCTGGTAGATGTCCGCCGAGCCGCCGCGCGTCGAGGTGAAGACTATCGAGCGGCCATCCGGAGAGAACGAGGCGTCGTAGTCGAGCGCCGGATCGGGCACCAGGGCGTGCGCGTCGCTCCCGTCGCCGTTGGCGAGGAAGAGATCGGTGTCGAGCGGCGCGAAGCTGGCGAAGGCCAGGCCGGAGGAGGGAGCGGTGCCACTGGCGGTGGCGCCGGCCTGGGGTCGGGCGCGGTCAGCCGTCGCGCAGCCGAGGACTGGCAAGACCAAGCTCAGGGTCAGAAGCGGGCAACGGCCGCGCATCGGTGCTCCTTTGGGAGGCGCCGTGAGCCTCGAGGTGAACGTGACGGTGGGACGCCAGCCGGGGAAGGAACCGCCGACCAGCACTCCGTAACCACCGGGGGTCGCGCCGTCGAGGTGAAGCTCGGGCTCGGGTGAATTCGCCGTCAACCTCCCGCTTTCGCTTCCTCCACCGGCACCAAGTACGGGCCAGCCGCGCAGCTCGAGGTCGACGAGGAGCCCTTGCTCGACGCGGTACGGAACCGGCGCTCCTGGAACGTCTTCGACCTCTTCATCAAGCGCCTCGACCCGTTCGATGCTTCAGAGCTCGACCGACGACAGCGGATCGAGCTACCACAGGGCGCAGTCTACGTGCCGTGGTCGAGCCCGCGCTGTTGGCGAACGCGCGCTCGCGGGTGCCGTTCACGAAGAGGTCGAGCTCGAGGTTAAGGGGGCTGCCGGCCCAAAGCGACGCGCACACCAGATACCTACCCGCGGTCGAAGCCTTGAACCGATAGTTCGTGCTGTCGTACTCGTTCTGCGCGTCGTAGCTCTCGGCACTGTACGCCACCTTCGTGAAGGTGTTGGACGCGGCGGTGAACATCAACGCCGGGGCCTTCGCTCCGGTGGGAACCATCGACGCTGGAGATCACGGCCGACCGCCGCGCGCGACGAGCCGCTGCGCCTGCCGTCCCCTCGCCACGCCAACCGATCGATCTCGCTCAGCCTCGTTTCGATCTAGATGAGATTGCCCCGACCGTAGCCCAGCGAGGGCATTGAGGGTTCGGCCTTTCGACTGGCCGTGCAGCGCTCCATCGAACGCCGACCTTGTCGAATGGTTTTCGATCTCCTCGACCACCGCCTCGATAGTCTTGGGGCGTGGCCGGCAAGACCATCAAACTCTTCTATGTGAGCGGTGAACCGACCGGCCTGCGCATTGCCGATGTGATCACTTCGTCGAGCATCGCCGTTGCGGTGCCGCGCAACCACCTCGCGGCGTTCAAGGAGCGACCGGAGTCAAGCCGCCCTGGCGTCTACGTCCTGCTCGGCGATGACCCCGACGCGGTCGGAGAACTGAAGGGCTACATCGGCGAGGCTGAATCGCTCGGCCCGCGCTTAAATCAGCATGCCACCGACGGGAAGCGTGAGTGGTGGTCGGAAGCAATCGTGTTCACGTCGAAAGACGGCAACCTGACCAAAGCCCATGCGAAGCACCTTGAGCTCGCGCTCTACCGCCTCGCAGGGCAGGCGGCACGTGCGAACCTCGACAACCACGCGCAGCCTCCTGGGGCGGCGCTGCCCGAGTCAGACCTGGCCGACATGGAGGCTTTCCTTGAGTATGTGCGGTTGGTGCTCCCTCCACTGAGCACCCGCGCCGGTACGATGCTCGAGCCCAAGGGTGGCACTGACCAGTCCGGTCCCGAGTTCACTTACAAGGTGCTCGACGCCGAAGCCCGCATGCGCCGCGTGGCCGAGGGTTACGTCGTGCTCAAAGGCTCGACGGCCGTGAAGAGGACCTACCCGTCACTCTCGAAGGGCTACAGGGCGCGGCGCGAGGAGCTTATTCGCGAAGGAGTCATGGCACCTGGCACGGCCGAAGACCTGCTGGTGTTTTCTGCCGATGCGGTCTTCTCCAGTTCATCTGCGGCGGCGGCAATCGTGTCGGGTGCCCCGCAAAGTGGGCCAGCAGGGTGGCGGTTGCCCGATGGTCGAACGCTTCGAGAGATTGAGGCGGCGGAGTTGGGCGAATCGTGATTGTCCCGTGAGGAAGCGCATGGAGGTCAATTGTCCGCCGTGGCGCGAAGAGGGGAGCGGCGGCGTGGCGTTCTCCGAACTCGTGCGATCGATCGCAGGCTCCACGGGTCGGTCGACTTGTTCTTGAGGCGGAACCGCGGCAGAGCGCGTGCTCGTCAGTTGCAAAGGCCAGTGGATTGGCACGTTCGTCCCAACGGGCATGCAACTCCGAGCCGGCAGTCCTCGTAGCAGAGTCCGGTCAAGCTTCCGCAGAAGAAGCCAACCGGGCAGCCATAGGTGAGGCAAGAGGGCATTCCGGGCCAAGTCCCGCCCCACAGCTGGATGGTGAGGGGCGCACTCCCCCCTGCAGTCCCGCCGTCGGGAGCGAAGGTGAATACCTGAAACATGGCCGTACAGGTTCCGGGGCAGAACACGATATCCTGGTTGGTGTTGGTCGTGTGGTCTCGGTAGAGATTCGTCGTGGTGGTCGCGACCTTCACGCCGTCCTTGAAGATCCAATTCTCGAAGTTCGCCCCGGATGGGTTCTCTGTCAGCCACTCGAGCAGCACGCCTCGGTCCGTGAGGATGCCCGCCCAAAGTCCGTAGGCCGGCAACGGCCCGGCCACCGCATCGGGAATCTGTCTCAGCGTCGTCGTGAAGACCCCGTACCCATTGGTCGAGTAGTTCGTGTCCCCGACCCTGACCACGAAGATGTGACTGTAGGTGACTTGAATCGTCTGACCATCCACGATGCCTGTGAACTCGTCGCGAGTGCCTTGGAACTCGTGCAGGTACTTCAGGGTCCACTTGCCGTCACTCTGTTGGACGAGGGTCGATGAGACATAGGAGCGTCCGGGATTGAAGGCGCGGAGACCATTTGGCGTTACGTAGAACCTCAGGTAGCGCAACTCATTACGAATGAACTGTTGGGCAGAGCTCTGGGGGTACAGGACGTCGTTGATGTACAGAATGGCATCGGAGAAGTCGTACGTGGAGCCGAGGCCGTAGGCGGAGCGGGTTCCCGCGCCGTACGCCTCTGGCAGCGACGGAAGCTCGGCCTCGCTCACGAAGGTCAGGCCGACGATGTCGGCGCCGCTCACGGTGACAATACGAAAGGCTGGAGTGAAGCGAGTGCGAGGTGCAGTCGGGGTGACAGTGTATGCGCCGCTGGACAGGCCAACGAAGGAGAACGCCCCGGTGCTGTCCGTCGTAGTGGATCCGACGGCCGTCAGGGTCACCGCGACACCCGCCATGACGCTGCCGGTGATGTTCCCGGAGATGCGGTAGGTCGCCGTTCCGCCACCAGCCGCGGAGCCGCCACCAGCCGCGGAGCCGCCACCAGCCGCGGAGCCGCCTCCAGCCGCGGAGCCGCCACCAGCCGCGGTGCCGCCAC
>PMBV01000515.1:0-1086 GCA_003153055.1 Myxococcales bacterium
GAGGGCTTTGCCTCGATTCGATGGCACCCGCACCCAAGGCAACCCAATGAGTGACCGAGCCCGATACTACTTTCGCCAACGCATTTCCGAGGCCGAGCTCAACTTGGCCTTCGAGCTCCTCGAGAAGGCAGACCGAAACCTCGCCGCGGACTTGGGCATCTACGGAGTCATCTCCGGCGCCGTCCCGGCCCCACACTCACCCGTCCCAAACCTCTGTGTCGACTTGACGGCCCCCGGGCGCGCCTATGACAAGCTGGGGCAGCGCCTCTTCTTCGGTACCGGGCAGACGGTGGACTGCGCCGTCGACTTGGTGGGCATTCCCACCGACGTCGCCTCGGCCAGCAATGAGAGGTGGCTGGGGCTCTTCCTGCGTTTCAAGCGGCAGCTGTCGGACCCGCGTACCGACGGCAACTCCCAGCAAGTCTTCTTCCGGCAAGACGAGTCCTTCGAAGTCGTCGTACGCCAGGCGCCCGAGGGCGCCATAGGCGCTGCACCCAGGGCGGCTCTCCAGCCGGAGGAGTTGCTCCTTTGCGACGTCCGACGCACGCGGGCCCAGACGCAGATTCTCGCCGCGGACCTCGACACCTCCCGGCGTCAGGCCTTCATCTTCGCCCAGGGCACCTCCGTCGCCGTCACCACCGGCGCATGGAGCATCCTCGCTCCGCTGGCGGGGACGGCGCAGGCCTCCTTCGACGAGGTTGATGCGGAGTTGAGGGAGCACTTCACCGCGGCCAGCCGGAGACATGCTGCCGCCGCCGTCGACTACACCCCGCACGGCACCATCGCAGCCGGCACCGTCCAGGCGGCACTGGATGAAGTCGTCGATGACTTGGCGAAGGCTACGACGGGCGCCGCAGGTGCCGCCCTCGTCGGAGCCGATGCCGCCTCGGGCACCCCCAACGCGCTGGTGAGTGGCACCGTGGATGGGCAGCTATCGACCCTCCTGGGCTTCATCAACGCGCACGCGACAGCGGCCACCAGTGCGCACAGCGCGAGCGCCATCGCGGCCACCGCCCACAACAACGTCTCCGCCACCAATGTCCAGGCGCAGCTCCAGGAGATTGTCACGGACTTGGGGGCCACTGG
>PMBV01000515.1:1149-7228 GCA_003153055.1 Myxococcales bacterium
TTCCGAGGCAACCAAACCAACGGGGGCCTGCACCGCGCCATCGTACAGCCCAACCTCGGTGGCACGAAGGCCCTCTTGTGGGACTCACTGGGCAACGGGGGCCCCAGCGCCAGGCTGCGCGTGTACGCTGACGCCGACTTCATCTGGTTCACCGTCAACGCGGCATGGAATGGCAGTGCGTGGGCGCGAGACAGCACCTCCTACTACTCGGGCGGTTTTCGCTTCTCGCGCTACGGCTTCGAAGTCCTCCAGGACACCACAGTCACCGCGACATTCGCAAACTGGTCCCGCTCGATGAGGCTGACGATGGGGACGTCAGGCTTCGAGATGTCGGGCCCCGTCCAAGAGAATGGCTTCTGCGGTGTGAAGCTGTGGAATCCACTGACGACGGCGGCCAATTTCACCGCTGGTGCGTCGGTAACGTTCCGCAACCGTTTTCCGACAGCCCCGTCCTCCGTCACCTTGGTGCCTCGAACCCTGTCTTCCATTTACGCCTCCGTCGACATGTCCACGCGCGATGGCTTCGCATTCACCGTCCAAACCAACAGCCTTCCGTCGGCCACGGCTAGCGCCTGGTGGGGCGACTACACCGCCATTGGTTGAAAGAAGAGGAAACCCATGCCCATCGAAGAGCTCACCCCCATCGACGTCAGTCATGCCTGCTGCTTCTGCGGCACAACCCACAGGACAGCCCTCTCCGTCCTCAGGGCCAGTCAGCAGGAGGCCCCCATACCCGTCGCCGACGACGTCGTGCGGCTGCCTCAGTGCGAGTGCGGCGCCGTCGAATTCCTGGCCCACTCGCTGCCGAATGAGACGGCACACCCGTCACCGGGCAGCTATGGGCACCTGCATCGACTCCTGGTGGACCACCTCCACGCGGTGCTGGACGGGGCGACGGACGTGCCCACGGAGTTGGCGCGGTGGTTNNGAATTCGTCATCCATGAGACGGTGACGCGAAGCGTGCAGGCGACGGTGAATGCCCTCAAGCAGAGCCGGCTCAGCGTGCACCTCATCCTCGGGCCCGACGGGGCGGTGACGCAGCACGGGGACATCGCGAGCGACGTCCTCTGGCACGCAGGCCCCGGGCACAACGCCCAGTCCTTCGGAGTCGAGGTGGTGAATCCGTACTACCCCCGGTTCCTCACGCCCGGCCTCCCATGGAGTCGAGTCATCAAGGCGCCGTGGGCCGATGGCGGCGAGTACGTGTTGCCGACGCCGCCCCAGGCCGAGGCGGTGGCCTCCTTGGTACGGTGGGCGACGAGTGCCCCGGCCCCGGGCATCGACGTACCGCGGCGGTGGCCTGGGCTTCGAGACGGCACCATGGCCCTGGGGCGTGTGCCCGAGGCTGCGGGGCATGCGCCGGGAGTGCTGGCGCATCACTACTTTGGACACTCGGATGGCGCCTGGCTCGTCCTGTACGCCTGGCTTCGCCTCGAGGCGGGGTTGGCGCCCACGGCCGCCTACGACGAGGCCGTGCGCTTGGCCACCGGCACCCGAGCGGCCGACGTGAGGGCGTTGCTCTCCACCGGGAGGGCCTCCTCGTGAAGGAAGTCTTGGATGGGGAATTGGCGACCGCGGCTACCTGGTTGCAGTCCACTGGTTTGTACGGGCTCCTGGCCGCCACGGGCTGGGCCCTTTGGCGGATCAACGAAAAGAAGGACGCGGCCCTGCGCGACTTGTACGAGAAGGTGCTGGAGATGGGGCACGTGCAGACGGTGGCTGTGACGAAGGTGGAGGCCGCCATCGTTGCGCTGAAGCAAGCCATCGACGAGTTGCGGCACAAGCTGTCGTAACCCAGCCTTCCGGCTCCGGCCTGGCGCGACGTCATCGTCGATTCCTGTCTCTTTGTCTTGGAAGGAGCGCAGAAGGAAGCGTGTATGTCCTCGCGAACGGGCGCATCCGCAGGCCACCCCGATGAGGAGTAGGACGATGAGAGTGAGCGAGTTGATTCAATTGCTGGAGGAACAGGATTCGGATGCAACCGTGATAATCATGAGCCAAAGCAGCTACCCCTTCGAGAACGCGGTTGCCGGCGTCGCGGTGCGCAAGGAGATGCTCGCGAGCGACGATGAGGATGTCGACGAGGAGGAGCGCGAGGAGCCGCGCTACGAGAAGGACACGGCGCCAAGCGACGTGTTCCTCGTTGAAGGCCGGCAGCTGCGGTACGGCTCGAAGGCTGTCACCACCGACCAGGATCGGGACCACTTCCACCGATATCACCGAGGACCACCGGAAGAGCGTGAGGGCGTGTGGGGGCGAGTGAGTTCCAGAGCGACCGGGTGCTCTAGGTCGACGAGGAGCAGACGGGTTGGGCGGCGCCGGAGCGAGCGCAGCGAGCGGAGGCGCCCCCCGTAGCCCGCGCTGATGATCGCCGGGAATGGCGAGAACTTCCAATTTGCCAGCGGGCAGCGAGACTGCCGATCGAGCAGACGAGACAGGCGACCCGGTATAGGGCCGGATCGCCCAGCGGTGGCTTCGCATTGTCTCGGGTCGACTATGGCCTGAGACAAGCGCGGTGTCGAACCTTCGACCGCTCGTGGTGCAGTGGCCGGAAAGCCTCGCGCTCGGCACGTGCTCTTCTCGCGTCTGTGCGCGGGATGCGACGAGCCCTTTGACTACTGCGGCAGCTGTCAGCCCGGGCGGCGATACTGCGGCCTTGAGTGTGGCAGGGCCGCGAGGAGCGCGAGCGTGCGTCGGGCCCACACCAAGTACAACGACCGCACTTCCGATGAGGGGCTGGAGGCGCATCGGGTCGAGGAGGCAGACCGGCGCGAGCGACGTGCAGCCGATTTCGTGGGGGATCACCGCTGCCCGGAGGATTTGGGCCAGCTACGAGTACCTCCCTCGACGGGGGCTTATGCCGTCGCGGAGACCATCAATGCCACTGCACCCGCGAGACCCGTCACGCCTCTTGTCGAAGCGCTCGAGGCGGAGCCTGCGCTTTTCAACCCAGACGACGAAGTCCGCGAAGCGCCGGGGGCACCGCTCGAGTGGGTCCTGGTTGCGTGGCCCGAGGTGCTCGCGGTCGCCAGCCGACGGCAGGGCACGGAGGCGCGCTGCCCTTTCTGTGGACGCCGAGGTCGCATCGTCGAGGTCACCTCCATCGAGCGATGGCGGCGCGTTCGCGGCGCTGGTTTGACCAGGAGGCATGATGTCTGAGGGCAAGAAGAGCTTGAAGGACAAGGACCGGTCGACCCAGATGGCCGAGGTGCTGCGACTCCAGTTGCTTGAGGGCAAAGGAATCCGAGCCATCGAGCGCGAAACGGGACTGGACCGCAAGAGGGTCCGTGAGTTGCTCTTCAGCGCAAAGAGCAAGCCGGGGAAAGGCAGGCCTGCGGAGCAACGGCCGTCCATCCTGGATGCGTACGACTCCGACCTCCGCAAGCTGCTCGAGAATTGCGCTGACATTCGCGCTCCGGCGGCACTGGACCACCTGCGCGCCAATGGCTACCAGGGAGGCATCAGCATCATCAGAGACCGATTGCGGCTACTACGGCCGAGGCCTGCACAAGAGGCGTTCCTCACCCGCAGCTACAAGCCCGGTCGAATGCTCCAGGTTGACTGGGCTGACTTCGGCTACGCAATTCCCGGGTGTGCCAGGCGGGTCAGCGCCTTCGTCGCCGCCCTGGCGTACTCGCGCTACCTCTTCATCATTTTCACGCTGAGCCAGGCGATGGGTTGCTTCCTGCGGTGCATGGACCTGGCGCTGCGCTTCTTTGGCGGGCGCACGTTGGTCGACGTCTTCGATAACATGAAGACCGTCGTCCTCGAGCACACGGCCCAACACGTGCTCTTCAATCCGCGCTTCGTCGAGTACGCCCGCGTTCGCGGCTTCGCAATTCAGGCATGTCCACCCAGGCGGCCGACCGGAAAACCCTACGTCGAGCGGCCGATCGGCTTTGTCCGGACCCGCTTCTGGCCGGGCCGCCGCCCGACTGACCTCTTCGACCTCAACGCACAGGTGACGAAGTGGCGAGACGACATTGCCAACAACCGTGTCCACGACGACACGGGGAAGGTACCCGCGCTCGTCTTCGAGCACGAAGAGCGCGCGAAGCTTGAGCCCGTCCCCGAGCGTCCTTTCGAGACGGACGACCTCTTCAGCACCAGCGTCTCGAAGACGTTTCGGGTCGACTTCGACCGGAACACGTACACCGTCCCCTGGCGTCTCATCCACCAACCGGTGTTGGTCCGCGGCAACGAAGCAGAGGTGTCGATCTGGCTGGGCCACAAGCGCGTCGCCATCCACAACCGCTGTTGGGGCGTCGGGCAAGAGGTGAAGGACCCCTCTCACGAGCGAGGGCTCCTCGAAACCAAGCCTCGTGCCGCGGCTGGAGCGCTGCCTGCGGAGCTCCAGGAACTCGGTGAGGTGGCCGCCACGTACTTCAAGATCCTCGCTGCCAACGGTCGCTCGTTGCACAAGGAGATTGAGCGACTCGTGCTTCTCAGCGAGCTGTGGGATTACCCGCCAACGCGCGAAGCAATCGCCGAAGTGATGGCGACCGGACACGTCGGTGCCGAGTATGTCGAGTACGTCCTGCGCCACAAGAAGGGACTCTCGCCTGGCCCGAGCCCCTTGAAACTTGGCAACGAGGAACTGGACGGCATCCGCCTTCCCGAGCCGAACCTCTCGCTCTACGACAACCAGAAGCCTCGAAAGACGCTCGACCCGGGCGACCCGCCCGTCAAAGGGAAGCCATGAAGCTCGACGATGACGAGCTCGAGCTGCTGCTCGAGAAACTGCGATGGCTCAGGCTTCCAGGGATGGTGCGGCTGGCCGGGGAAGTCCTCGCGGAGGCCGCGAAGAAGAACCTCACCCCGATGGATGTGGCCCACCGCCTCTGCGACGAGGAGAAGAAGTGTCGCATTGAGGGCGCTGTCAAACGTCGCCTCCAGGCGGCGCGCTTCCCAGAGGTCAACACGGTCGATGCCTTCGACTTCGAGTTCGACCCCAGTCGCAAGAAGCTCAAGGCCCGCTACCTCGCGCTGCATGACCTCGCCTTCCTTGGCCGCGGCACCAACCCTCTCTTCATCGGACGACCCGGCGCCGGGAAGACCTTCCTCGCGCGCGCACTCGCCTTCCGCGCCTGTCAGGCGACCCGTCGGGTGCTGTTCACCAACGCCCCCAAGATGCTCAACGAGCTTGCCGGCGCGGAGATCCACGGGGCGCTTGAGAGAGTCATGCGCCCCTACGTCAAGGCCGAGCTGTTGGTGATCGACGACTTCGCCGTGCTCGCGATGGACCAGACGCAGGCCAAGCTCGCCTTCCAGGTCATCTCGGAGCGATATGAGTACCGACGCTCGACAGCCATCACCACCAACCGGGCCTTCAAGGATTGGCCCAAAGTCTTCCCCGACGCGCTCAACGCCGAGGTCATCGCCAAGCGCCTCACTGAGCGGTGCGAGCACTTCGTCCTCGACGGCAAAGGCTACCGCCCCGAGGTGTCGTGATGGCCTCCTGCGGCATCTGGCGCTCGAAGCATCGGCTGGTGGCCGTCGTCGTCGACGATGACGGCCGAGCTGTCCCCACCACCCTCGTGGCGACCGACGACGAGGACCGCTGGGCCTTGCTCGACTACGTCGATGCCGTGCATGGCCTCGACTGCGCGCTCATCCTCTCGGACGACCTGCTCAAGTCCGATGACCGCATCTGCCGCTTCGCTCTCGAGCGCGGTCACGACTTATGGGTCGTGCATCGGGGTCTCGTCCAGGCGATTCGCCTTGCTGCCGGGCTTGCCACTTCCTGTCGCGTCGCGGCGATGATCGCCAGGCTGGCCATCGTCCCGGGATTCCGCAGCCACCTCCGTCGCATAGACCGCAGCACGATCGATTGCCGCCAACTGAGCCTGCTGTAGCCGTAGATCCTCACCAGAAGGAGACCCACCACCGGCCGCTCAACGCCCACCGCCCTCCACCGGGGAGAGTCAGCCCGCCCACTGCCGTCACCGACGAGCGGATTGTCCCTGCGCGCCTCATGCGTTGACGGATCGGGCGGAGATCTGTCCTGCGACCGCCAGGTGGTCCGGTGGTCCTCGGTGATATCGGTGGAAGTGGTCCCGATCCTGGTCGGTGGTGACA
>PMBV01000281.1 GCA_003153055.1 Myxococcales bacterium
ATTGACCGGTTGAGGTTTACTTAATGAGAACTCGGCTGCCACCACTCCTGTCGTGCTTGGTCTGCGCGACAGCGGTGTCGGCGCCGAAGAAGGCCATCGGAGACGCGCGCGACGATCTCCAGCCCCTCTCGCGGTGCAGCTCGGGGCCCGACACGACCTTGGTGAGGGCGCTCGAGTATGCCTTCGAGCCAGCCCCGGTCGAGGTGCGCGCCCAGGCCATCGAAGATCTCGGGTTCCTCGGAGACCAACGCGCGCTCAATGCCCTCGCCCAGCTCTGCCTCGACCCGAACCCGGTGCTCGCACGAGCCGCGGTGCGCGCCGTCGGAGCCATCAGAGCTCCGCGGGCCGAGGAGATCCTCGCCAACGTGGTTCGGCACCCCACCGTGCCTGAGACCACCAAGCTCAAGGCCCTCGAGCTCTTGCCGTTCCAGAACAGCTGGTCCTCGATTCGCTTCGTCTCCCAGGTCGCTCGATGGGGGCCGGTCACCAACGTCGTGCTCGCCGCGCGGCGCCTGGCGATCGAGCTCCCACGGGGCGAGGCACCCAGCCCTGCACCGAGCAGCGAACTCGACGCAGGAACACCGACGCCGGCGGCTCCCGGCGACCAGGGAGACCCACCGTGATCGACCGCAGCATCGCCTTCCTCGGCGCCGGAAACATGGCCAACGCCATCATTCGCGGGCTCTTGCTCGCCGGGACCCCCGCCAATCGCATCACCGCCACCGTGCGTCGGCCCGAGCGGGTCGCCCAGCTCGAAAAGGAGCACGGCATTCACGTGGGCATGGACAACGTGCGCGCGGCCAAGGACGCCGAGGTGGTGGTGTTGTCGGTGAAGCCCCAGGCGCTCGACAAGGTGCTCAAAGAAATTGCCACGGCCATCGATCACACCAAGCTGGTCATCTCGGTGGCCGCCGGGGTTCCCATCGCCGCTATCGAACGCCGCCTCGGCGCCGGCGCCCGCATCGTTCGCACCATGCCCAACACGCCGTGCCTGGTCGGGCTGGGGGCCACCGCGCTCTCGGGCGGCGAGCACGCGACCCAAGACGATCTCAGCCTGGCCACCACGCTCTTCGAGTCGGTGGGCATCACCACCATCGTCGACGAGTACCTCCTCGACGCCGTCACCGGGCTCTCCGGCAGTGGCCCGGCCTACATCTTCCTCATCATCGAGGCCCTGTCCGACGCCGGAGTGAAGGTGGGCCTCTCGCGGCACGTGGCTCTCAAGCTCGCCGCCCAGACGGTGCTGGGGAGCGCCAAGATGCTCCTCGAGACCCAGGCGCACCCCGGCCAGCTCAAGGACCAGGTCACCAGCCCCGGCGGCACCGCCATCGCCGGCCTCCACACCTTGGAAGCAGGCGGCCTGAGGACTACCCTCATCGACGCGGTCGAGGCCGCGACGAGACGGGCCAAGCAACTGGGCGACGCCTTCCTCGAGAAACCGTGAGCCGGGAGACCCTGCCATGAAGATGACGCCGCTGGACATCCGCCAGAAACGCTTCGAGGTGGCCCTCCGCGGCTACTCCAAAAAAGAGGTCGAAGGCTTCCTCGAGCTCGTCGCTGGCGAGTTCGAAGAGGTAGTGCGCGAGAACATCTCCCTCAAGGAAGAGCTCAAGCGCACCCAGGCCAGCCTCGAGCTGCACATCGACCGCGAGAAGACGCTGCAAGAGACGATGGTGACGGCCCAGCGCATCAGCGAAGACGTCAAGGCCACCGCCCGCAAGGAGGCCGAGGTGCTGATCGCCCAGGCCGAGCTGCAGGCCGACAAGATCGTCGCCGGCGCGAACGATCGCATGGTCACCATCATCAAGGAGATCAACGAGCTCAAACGGCAGAAGGTGCAATTCGAGTCGCACCTCGAGTCCCTCATCGACTCCCACCAGAAGCTCCTCGACACCTGGAAGACCCAGGGCTCCGATGTGGCGTACCTGGTGAAGAAGACCTCGGAGTGACGGCTCCCTGGGCAAAGCCCGTCGCCCAGGGCGTCGAGGTGCTGGTGCTGGTGCAGCCGCGGGCCTCGCGCACCAAGGCCATCGGAGAGCATGACGGGCGGCTCAAGGTAGCGCTGGCGGCGCCTCCCGTCGACGGCGAGGCCAACGCCGCGCTGGTGGAGTTCCTCGCCGATGCCCTCGACCTGCGCCGAGCCGACGTCGAGCTGCTCGACGGCGCCACCTCACGGAGAAAGCGGCTGGTCCTTCGGGGAGTGGATCTGGCGCGGGTGCTCGCGCTTATCTCGTAGGGAATGACGCTCCTCGGCCCGGCGCTGGCGTTGCTCCTGGCGCTCAGCCCGAGCTCCGAGGAGACCGTCACCGGGCCCAAGACCCAGACCCTCAAGACCCCCCGCTTCACGCTCGTGTACACCGAGCAAGCGGCCGGGCCCGCCCGGTTCCTCGCCGGGAAGCTCGAAGCGGTGCGCGACGAGGTCGCCAAGGCCGTGGGGCGCGACTGGCCCGGCGTCACCGAGGTTCGCCTGGGCTTTGGTCGCGAGGAGTACGAGGCGCTGGCGGTGCCGGGTCAACGGCCCCCTCCCTGGGCCGTGGCCCTCGCCTACCCAGAACGAAACCTGGTGCTCGTCGAGGCTCACTCGCTGGCCCAGGGCGACGGGCAGGTGACGCTCCGGCACGAGCTGGTACACGTGGCGCTCGGCCAGCTCGGCAAGGGCTGGCCTCACTGGTACCAGGAGGGCCTGGCGATGGAGCTGACCCTCGAGCGGAAGTTCCGCTTTTCCCAGTTCGCCACCCTGGCCGAGGCGGTGGCGATGGATCGCATCTACGCCTTCGACGATCTCTCCCAGAGCTTCCCCCTTCGCCCCGACGACGTGGAGATCGCCTACGCCCAGAGCGCCGCCTTCGTGGAGTTCCTCCGCGAGCGCCACGGCACCCAGGCCTTCGGGCTGCTCATCGACCGGGTGCAGGCGGGCGACCCCTTCGAGACGGCCTTCGGCGTCGCGTTCCACTCGAGCCCGTGGGTCGAGGAGAAGGCCTTCCGCCGCGAGCTCCAGCTCAAGTACCCCTGGTGGCCGATCTTCCTCGCTGGCGGGTCGCTGGTGTGGTTCCTCACTGCGCTGCTGTTGGTGGTCGCGGTCTTCAAGCGCCGGCACGAGGTGTCGCTCCACCGTCTCGAGCAGGCACGCATCGAGCGTCTTGAGGATCTCGGCCAGGTACTGCTCGACGCCCACGAGCGCCCGGCCAACAACGATGTCGACCCGCTCGAGAGCCCCAACGCCTGGGAGGAGCCGCTGTGGATCGTGCACTCGGTGCGCTTCTACTCGCCTCCCCACGGCCGGAAGGGCGTCACTGCGCCGCCTCAGCCCTTCAGCTCACCTCCACCACCAGGCACTTGAGCCCGGCCCCCTCTCGAAAGTCGATGGCGCTGGGGGGAACGCGACTGACGACCTTCCACGAGGTACCGACCAGGCCCTCGGTGAGCTGGCCCAGCAGCTCAGCCTCGGACATCGCCTCGACGTTGCACATCGCGACGAGGAGCCCCGACCTCGAGAGCACCTTGGCGGCGGTCGCGACGAGGTGGTGATAGTCACGTTGCGCGGTGAAGCGCCGGCCGCGAGCGGTGGAGAAACCGGGTGGGTCGAGGATGATCAGATCGAACACCTCGTCCTTCTTCCGGAACCGAGCGAGCCACTCGAACACGTCTCCAGAGATGAAGTCGAAGCGCTGAGCGTCGAGGTGATTGTGCGCGTAGTTCACCTCACCCCAGTCGAGCACCCGGCGAGAGACGTCGAGGTTCGCGACCCGGCTGGCCCCGCCCAGGTGCGCCACCACCCCAAAGGCGCACGTATAGGCGAATGTATTCAACACCCGTCGACCCTTGGCCAGCCGCCGCACCTCGGCTCGAGCGTCGCGAGCATCGAGGTACAGGCCGACCGACAGGCCATTGTCGGGGCGAATCTCGAAGCGTGCGCCATGCTCCGGCGACACCAGGGAAGCCACCGGCTGGCCCAGCAACGGAGCGCGCGGCGCCACCCAATCGGAGTCCTCGTTGGCCGGCCTCCGGGCCTCCCTCGGGCGGCGCTTCACGTACACCGCGCGGAGTGGCCGTGCCTCAACGAGCGCCTGGGCCAGCCCGTGCTCCTCCGCGGCGTCGAGCTCGCGGTACAGGCTCACGACGGCCACGTCATCGAACAGATCCACCGTGATGCCGTCGAGCTCACCATCGACCCAGCGAAAACAGCACGTGTCTGGAGGGAGCCGCTCGACTCGTACCGCCAGCAGGTCGCTCAGCCGATTCATCTCACGCATCGCCGAGGCGCTGCAGGGCCTTCGAGGCTTCTGCGGCCAGCTCGAGGTAATCGACACCCACCAGCTGGCCTTCGCGCACCACCACTCGCCCGTCGACCACCGTCCACGCCACGGAGACTTGGCTGAGCTGCAGCAGGAGGTGGGCGGTGAAGCTGGCCGTGGTGGGGGCCGGCACGTAGTCGTACACCACGAGATCCGCCAGCGCGCCTTGGTCGATGAGCCCGCTGGGCACGCCGAACACCATCGTGCACAGCTCGGCAGGCCCGGCGATGAGGAACTGCGACATGGCCTGGTCCGGGTCGAGCATGCGGCCGCCCCGGCACAAGGTCATCACCCCACTGAAGCTGGCGGCGAACTCCTCCCACAGGGTGCCGGTCCCACCGGTGCCCAGCCCGGCCAGGTTGTTGCTGAGCAGCACGGCCTCCATGCCCAGGGCCGACCCGCCCTCGAGGGTCTGGGCCACCCGGGGGCTCATCGAGATGAGCGTGCGGGTCTTGGCCAGGCGAGCGGCCTCGCCGCGATCGATGGCGCGGGCTTGCCCGCCCACGCAAGCACCGCCCAAGAGACCAAAGCGCTCGAAGCGGCTCACCACTCGAGCCCCGTAGCGAGCCCAGGTGATGGCGAGATCGTCGTCAGCCTCGGCCAGGCCGAACTGCGTCCCGACGGCGAGCTCCTCTTTGAATCGCCCCGCGGCGCGCATGAGATCCTCCTCGGCGACGCAGGAGGCCCTCACGCCGATGGAGCCCCGCACCAGGCCGTGGCCCTTCTGCGCCTCGATGTACTGGGCGTTGGCCTCCACCTGCTGGGGCCCAGGCACCGGGTCTCCGCTCATGCTGGAGTGGGCATTCAACAGTCGAGCCCCCAGCCGCTGGGCGACCCGGGCCTGCGTGGCGAGGGCGGCCTCGACGCACCGAGGGGCGTAGAGGTTCTCGACGAACATCGTCACCCCTCGCCTCAGGCCCGAGGCGAGAGCGAAGGCGGTCAGCGCCTCGACCTCGGCGACGGTGAGCTTCGCCCCGTGGTGTCGATCGAGCTCGAGCCGCTGGGCAAAGGGCCGCAAGAGGTAGTCGCCTGACCAGACGACCTGCTGACCGCCCACGAGGCGCGTGTCGCAGTCGATGAGGCCCGGGGCGACCAGCCGTCCGGCACACCGCACCTCCCAGTCTCCGGGCAGCACGGGGAAGTCGCTGTCGGGGCCCACGGCGGTGATGGTGCGGCCTTCCACCAACACCGACATGCCAGTCCGGACGCGGCCGTCGGCGCGAAACAGGCTGCAGTCTTTGAGCAGCAGGCGGCCTTCCACGGCGGTGGAGCCTAGCGTGAATTCGGCTCGGCCAGCTCAACAGACGGCGTCGGTACCGGGCACGATCGTGGGCCTCGAGCCTCCACGGAGCGCACCCGTCCGCGGGGACGGGCGCCGGAGACGGGTGCAGTTACGTGGCTACCACCACGAGCTGCTTGCCGAACACCTCGTGGAACAGCTCGAGCTCGTGCTGGAGATCCCACAGTTCGAGGTCGACGGACTGCTTCGCGCGAACGGCCAGTCGAACCCGGGGACCTCTCGACGTGGTGGAGATCTGCTGTACCGGCTGGTGGTGGCTGCGATCGAGCGCGTCAGCGACCCGAAGCAGCATCGCGCATTGTCGAATCACCCGCACCTCGCTCGCCAGGAACGGGCGAAGGACCTCATGCGAGGCGTCGGGCCAGGAGCGCCGGTGGAAGCGGGCGATGGCTCCGACGATGGCCCGCTCGCGATCGGTGAGGCCGGGAATCTCGAGGTTCTGAATGAGGTAGTGCGAGTGCTTGTGGTGGCGCTGGTAGCTCACCGCGTGCCCGATGTCGTGGAGCAGCGCCGCCACCTCGAGCCACGGCCGGGCCGCGGCAGGCAGGCGATGCAAGGACAAGAGCTCGTCGAACAGCGCCAGGGACAGTCGGGCGACCTGCCGGGCGTGGGGCTCGGAGAAGCCGAAGCGCCCGCCGATGGCCACCGCTTCATCAGCCAGAGAGCGATCATTCCGGTCGACCCGGCGCCGCCTCAGGAGATCGACGAGGATCCCTTCTCTGAGCCCGCGATCGACGGGAGTCACCCGCTCGACCTTGAGCTGCCGCATCAGCGCCTCGAGCACCACCGCGCCCCCCACCACGATGTCGGCCCGCCGGACATCGAACCGCCTGCGGCGTTTCTCGAGATCCATGTCGGCGAGCGCCTCGACCGCGTCGGTCACCTCAGCCTCGGTGGCGTACCCGACCCCATCGGCCCGGGCGAACCCCACGATGGCCCCCACCGTGCCGCTCGATCCAAGGGCCGATCGCGGAGCCCCCGCGATGGCCCCGGGGATCGCCTCAGCCACCATCTCCTGGCAGAAGTCGCGCATCAGGGTGAGCTCCTTCTTGCTCACCCGGTCCTTGGGACGGAACAGCTCCGTGACACGAACGGCACCGAGATTGAGGCTCCAGAGCTCCTTGGGGGTCTCGCCCTGGGCGTAGATGACCTCGGTGCTGCCTCCGCCGATGTCGATGCACAGCGAGCGGGTCCTCGGGCCCTGGCCATGGAGCACCCCCAAGCAAATGAGCCGGGCCTCCTCTCGCCCCGACACCACGTCGAGCGTCAGCCCAGCTTCGTCGCGAGCCCGCTTGACCAGCTGCTCGCGGTTCTTGGCCTCGCGCACCGCGCTGGTGGCGACGGCCCGCACCCTCGCGCCGTGGCGCCGGCAGAGCGTCGCATAGCGGCGCAGCGTGGCGATCACCCGATCGGCCACCGCTTGGCTGATGACTCCCGTGGCGAACACGCCCTCTCCCGGCCGCACCGGATCTCGCTCGGTGTGGAGCGTCTCGAGGGAGCCGTCGGGGAGCACCCGAGCGAGCTCGAGGCGGACCGCGTTACTCCCTACGTCGATCGCCCCTACCACGTCGTCTGGGCGACGAGCCCGCCTGCGTTGCACCATGACCGCCGCAACCTACCTGCTCCAGCTGGGCACGCAATCGAGCCGTGACTGGCGGGGGAGCCTCGCCCGTGACATCTATATGCCTCAATGGGCGAAATGACCGACCGAACGCTGTTCATCAACCGGGAGCTCTCCTGGCTCGCGTTCAACGAGCGGGTCCTGAACGAGGCGCGCAACCGCGGGCTCCCGCTCCACGAGCGCATCAAGTTCCTCGCCATCGCCTCGGGCAACCTCGACGAGTTCTTCATGGTGCGGGTGGCTGGCATCAAGCAGCAGATCCAGGGCGGCGTGGCCGAGCTGCCCGCCGACGGCATGCTTCCCTCGGAGCAGCTCACCGCCATCGCCGAGCTCACCCACCGCATGGTCGACGAGGAGTACCGAGTGTGGGATCAGGAGATCCGCCCGCTGCTGACCGCCAACGGCCTCCACCTGGTAGGCCGCACCGAGCTCTCGGCTGAGCAGCGGAGCGCCACCCGGGCCTTCTTTCAGTCGTCGGTGTTCCCCGCGCTCACGCCGCTGGCCATCGACCCGGGCCACCCGTTCCCCCACCTGAGGAACAAGTCGTTGAACCTGGCGGTGCTGGTGCGCCGCACCGATCGCCGCCGCAAGAAGGAGTCGGGCGAGGCCTCGCTCGCGGTGGTGCAGGCCCCCAGCGTCTTGCCCCGGCTCGTCCCTCTGCCGGGAGGCGCTCCCGCGACCTTCCTCCTCCTCGAGGAGCTCATCCTCCTCCACGCGGCCGATCTCTTCCCCGGGTACTCGGTGGAGCAAGCGGCGACCTTTCGCCTCACCCGCAACTGGGATCTCGACATCGACGAGGAGGAGTCGCAGGACCTGTTGGCGTCGATCCAGCAAGAGCTCCGGCGACGAGACCGCGGCGCGGTGGTCCGGATCGAGCTCGACGACAGCGCCACCCCGGCCCTCGAGGCGCAGCTGGCCGCGGCGGTGAAGCTCGGCCCGGCCGACGTGTACCGGCTGGCTGGCCCGCTCCAACTGCAGGATCTCACCGCCCTGTCAGAATTCGACCCTCACCCCGAGAACCGGGTCGAGCCCATCGTCCCGGCGATCCCCGCGATGGTGAACGCCGCCGACTCGATGATTCAGCTCGTCGGGCAGCGCGACGTGCTCCTCCACCACCCCTACGAATCCTTCGACCCGGTGGTGCGCTTCCTCGAGGAGGCCGCCGATGACCCCAACGTGCTGGCCATCAAACAGACCCTTTACCGCACCACCGGCGACAGCCCCGTCGGGCGCGCGCTGGTGAGGGCCAGCGAGAACGGAAAACAGGTCGCGGTGCTGGTCGAGCTCAAGGCTCGCCTCGACGAGGCCAACAACATCGC
>PMBV01000416.1 GCA_003153055.1 Myxococcales bacterium
CCTTCGAGCTCGGCCTTGGGCACCAGGGCGGCCACGGAGTCGACCACGATGACGTCGATGGCACCGGAGCGGACCAGCATCTCGGCGATCTCCAGGCCCTGCTCACCGGTGTCGGGCTGGGAGAGGAGCAGGTCGTCGGTGCGCACCCCGAGCTTGCGGGCGTAACCGACGTCCATCGCGTGCTCGGCGTCGATGTACCCGCACACGCCTCCGAGCTTCTGGGCCTCGGCCACGATGTGGAGGCTCAAGGTCGTCTTGCCCGATGACTCAGGGCCGTAAATCTCCACGATGCGCCCGCGGGGCACGCCGCCCACGCCGAGGGCGATATCGAGGGAGACCGAGCCGGTCGGAATGGCCTGAACGTCTTTCGCCATGGGCTCGTCGTTGCCCAGGCGCATGATCGAGCCCTTGCCGAACTGCCGCTCGACTGCCTGAAGCGCCAGCTCGATGGCCTTCTCTTTTTCCGCGTTGACCGCCATGTCGTCTCCCTTTCGTGCCGAGGTATGTAACTGAACCAACGTTTAGTATCAAGCGCTCACGGGCCTTGTAGCGCGAGGGTCTGACAAAGTGCCAAAGGGCATGGAAGTCCGCCACATCGCAGTGGCCTCGGCGGGCGGCACACGTCAGAATCACTCCGGCGTGATTGAGGGCGAATCTCCTTCCAGTGACATTCTCGACGCCATCAGCCGGTGCGCGGCAGCGATGGACGACGAAGCCCAGCTCAGAGACGAGCTCCACGTCTTGCGGCTCTCGTCTGATCCACTGGCGCACTTCGCCACCTCGCTCATTGACCTCGAGCGGGCGCGCCGAGGAGACCCCGAAGCCCGGGCCGCGGTGCCCGAGGTCGCCGAGTCGCTCCTGGTCTTCTGGAACGACGGAGACGGCCCCGAGCTGGCCCAGACCCACCCCTTCCTCCAGGGCCTGTGGGCCGCGGCGTCGTCACTCCTGGAGCGCTTCGAGCTCGGGCGCCTCGACGAGGCCCTGTTCGACTGCTGGAAGGCGCGCACCGATGCCGGGCGCCTGACCGTGGCCATCGAGGAGCTGCTCCCCGAGGGAAACCGGCGGGTCGAGTTCGCCCGCTGCCTCTACCACCTCGAGCTGGCCCGCCTCATGGTCGACTCCAGCCGCGCCGAGTTCGCCCGGAGAGCGGGGCTCCTTTCCGAGGCCTACCAAGACTCGGCCGTCGCCGATGAGCTCATCGGCCGTGACCCGGGCCTCGAGCACTTGTGGAAGGAAGTCGTCCCCTACCTGGACGAGTTCTTCGAGCACCTCGAGGAAGAGGCCAAGCGCCGCGCCAAACCACCCGACGAGACGCCGGCCGTTCAACCTGACGCGAACTCGAGCCCCACCGACCCCGGCTTCCGCCTCGAGGACGTTCTCTCGGACGCGGCGAAGGGCCAAGGCTCACCGTGGCCAACCCCGGAGCCACAAGACGCGGCCACCATCTCCACCGAGAAGTGGAACGTTCCCACCCCGGCGCCTGTCGGGCCCCCGGTGCCGTACCGCGACCCCCTCGACTTCATCGGCGAGGGCGAGCCAGCACAGGGCAAGCAGCCCCATGCCTTTCGCACGCTCCAGGGCAAGCGCTCGAGCCTCCGCCAAACACCCCCAGAGCTCGCGGCGGTCGAGGCCCTGCCAACCGAGGTGGTTCCGGTCGAAACGCCGACCCCCGAGCCGATCACCGTCGAGGAGGCCCCCGTCGCCGAAGAGCCCATCCTCGAGGCCGAGGCGCTGGGGGTCGAAGAGGTTCTGGAGGACGACGGAGAGGGAGAGCTGGTCAACTCCGACGAGTTCGAGCTGGTCGAGGAGGTCGAGGAGGTCGGCGGGCCCCCGCCGCTGCCAGGGACGGCGGGCCGGCGCCAGACTCCCAGCTCAGCGCAGCCCGCCCATGAGCCAGCACCAGACCGCGCGACGACCGACTTCTGGCTCCACACGTTCCAGACCCTCGAGTTGTTGCCGGGAGAGCTCGGCCGCAACGCCCGCATCCTCGCCTGCGAGACGCGGGCCGATCGCAAGCGCCTGAGCGGCTTCATCGACAGCCTGGCGCCGCACCTCGCCGTGCCCGAGGCGCGCGCCTTCGCGTGTCTCATCGGCCTGATGCTGGCCGGGCAGACGAAGGAGAAAAGCCTGTTCGGCCAGTCCAACCCCCGGCGAGCCGAGGCACTCGCCGCGGCCCTGCCCTACCTTCAGACGAGCGTCGAGGCGGCGGCCAAGGCGACCGTCTGGTTCGAGCTCGACGGGCTGCAGACGCAGGCGGCACTGACCAGCGGGCTCTCGCTCCTGGTGGAGTACCTGGCCTTCTGCAACCGCACCCAGAAGGATCCCCTCGCGGCCCGCACTGTCGAGGCCTTCACCACCTGAAGGTGAGGAAAATCAACCTTCTGCTCGAGCTTGAAACTTCGACGTCGCTGAGGGGTTCGAGTCTTGGTGCTGGACGATGACGACACCGCGCTGATGCAGAGGGTGGCCCGAGGAGACAAGGGCGCCTTCAGCCACTTGTTCGACCGCCACCAGGCCAGCGTGGTGCGCTTCTGCTACCGCTTCGTCGGCGACGCCGCGGTGGCCGAGGAGCTCGCCCAGGACGTCTTCGTCAAGCTGTACCGCTCGGCGGGCGCGTACCGGCCCTCGGCGCGGTTCAAGACCTTCTTGTTCCGGGTGGCCACCAACCACTGCCTCAACGAGCTACGGCGCCCGGCTCGCCGAGGCGAACGGGTGGAGACGCCGATGGACGACGAGGGGCTCCCCACGGCCTTGGACACAGCTGCCGGCGAGGCCACTCCGCAGCATGCGCTGGAGGCCAAGGAGGCCGAGCGCGCCGTCTCGCGGGCCCTCGAGGCGATGAGCACCCGGGAGCGCGCCGCCTTCACCATGTGCCGCTTCGAGGGCCTGGCCTACAAGGACATCGCCTTCGCCCTCGATGCCAGCGAAGCCGCGGTCAAGAGCCTCATTCACCGCGCCACGCTCCATGTCGTGCGGCAGCTCGACGCGCTCAAGGCGGCAGCCACCCCCTTCCCTGGAGTCGCCCATGGCTGACAAGGACTACCCGGCCGAGCTGACGGCCTACATCGACGGCGAGCTCGAGCCGGCCGACGCGCGAGCGGTCGAGGCAGCCCTGGCGCAAGACCCCGCCCTCCGCGCCCTCGAGGCCCGGCTGCGGAGCGTCATCACCGCCGTCGAGGCGCTCCCTCACCCGACCCCTTCGGCCGACCTGCGCCGGAATGTGCTGGCCTCCATCGAGGTGCCTCCGTGGCAGGCGCGCCTGAGGGCCTGGCTCTCGGGCCCCGCGCTGGTCCCCGCTGGGTTGGCGGTGGCCGCGGCGGTGACAGCGGTGGTGGTGTGGCCCCAGTCGGAGGAGCCCGAGGGCGAGCAGCTGCTCCTGGCCCAGAACCTCGAGGTGGTGGAAAATCTCGACGTGCTGGGCCTCGACTCACCGGAGGATCTCGACGTGGTCACCTCACTGCACGAACTGGAGGTCCAGCGATGAGTGGCCCCTTGTTGTCCCGCAGGCGCGCGGCCGGGCTGTTGTTACTCGCGGGCCTCTCCGTTCCTCGCCTCGCCAGGGCCGAAAGTGAGCCCTCGGCCGCCGAGCGCTTCAACGCCCTCTCCGACGCCGAGAAGGCCGCCCTGCGCGAGCGGCTCAAGAGCTTCAAGCAGCTCGCTCCTGAAGAACGCGCCCGGCTCAAGGAGAACTGGGCCCGGTTCAAGGCCCTGCCCGCCGAGGACCAGGCCCGCATCAGGGAGAACTTGCGGGCCTTCCTCAAGCTGTCACCCCAGGAGCGCCAGGAGCTGCGTCAGCGGGTCCAGGAGCTCAGGGCCCTCGACCCAGAGCAGCGCCGCCAGCTCCGCGGTCGAATCCGCACCTACCTCGCGGCCCACCCCGAGCAGCGGGAGCAGCTGAGGGAGAACATGCAGAAGTGGCGGGAGCTCTCGAGGGAACGCCGGGAGGAGCTCCGCGAGCGTCTGCGGGAGCGGAAGCGATGAAGGAGCACCTCGTCCGCTCGGTGCTCGGCGCGGTCGACGGAGGCGTGCCTCGAGAGGGGCCGCTCCCGAGAGTGGTGAGCCCAGAGGATCAAGAAGTCATCGACAACCTCGAGCTGCTCCAGAACCTCGAGGGAGCCAGTGACCTCGAGCTGCTCCAGGAGCTGTCGCTCGAGCGCTGAGCGAGTGTGCCGCACCTCGGCAAATCGTTGACAGCGCAGCGCAGCGTAGCCCGTCGAAGAGCCCCACTTGTCTGACACACCTCGTCGCACTCTCGACAAAGACGACAGGACCTGCCCCGGCCGTCGGATCAAAAGTGTCGCTTATTTCAACAGTTGAGCCGATGCGGAGATCTGGCGCACGGCTTGCTGAATCTTCGCGGCCCACAGGGCTCTCCAACACAACTTCTTTACAACTTTCCCACGGCCCCCCTTGACGCGCCGCGTGACGCGGTGGCACCTTTCCCTGACTCACCCCCCGTTCCCCGCAGACCCGACCGCCATGCACATCGTCGTTTGCATCAAGCAAGTCCCCGACTCGGCGCAGATCCGTGTCCATCCCGTCACGAACACCATCATGCGGCAGGGAGTGCCGGCGATCGTCAACCCGTACGACCTGTTCGCGCTCGAGGAGGCCCTGAGGCTCAAGGACCGCTTTGGCGCCAAGGTCACCGCGATGTGCATGGGGCCGCCGCAGGCCGAGGAGGCGCTGAGGAAATGCGTCTCCTTCGGGGCTGACGACGCCATCTTGGTGACAGACAGAGCCTTCGCCGGCGCCGATACGCTGGCGACCTCCTACGCGCTGGGGGCAGCCATCACGCAGCTCGGGCGCGAGCAACCGGTCGACCTGGTCTTCACTGGCAAGCAGACCATCGATGGCGACACGGCTCAGGTTGGCCCGGGCATCGCCAAGCGCATGGGCATCGAGCTGCTGACCTACGTGTCGAAGATTGTCGAGGTCGACTTCGCCAAGCGGCGGCTGGTGGTGGAGCGCCGGGCCGAGGGCGGTGTGCAGGTGCTCGAGACGGCGTTGCCAGCCCTCATCACCATGCTCGAAGACACCAACGAGCTGCGCTTCGCCAGCCTCCCCGACATGCTGCGAGCCGCGCGGTGCCCAGTGCGCCGGTGGAGCAAGGACGACGCGGGCATTCAAGACGTCTCGAAGATTGGCCTCAAGGGCTCCCCCACGGTGGTGAGCAAGGTGTTCGGCCCGACGCCGCGCACCGAGAAGGCCGAGGTCATGTCGCTCGACTCCATGAGCCCCGATGAGCTGTCCCGCACCCTCATTCAGAAGATTTTCACCAAGCACCCCCACTTCGAGTCGGACCTCCTCGACCGGCCCCGGAGCACGCCATGAGCCAACCCAAGAAGTCAGCGCCAGCCAAGACCCGGGCGTTCGAGCTGCCCGAGCACCTCAAGGCCTACCAGGGCGTCTGGGTGTTCATCGAGCACGACCGCGGCCAGGTCAACCCCGTGTCGTGGGAGCTGGTGGGTGAAGGCCGCAAGCTGGCCGACGCCCTGGGAAGCACGCTGAGCGGCGTGCTCCTGGGCGGCCCCGACGAGCCCCTCGACGCCTTCGCCAAGGAGGCGTGGGCCTTCGGCGCTGACACCTGCTACGTGGTGCGCGACGCGACCCTCAAGGGCTACCGCAACCAGCCCTTCACCAAGGGCTTCACCGACCTGGTGAACCAGTTCAAGCCCGAGATTGTGCTCCTGGGCGCCACCACCATGGGCCGCGACCTCGCCGGCTCGGTGGCCTCCACCCTGTGCACCGGCCTCACCGCCGACTGCACCGAGCTGCGCATCGACCAGGGCTCCCGCGCGCTGGCGGCCACCCGGCCCACCTTCGGCGGCTCGCTGTTGTGCACCATTCAGACCCTCGCCTACCGGCCGCAGATGGCCTCGGTTCGGCCCCGCGTGATGGCCATGCCGCGACGAGATGACGCCCACGTGGGCACGCTGGTCGAGCACTCGCTGGGCCTTCTCGAGTCGAACATCATCACCAAGGTGCTGGACTTCATTCCCGATGCCAGCCGCAACACCGTGAACCTCGCCTACGCCGACGTGGTGGTCGCTGGCGGGAAGGGCATGAAGACGCCCGAGAACTTCAAGCTCCTCTGGGACCTCGCCCAGGTGCTGGGTGGAGAGGTCGGCGCCACTCGAGCCGCGGTGCAGGCCGGCTGGGTCGACGCCGAGCGACAAGTTGGGCAGACGGGCAAGACGGTGCGGCCGAAAATCTACATCGGCGCCGGGCTGTCGGGCGCCATTCAGCACCGCGTGGGCATGGAGGGCGCCGACATCATCGTGGCCATCAACACCGACCCCAACGCGCCAGTCTTCGACTTCGCCCACCACGGCATCGTGGGCAACGCCATGCAAGTGCTCCCGGCGCTCACCCAGGCCTTCAAACAACACATCGCCAGCCGCGCCGCCCGGCGCGTCGCCTGAAAGAAGTCATGGCAACGAATACAACGAAGGAGAAGTTCGACGTCATCGTGGTCGGCGCCGGTCCCGCGGGCAGCGCCGCCGCGTACACCGCCGCCAAGGCTGGCTTGAAGGTGCTGCAGATCGAGCGCGGCGAGTACCCCGGCTCGAAGAACGTCCAGGGCGCCATCCTGTACTCCGACGCGCTGGAGCGAATCATCCCCAACTTCCGCGACGAGGCCCCGCTCGAGCGCCACATCATCGAGCAGCGCATGTGGGTGCTGGACGACGCCTCGTCCTCCGGGGGTGCCTTCCGCTCGGCCGACTTCGACAAGCCTCCCTACAACCGCTACACCATCATCCGGGCCCAGTTCGACAAGTGGTTCGCCAGCAAGGTGCGCGAGGCGGGCGCCCTGCAGATCTGCGAGACCACCGTCGAGTCGCTGCTGCTCGAGGGAAACCAGGTGGTCGGCGTGAAGTGCGACCGGGCCCACGGCGAGGTGCTGGCCGACGTGGTCATCCTCGCTGACGGGGTCAACTCGACCTTGGCCCACAAGGCCGGGTTCAACCCTCGCGTCTCGGCGTCGAACGTGGCGCTGGCGGTGAAAGAGATACTCTTCCTCCCCCGTGAGACCATCGAGGCGCGGTTCAACCTGAAAGGCGACGCCGGCGTCGTCATCGAGATGCTCGGCTCGTTCTCTCAGGGCATGATGGGGACCGGCTTCCTCTACACAAACAAAGACTCCATCACCATCGGGGTTGGTTGTGTGTTGGAAGACTGGAAGCACTCGACGAGCCGCATGACGCCCTACGAGATGCTGGAGCGGACCAAGCGGCACCCGACCATCGCCGCGCTCATCGAGGGTGGAGAGATGAAGGAGTACGCCGCCCACCTCATTCCCGAAGGTGGCTACTACGCGGTGCCGAAGGTGCACGGCAACGGCTGGCTCATCGCTGGCGATTCGGGCGGCTTCGTCAACTCGGTCCACCGCGAGGGCTCGAACCAGGCGATGACCACCGGGCAGCTGGCCGCCGAGACCGTCATCGAGGCGAAGAAGGCCGGCGCGCCGATGACCGAGAAGACGCTCAAGGCGTACCGAAAGAAGGTCGAGCAGTCCTACGTGATGAAGGACCTGCACAAGTACCGCGACCTCCCCAACCTCTTCGACCACAACCCCCAGTTCTTCAGCGTCTACCCGGGGCTCATCAACCAGACGGCCAAGGCGCTCCTCACCGTGGACGGAGTCGACAAGAAGACGAGGGAGCGAGCGTTGATGAGTGACTTCAAGAAGAAGCGTTCGCTGATGGGCCTGTTCGGCGATGCATTCAAGGTGTGGAGGGCCATTCGATGAGCGCGCCAGTCAACGGAAGCATCGTGGTCAACGTCGAGGACAAGCTGTTTCAGAATCGATACAAGGTCGACCACGGCCACCCGCACATTTCAATCAAGAAGCCCGAGGCGTGCGTGACCTGCAAGGACCAGCCGTGCACGTTCGTGTGCCCGGCGGGCTGCTACCGGGCGGAGGCGGACAAGGCCGTGGTCTTGACCACTGATGGGTGCATGGAATGTGGGACGTGCCGGGTCGTCTGCACTGAGAATGTGGTGTGGGAATACCCACGGGGTGGGCACGGGGTGTTGTTCAAGTTCGGGTGATGGGGGAGGTTGGGGCAGGGGCTGAGCCTGAGGCACCTCTCGGCCGCAGTGGACATGACTTATGTCCGGGCGGACGGCCGCGTGGCG
>PMBV01000373.1:0-13175 GCA_003153055.1 Myxococcales bacterium
ATCGGCGAGCTCTTCAAGAACCGCGCTTTCGACGTCACCAAACGCGAGCTGGTCATCTTCGTCACGCCTCGCATCGTGAACCCCGACACGGACAAGATCCGAACCATCATCGACGAGATGAAGACCCGTTTCAAACAGGCCAAAGACCAGGTCACCTTCGGGATCTTCGACTGAGTCCGATCGCCGGTTTCTCTTCGCAAATCGATAGCTTGCGTCGTGCTAGACTGTGAACATGTTTCTCATCACCCTCGCCGAGAAGGGCGGTGACACTCAAGAGCTGACGTTCGAGAAGCCCGAGGTGACCATCGGTCGCCTGGGGGGGAATGACCTCGTCCTCGCCAAGGGCAACGTCTCCAAGCACCACNNGCACGTTCGTCAACGGCAAGAAGATCGCCGCGCCGATGGTCGTGCGGCCGACCGACAAGATCTACATCGGCGACTACATCATCAACGTCGAGGCGCCACCCGAAGACGAGGAAGGCGCTGGCGACGAAGAGGCGGCCTACGACGACTCCCCTGACGACGAGGAATACCAGGAGGAGGCCGGCGAGGGCGACGAGGCGCCCGAAGAAGACGCCGAGCCTCCGCCCGATGAAGAGGAGGAGGCGGTCGACCACACAGACGCGCCGGAGCCCAAGAGGCACATGCCGGCGTCGCTCCAGGCGGCGATCCGTCGGCGCGACAAGCACGTCGACCCTCGCGTCGAGGCCTACGCCAACCTGCAGAAAGACATCCACGACCGGCTGATCGAGTACCTCGATCTCCGCCGCCTCGACATGGACCGGCTGGGCGACGAGGAGCTGTGGCGCCGCACCGAGAAGGCCATTCGCGACATCCTCGAGCAGATGGAGGGCGACGGAGAAATCCCTCCGACCATCGACCGCGAGATGCTCTTGGTCGACGTGCTCAACGAGGCGCTCGGGCTGGGGCCGCTGGAGGCCTTCCTCGCTGACGACGAAATCAGCGAGATCATGGTGAACCACGCCAACCAGATCTACATCGAGCGCAAGGGCAAGCTCATTCTCTCGGAGAAGATCTTCTCGTCGAACCAGGCCGTGCTCGGGGTGATCGAGCGCATCGTGGCTCCCATCGGCCGGCGCATTGACGAGTCGAGCCCACTGGTCGACGCCCGGCTCAAGGACGGCTCCCGGGTCAACGCCATCATTCCGCCCCTGGCCCTCAAGGGGCCCACCATCACCATTCGCAAATTCAAGCGCGACAAGCTCGAGGTGTCCGACCTCATCAAATACAAGTCGCTCACTCCGCAGATGGCCGAGTTCCTCGAGATGTGCGTCAAGGCGCACAAGAACACGGTCATCTCGGGCGGCACCGGCTCGGGCAAGACGACGCTGCTCAACATCATCAGCTCGTTCATTCCCGAAGACGAGCGCATCATCACCGTGGAAGACGCCGCCGAGCTCCAGCTCCACCAGGATCACTGGGTGCAGCTCGAGTCGCGGCCGCCGAACCTCGAGGGCAAAGGTTCGATCACCATTCGCGATCTGGTGAAGAACTGCCTGCGCATGCGGCCCGATCGCATCGTGGTGGGAGAATGCCGCTCGGGCGAGGCCCTCGACATGCTTCAGGCGATGAACACCGGCCACGATGGCTCGCTCACCACGCTCCACGCCAACACGCCGCGTGATGCGCTGGCTCGCCTCGAGACTCTGGTCCTGATGGCCGGAATGGACCTGCCGGTGAAGGCGATCCGCGAGCAGATCGCCTCCGCGGTCCACATCATCGTGCAGCAGACCCGCTTCCATGACGGCACGCGCAAGGTGTCGTACATCACCGAGGTGTCGGGCATGGAGGTCGACATCGTCACCCTCCAGGACATCTTCTATTTCAAGCAAGAGGGCTTCACCGAAGACGGCCGGGTGCGGGGGCGCTACGTGGCCACCGGCTTCGTGCCCCGCTTCTATGACGACCTCCAACGCCGTGGGATGCCCGTCAACATGGGCATCTTCCGAGAGGACTGAGCCCTGATGGCGACGCTCGTCATTCGCCACCCCGATGGCACCGAGGAGGAGGTGGAGCTCACCGACTCCCTCACGGTCGGTCGCGCCGAAGGGAACGATCTCATCCTCTCGGAGGGCGGGGTGTCGCGGCGGCACGCCCGGTTCTTCATCGAGGCTGGGCACGTGCATGTCGAAGACGTCGAATCGGCCAACGGCACCTGGGTCGATGGCGAGCGCATCGAGGGTGGCCCGTTCCCGTTGGGTCCCGACAACCAGGTGCAGATCGGCGACTACGAGCTCTCGGTGAAGGCGAGCGCCTCGCCCAAGCGGGCCAGCGGGAGCTCGAAGCGCCCACGCCCGGCCGCGCCTCGAGACCGCGCCCCCAGCACGCCCTCAAGCCAGAAGGCTCAGCCCGCGCCTCGCAAGACCAAGGTGATCGCCGCCATCAAGCCCAGCGGTGGCGAGGCCCTGGCGCGGAGACCTTCACCCCGGCGCGCGTCAGGGCCCCAGCTCCGCGGCATCGACGGCCCCCTCGAAGGGAAGATCTTCGCGCTCTCGGGCACGATGAACCTCGGCCGGGTGGGGGACAACGACATCGTGCTGGACGACGACTCGGTCAGCCGTCGGCATGCCGAGCTCGAGGTCTCAGACGATGGCGTGCTGCTCCGCGATCTCGGGAGCGCCAACGGTACCACCGTGAACGGCGGGCCCATCGCCGAGGGCGCCCGGTTGGCTCCCGGTGACGTCATTCAGCTGGGGGTGGTATCGCTGATGTTCGAAAACGCGGGGGCTCCGGCCCGCGCGCTGGCCCGAGGGAGCGGGCCGAGGCGCCGGGGCGACGGGCGGGAGGCCGAGCTGGTGCGCCGCGCCGAGGGCCCAGTGGAGCCGCGCGCCGGGTCGAAGAAGCGGCTGATGATCGTCGGTGGAGCCGTCGGCGGGCTCCTCCTCGTGTTGGTGATAGTGAAGCTCGCGGTGGGAGGCGACAGCGCCCCCAAGCCCAGCCTCGCGCCGCCGGAGCCCGACCCAGAGACGCAGATCGAGGCCCTGTTGACCGAGTGCCGAACCTACTCGTCACCCGAGCTGGGCAAGCCCGACTGGGCCCGGGCCAAGGTGGCCTGCGAGAAGATCATCGAGCTCGAGCCGATCCACGCCGACGCCAACGCGCTCGTGAGGCGAATTCAGACCGAGAAGACCTGTGAAGACAATCTCCAGCGCGGCAAGGACCTCGTCGGAGTGGGCCGCCTGGAAGACGCGGTCGAGGCCTACGCCAAGGTGGGGGCCAACGAGCGAGACTGCCCCACGTACTACCTGAGGGCTCTCGACGCGGCGAAGGCCCCGGTCGAGGAGCTGAAGGCCCAGGCGGGGCGGGAGTGCAAGGACTACTCGAGCAACGGGAAGTGGGAGAACGCCTACCGCCGCTGCGAGGTCTACATGCGGCTCGCCTGCCAGGTGATGGACCCGACCGAGCTGTTGCCGCCTCCGGGGCAGGTGCTCAGGCTCGATGGGCACCTCGGCCGGGGTGACTGGCGGCCGGCGAACCCGCTGTACCTCGACTTCCTCAAGGCGCGAGAGCGACTCAAGCCCGGCGAGCCGATGTGGCTGTGCCCGTCCATTCGCGCCTTTCGCCCGCCCCCGAAACCGAAGAGCCCCGACGAGGCGATCCTGAAGGACTTCAGAGATCGGTTTCACTCGAACGACATGGGCGATGCGCTGTTTCTCTACTTCAAGGGCAAGGAGAACGAGGCTCAGCTCCCGCTCCACAAGATCCTCGAGACCATGAGCCGGGCCTCGGAGCATGATCGCGCCAAGGCGCTCCTCCAGGACATCGCCCAGGCCCAGAACCTGTTTCAGAGTGGCTCGGCCGAGCTCGCCAACGAGCGGCCAGAGAGGGCGGCGATTCCCTTCCGCCAGGCCCTGGCCGTCGATGAGCGGCTGATCCTCGGCGAAAGGGCCCCCACCGCCAGCGACGACGAGAAGCGCCGAGAGCTCGAGCGGCGGGCCTCGTACCTCCGGCGCATGATCACCGAGCAGATGGCGACCGTCTGCTACACCCGGGGGAAGACCTCGGCCGACCGAAACGACTTCCGTCAGGCCTGCCGCCACTGGAAGCTGGGGCTCTCCTTTAGCCGCAGCAACATCGACCTGCTGCGCGCCCTGACCAACGTCTGCACCTCGAGGGCACAGGAGGCGATGCGCCAGGCCGGCACCTGCGTCCAGCTCAAGCAGGTCATCGACTTCGCGGTGGATGGCGACGGCTACCAGAAGCAGGCCGAGGCCAAGGCCGACGAGCTCGGCTGTACCCCGGAGTCGCGATGAGGCCGCGGTCCATCAGGGACGGAGGTGTCGACCTTCAGTGACACCTCCTCCGCCGCCTGCTACCTCGTTCTCCATGGCCGCGCGGCAGCAAGAGCTGTTCTCCTTCGACACTCCTCCAGCGCAACGCTCCGAGGCTCCGGTGGCGCCACCGCCCGAGCCCGTCGAGCCGCCTCCGGCCCCCACCCTCATCCTGGTGGACGCCTCCGGCTTCATCTTTCGCGCCTACCACGCGCTGCCCCCGCTCACGACGTCGAAGGGCGTACCGACCCACGCGGTGCTGGGCTTCACCCGCATGCTCCTCAAGCTCCTCCGGGAGCGCCAGCCGAGCCACGTGGCCCTCTGCTTCGACAAAGACAGCCGCCAGGGCCGTCTCGCCATCGACCCCAACTACAAGGCCAACCGGTCAGCGCCGCCGGACGACCTGGTAAAGCAGTTCGGGCTCATTCGCAGAATGGCCGAGGTGCTCAACCTGCCTCTCCTCGAGGTTCAAGGGTGGGAGGCCGACGACGTCATCGCCACCATGGTCGACCGAGCGAGGGCGCAGGGGCTCGACGTGGAGATCGTCACCTCAGACAAGGACTTCTTGCAGCTCCTCGCTCCCGGGGTTCGGATCTTCGACCCCATGAAGGACAAGCCCATCGGCGAGGCCGACGCGCTCGAACGGTTCGGCATCGGCCCCGCGCAGATGCGCGACTACCAGGCGCTGGTGGGCGACGCGATCGACAACATTCCCAAGGTGCCGGGTGTCGGCCCCAAGACGGCGGTGGAGCTGCTCAAACAGTTTGGCTCGGTGGGGGCGCTCCTCTCGCGGGTCGATGAGGTGGTGAAGCCGAAGATCCGCCAGGCGCTGAAGGAGCACGCCGCTCAGCTCGAGCGGGCCCTGGCGCTGGTCAGCTTCCGGCATGATCTCCCCCTCGAGGCCGATCCCCGAGGCCTCGAGCGCCGCCCCATTCACGACGCCGAGGCGCGCGCCTTGTTCACCGAGCTCGAGTTCTTCCGGCTCGTCAACGAGATGCCGGCGGCCAAGCCGACCCCGCTGCGGCAGGAGGCGGTGCTCATCGTCGATCGCGCCGGCCTCGAGGCCTTGGCCGCCCAGCTCGCCCCGGTGACGCGCCTCACCCTCGCCCCGGCGTACCAAGGCTCTCCTCACTCGGCCACGCTCGAGGGGCTGGGGCTGGCGGCGACGGGGGTGTGCGCGTACCTCGACGTTCCATCGCTGGGGCCGGAGGCGCTCCCCGTGCTCGCGGGGCTCCTGTCGAGGCCAGGGCTCGAGGTCATCACCCACGATGGCAAGGCCCTGCTGCACCTCCTCTCGACGGTGGGCTGCGGCGAGGTGGCGGTGGGCACCGACATCGAGCTGTTGTCGTACCTCCTCAACCCGTCGCGAAAGGAGCACGAGCTGGCCGACCTCGCCCGCGAGCGGCTCCGCGCCGAGCTTCCTCCCTGGCCCGACGGGCTCAAGGGCCGGGGCCGGGCGGCCTTGGGAGAGGTGCCCATCGAGCGCCGAGCCTCGATGTTCGGCGCGGCCGCCGACGCGATCGAGCGCATCGCCGACGGGCTGTGGCTCGAGGCCGAGACACTGGGCCTGGCGCCATTGGCTCGCGAGCTGGAGTTCCCTCTGGTGCCGGTGTTGGCCCGCATGGAGCGGGCCGGGGTGCTCATCGATCTCTCCGCGCTGGCCGAGGTCTCGCGAGAGGTCGATGGGCTGGTCACATCGCTGCTCGGCGAGGTGTACCGGCTGGCTGGCCACGAGCTCAACGTCGGCTCGCCGGCGCAGCTGGCCCAGGTGCTGTACGACGAGCTCAAGCTGCCGATCCTCAAGAAGAACAAGACCGGCCCCTCGACGGATCACGAGGTGCTCGAGAAGCTGGCCGAGCAGCACGAGCTGCCCAGGGCCATCATCGAATACCGCAACGTCGCCAAGCTGAAGAGCACCTACCTCGACACGCTGCCGACGTTGCTCGGCCCCGACGGGCGCATCCGCACCACGCTGCATCAGGCCCAGGCTGCCACTGGGCGGCTGACGTCTTCCGATCCGAACCTCCAGAACATTCCCGTGCGCACCCCGCTGGGCCAGAAGATTCGCCGGGCCTTCGTGGCGGGCCCCGGGCTGGTTCTGGTGTCGGCCGACTACAGCCAGGTGGAGCTGCGGATCCTCGCCCACATCAGCCGCGACGAGGGCCTCATCGCCGCCTTCGCCGACGCCGCCGATGTGCACGCCCGCACCGCGGCCGAGGTGTTTCAGGTGGCTGAGTCGGCGGTCACGCCCGAGCAGCGACGGGTGGCGAAGATGGTCAACTACGGCATCGCCTATGGGCTCTCGGCCCACGGCCTGGCCACGCGGCTGAACCTGCCGCTGGACGAGGCCAGGGCCATCATCGATCGATACTTCGAACGGTTCAGCGGCATTGCCCGGTATGTCACCGAGACCCTGGAGCGGGCCCGGCGAACCGGCTACGTCGAGAGCCTCTTCGGCCGTCGCCGCTCCATGCCCGATCTCGTCTCGAAGAACCGCAGCGTGTCGATGGCGGCGGAGCGGGCGGCGATCAACATGCCGATCCAGGGGACGGCCGCCGACCTGGTGAAGCGGGCGATGCTGGCGCTCGATCGCCGCCTGGGTCGAGAGGCTCCGGGTGCGCGGATGCTGTTGCAGGTGCATGACGAGCTCCTCTTCGAGGTGAGCGCCGAGGGCGCGCCTCGCCTGGCCGAGCTGGCCAAAGAGGTCATGTCGAGCGCGGCCGAGCTGGTGGTGCCGCTGGTGGTGGATGTCGGCGTCGGGCACTCGTGGGCCGAAGCGCACTGATTTCTCGAAGAGGTCAACGCATGTCACGCGGAACGACTCGAACGGATCCCGGCAGTCTGGTCAGCGGCCTGGCCGCCAAGCTCAACGAGCTCGAGCACGCCGTCTCGCGTCAGGCCGAGCGGTTCGCCGCGATGGTCGAGGTCGGCTCGGAGATCTCCTCCGCCCGCGACATCGATCAACTGCTGCGCACGGTGATGGATCGACTGACCAGCCTGCTCAACGCCGAGGCCGCGACGCTGTTCATGTACGACGCCGACACCAACGAGCTGTGGTCGAGGGTGCTCAAGGGCTCGACCCTCAAGGAGCTGCGGGTGCCGGTCGATCGCGGCGTGGCGGGGCACGTCTTTCGTCACGGCAAGACGGTGGTGGTGGGCAATGCCTACGACGACAGCCGCTTCAACCCCGAGGTCGACCGTCGCTCGGGGTTCAAGACGCGATCGATCATCGCCACCCCGCTCAAGCACGTGGGGGGCAAGGTGCGGGGAGTCGTGCAGGTGCTCGATCGCCGGGTCGACGCCTTCACGGTAGACGATCGCGCCTTGGTCGAGGGCATCGCCCTGCAGATCGCCGCGGTGATGGACAACGTGCTGCTGCTCGAGGATCTCAAGAAGCACCGGGAGGCCTTGACCCAGCGGGTGCGCGAGCTCGACGCCCTGTACGAGATCGAACGGGCGATCTCCGAGAGCGAGGGCCAGGCAGATCTGATCGACCGAATCCTCCAGCAGGCGATGGGAGCGAGCCTGGCCCCAGCGGGCAGCGTGCTGTTGGTCGAAGAAGAGCGCGAGAGCCTGTACTTCCGCACGGCCCGGGGGAACCAGAGCGAGGCGAAGCTGTCGATGCGCATCGACGCGGGGCAGGGCATCGCGGGCTACGTGGCCTCGAGCGGGCAGGTGGTGCGGGTTCGCCACGCGGAGGACTCCAGCCACCACGACAAGGCGCTGGCCAAGAAGCTGGGCATCGAGGTCGACGCGGTGCTGTGCGTGCCCATTCACGCCGAGCACCGCACCCTGGGGGCGCTCGAGCTGCTCAACCGCGAGGGGGGCTTCTCAGAGTCAGACGAGAAGCTCGCCGTGTTGCTCGCCGGGCAGATCGGCCGCGCGCTCGATGATCGCCAGACCCGCGAGGAGCGCGAGCGAAAGGCCCGGCTGGCCACCGTGGGCCAGATGCTGTCGGGTGTGCTGCACGACCTCAGGACGCCCCTGACCGTCATCTCGGGGTACGCCGAGATCATGGTCACCGAGGACGACCGGTCGGCCCGCGACGAGATGTCGAGGTCCATCGTCGCCCAGCTCCAGCTCATTCACGCCATGCAGCAGGAGACCCTGGCCTTCGCGCGGGGTGAGCGCACCGTGCTCATTCGCAAGGTGTACCTCCACAACTTCATGCGCGAGGTCTCCGAGCAGCTGTTGCACCAGTTCGCGTCGTCCAAGGTCGATCTCAAGGTGCAGGTCGAGTACTCGGCCACCGCCCGCTTCGACGAAAACAAGCTCAAGCGGGCCATCTTCAACCTCGCCCGCAACGCCATCGAGGCGATGCCCGACGGAGGCCGGTTCACCCTGGCGGTCAGCCGAGAGGACGACGACTTGGTCTTCCGCGCCTCGGACAACGGCCCCGGCATTCCCACCGAGATCGCCGATAAGCTGTTCGAGTCCTTCGTCTCCGCGGGCAAGGTCAACGGCACGGGGCTTGGTCTGGCCATGGTGCGGAAGATCGCCAAGGAGCACGGCGGCTCGGTGATCTGCAAGACGAGGGTCGGCAAGGGCACGACCTTCGAGCTCAGGTTCCCCTCGGGGACGCCCGTTCCCGAGTGAGGCCCAAGGGGTCACTCGGTCGAGCGGAACAGCCTCAGCCCGGGCCGCCCGGTGAGCTCGAGGAAGAAGCCAAATTGGAAGCGAATCGTCTCGTCGCTCGCCAGGAGCCCCGGAGGCGGGTTGGGAAAGGGCTGAGCGCGCTCGAAGGCTTTGACGGCTTCGAGATCGAGGAAGTCGACCCCGCTGGACTTCTCGACGAAGGCGTCCTTGAGGTGCCCGGAGTGATCGAGCGTCACCGTGAGCAGGGTGTAGCGGTCGCGGCCGCTGTAGATGTTGCCGGTCGGGTCCCTCAGCCGAAGCTGGTCCTGCGGGCTCCACTGCTGGCCGACGCTCTGCTTCACCCGGTTGAAGAAGCTGGCGAAGCGCCACTCCCGAGTGTTGAGGTAGGTGCCCTCGCCCTCGGCGACGTCTTGCAGGTGATCGTTGGCCGCCGCCCCCGACACCTTGTCGAGCACCGCGGGAGACGGGAGCAGACTCACCGCGCCCGGCTGGCCGGCCCTCCCCGCGGAGGCTTCTTCGCCGTCGTCGGGGGTACCGCGCTGCAGGTTCAGGCGCTTGGAGTTGCCCTTGATGTCCATCGTCTCGGCCTGGTTCGCCACGGCCACGCCCGGGCCCGGGGTCGCGTGCACCTTGAGGGCGATCTCCTGGCGGCGTTGGGCGTCGGGGATCTCCATCGCCATCTTGGGCGTGGCGGTGCGCAGCGGCCGGTCGTCGGCGCCCAGCCCCGAATTGCCCTTCTGCTGGGCGCGCTCGGCGGCGTCTTGGCCGTTGCCTTCGATGGGCTGACTGGAGGTGTGCCGTGGCATGGCGTTCCTGTAGAAGGCCGTCTGCTCCTTGGCTCGGGTCTCCTTCTGGGTCTTGTTGCTCGTCTCGGCGATGAACTTCGCGTTGGGGTCGACCTCGCCATTGCCGGGCGCCACGTCGACGATCTGCCCCTTCGGCACCAGCTCGCGCTCCTTCGGCTCCTTCTTTTCTTCGCGATTCTTGGCGATGATCTTCCGCTCGTCCTTGAACCGCGCCGTCGACTCTCCGCGGTTCTTGCTCCACTGCTCAGCGCTGAGTCCTCGCAGCACCACGGCCTTGGAGTTTGATCGGGCGCTCCACCGCCGCTCAGGCTCACCTCCGAGCCGCGACGACAGCACCATCGCCCCCAGCATGACGACATGCGCCACGAGCGCCAAGACGATGGCCCACCCGATGCGTACCTGATCTCGCGAGGGGCGGTCCTTCTGGGGATACAGGATCACCAGGCCCCATCATAGTCACCCGGAGTCCCCCGCGCACGCCCCGAAGTATCCGGAATAAATGAGAGAAGTCAGTAGATGCGGGCGACAAGGGCCCCATTGAAGTAGTGCTCGAGGATCTGCCGGTAGGTCTGCCCCGCCTCGGCTCGCCCGATGGCGCCGGTCTGGCAGAGCCCGACGCCGTGGCCCCAGCCGCCTCCGGTGAAGACCCAGCTCGTCGGGCGGCCCCTGGCATCGCGCTCCACCGACAGCACGAACATCGCGCTGTTGAGCATGCCGAAGGCCCGGCGAATCGCCAGCTCTCCCCTGATGGCCGATGCGCCAGCGTCGCCGGAGATCTGCAGGAGCCGCGCGCGGCCAGAAACCCCCCGCTCGGTCACGGTCATCGCCATGACATGGCCCACCTTCAGGTCGGCGAGCTTGTCGTCGACCTCCTTGGCCGACAGGCGTCGCTCCCAGCGGAACTTGGAGGCCTGCGAGAACGACGACACCCGGCATGGCCACCCAGCGTCCGCGGAGAGGAAGGCCTTGAGCTCGTTGGGCGTCACCGCGAGCGCTTGCTCAGGCATGAGATCGGGGCGACCGCGCAGCGAGGGGTTGGGCACGCCACCCCACACGGCGTCGTTGTCCTCGGTGTGGCCGCCGCACATGGCGCTGTACACCGAGTCGACCAGCTGGCCCTCGCCATCGAATACGGCCTCCCCGTGCGTGGCCTCCACCGCCGCGTTGGTCGAGGGCGCTTCGCCCCCCACGCCCTTGTAGACGGCGCAGTGCTGCTCGGAGCACAGCAGGTAGGGGTCGGCCAGGTGCTTGAGGCCGATCTTCGCCAGCACTTCGCCCCTGGCGGTGACGGCCTGGGCCTTGAGCGCCTCGGGGTGGGCCCTGGAGAAGATCTCCGAGGGTACCAGGCCCTTCAACAGATCCTCGAGGTCGACCTGGTTGATGACGGCCAGCTTGCCGGCTCGGTCGGCGGTCAACAGCAGCGAACCCCTGAAGCTTCGATCCTCGAAGTTGTGGAAGTCGTAGCCGACGCCGTACTCCACTCGTCGCACCTCCACGGGGGCTCCATCGGTGGTGTCGGCGACCACGCGATCGGCCGCGCCCTGCACCTCGCCCCGTGGGTCGACGAGCTCGAGCTCGATGCGGGCCTCGGCGCGGACTTCTTCGACGAGCGAGGTGCGCACCTCGTAGCGAGTGAGGATCTCGGCCTGCTGCCCGGCCAGCGTGGGAGGCGGGGCAGGGGGCTGATCGACCACCAGCACGTAGCGGCGATTGTCGATGACCTTCCCCGAGATGCCGTAGACGCCACCGACGATGGTCGCCTTCACCTTGAGGCCCCGGTCTACCCACTCGGTCTTCGCCTGGGCCAGCCCGCCCTTGTCGTTGAAGGGCAGCTCGGCCAGCTGGATGCGGGCCTGCACAGTCGCCGCGGTCCCCGACACCCGGCGGATCCGCCACTCCGACTTGGGCGACCCCTCGACCACCCGCTCACTCGGCCCCGACAGCCTGAATCGGAGGCGCCCCTTCGATGACAGCGTCACCTCGGTGTGCCCCTCCATCAGCCGCACCGGTACGAGGGGCGAGCCACCCCTGAAGTCGAGGCGACGGGTGACCACGCCTTCGGGAGGAGGGGGCAACGCAAGCGTGTCTGGGGGCTGGGCGCTGCTGGCCTGGGCACAGACCAGCGTCGCGAGGAGGAAGGGCGTGGCCTTGACAGCGGCGCTCAAGGCCACCTCCGTGCTTCGACCTGAAAGAGAGGCGCCACCCGGACTCGAACCGGGGATGAGGGTTTTGCAGACCCTTGCCTTACCAGCTTGGCTATGGCGCCGAACGTGGCTTTTTATACGCGGTGCCCCTCGACGGGGCAAGAACATGCGACGCGCCGAGCCAGCTCAGCCTGACACTGGCTCGGAGGCCGCGCCTTGGGTCAGTACCGCGCCTGGAGGACCAGGTTGAAGCCGAGCTGGTGGGGTCGCTCGAAGGCTGGCACCGCGATGGAGGCGGTGGAGTCGAGGAAGGTCGTCCGGTTGGCGTCCCAGTTGTAGAAGACCTCACCGATGGCCGCGAAGTACTCGCTGAGGTCGAGCTTGAAGGTGCCCTTCACTGAGACGATGGGCAACACCGACTCGCCCGCCGGGAGGATCGACGGGAGGTTGACGTCGCGGATGACGACGGTGCGGGGCCCGGTGAGGCCCGCGGGAGGGTTGGTGCCTCCCAGGTCGAGGCGCGGGGCGGTGATCGACGAGGGCGACTGCACGCCCGCCACCACGCCGACTGTCAAGTGGGCGCTGGCGAAGAAGCGGTCGGCGCCCAGGGACGCCCACAGCTCGGGGCGCACCACGCTCCCCGAGGCGAAGTCGGTGTAGGGAGGGAAGCCGGGCACGTCGAGCTGAATGAAGGACAGCGAGCGAGCCTGCCCCAGCACCGAGAAGCGCCAGGTGTCGAGCTTGAAGCGAGCCTGGAGCGCCAGGGCCCAGGCCTTCTGCAGCTTGGTCGCGGCGAAGCGATCGGGGTCGACGAGGGTCTGGCCGAGGAGCGTGCCCTCGAGGGAGAGCTGGTAGGTCAGGCCGCCGGGGTACTTCTCGGGCACGAAGAAGCGGTTGGAGACCTCGGGGTCATTCTTGTACAGGCGCAGGTCGATGGAGGGGAGGATCTCGTCGGAGAAGAACGAGAGCTGGGCCGACCCGCCGAGGAGGTTGATCGGCGCCCGAATGCCTTGCTGGGCCAGCGACGGGGCGATGCCTCGCTGAAAATAGCCGCCGTTCATCTCGAAGCGGAGCTGGTTGGGGATGAGCGCGATGCCGACGCCCGCCAGGCCGCCGTACTGGCGCTCCTGCACGTTCGAGAGGTTGTTGAGCAAGAGCCCCGTCTTGGCCCCCAGAAAGGCGTACCAGCGATCGCGGGTGACCTGCAGCTTGGCGCCCGGCGCGGCGGCGGGCCTGAGCCCCGAGGAGGTCAGGAAGGCGCCACCGCCCTGGTTGTAGGTGAACGCCGAGTCGCCGCCCCATGACACCTTCCACGCGTAGCCGAGGCGGAAGCGGTC
>PMBV01000373.1:13201-30238 GCA_003153055.1 Myxococcales bacterium
GTGTTGAAGTTGTCGTAGAACTGCGTGTTCTGTCGGCCGGCGCCGAAGCCGGTGCCAGGCTCGCTCGGGGTCGTCTCGCCCGGCTTGGCGAAGACGTTCGAGTTGGCCACCGCGAAGGTGACGCGGGTGTCGATGAAGTCTCCCGCCAGCGCCTTGGTCGCCAGGAGCCCCACCAGGGCCGTCGTTGTGCTGACTCTCACATTCCCTCTCTCCGGGGCTCCGTGAAGGACACCCCGCTTCCTCAATGGAGTTACTGACAGGTCTTGATGGGCTTGGGGCAGTCGAGCCCTGGGCCGGGGTGACAACAGAGATCGTCGGCGGTGCGGGGCACGATGGCCCAGCGAGGCCGAGCCGGCTGAATGTGCCGCAGGTGGCCGATGATGTCGAAGGTGGCGGCCTGCAGCGCCCGGCACTGGGCGGTCGCGTCGGCGTCGGTGGCGTCGACCCGGCAGTCGATGTTGAGCTGCGGCACCGCGTCCTTGGTGATGAGGTTGAGGCGGCTGTGCACGTTGAGGCCCACCGAGCAGGTCGCCGCTTCACCGGTCGAGAGCAGGGCCACCGTGGTCGCCTGGTCGCCCAGGGTCAACGGCACCGCGGTGTTGGCCCGCGCCACTGGGTCGGTCGAGTCGACGGTCTGGTTGGGCGACCCCGCGTGGTAGCGAACGTCGCCGGTGCAGGCGATGGCCACCTCGTCCTTGGGGGAAAAGGGGAGGGCCCGCGTCGGCGTGGCCACGCCTCCATCGAGGGGGAGCGCGGGCACCGAGAGCACCTGGAATCGCTCGGCGATGCTGTCGTCGAGGCCCGCCGACGCGAGGCCGGGCATGCCCAGCTCGACCACGTACTGGCCGAAGCCCTGGTAGGTGGCCGCCTCGGAGCAGACCTTGCCCGCGTGCACGCCGGTGGCGAGCGCGCAGGCCTGGTGGCACTCGCGCTCCTGGGTGTCGTTGGCGGGCTCGACCTGCCCGAAGGCGCAGCTCCCCCAGACGTAGACGCCGTTGGAGTCGGGTTGCTCGCAGAAGTACGGCACCGTGCCGTCTCCGTTGAAGTCGCAGTTGGTCAATTGATTGGGCAGCCGCGCGTTCTTGATCTTCACCAGGGTCGACTCGAGGCTCTCCATCTTCAGGTCTCGCTTGGAGTGACCGCAGAGCTGGTCGGTGAGGTACGGCGCCGCCACGTCGTCCATGCCGCAGGTGCGGTACGAGACCGGCACCGGGGGCACGTGCGAGAGCCACTTGTTCCACTCCGAGACCGGGAGCGTGTGCACGTGCTCGGCGACGCTCCACGCGGGGAACGTCATCTGGGTGGTCGAGGTGAATTCTTGGATGGAGCCTGACAGCGTGAACAGCAGGTCGCCCTGGTACAGCCCGTCGGGGAAGCTGTAGTTGTAGACGAAGATCGAGGCGTAGGTGCCGGGCAGGTAGCGCTTGCACTCGGTGCGGGCGTGGCAGGCGCGCTGGGAAATCTCACAGCTCCCCACTCCTCCATCGGCCTCGCCGAGGCCCCCGTCTTCGCCAGTCACGAGGCACCGCTCGAGCGGCTCAGGCGCCTGATGTGAGTCGACCGTCGGGTCGACCAGGCGGCAGGCCGAGAGGTCAGTGACGTAGAAGCCCGACGGGTCGAGGCCGGTCACCACCATCATCGCCGGCTTCCCGTCGCGAGCCGGGTCATCGGGGCACGACTGGAGCAACACTTCGCCCGACTCGGGGTTCTTGCCCACCGCCACGAAGTCGCCCACGAAGGGTGAACTCCGGTTGTCCATGCCCTCGGGCACTTGCAGCGACTGGAGCGTCTGGTCGTCGAAGTAAAGCACCCGGGAGGCGCCGGCGGCGAAGGTACGCTTGGCGGGCTCGCGGACCGCCCCGCTGACGACCGCCACGCCGCCGTCGTAGATCGGCTCTGGCGGCGCGTCTTGCACCCACACTCGCACGTCGCCGTACTGGTGCACCGAGCGCACCGTCGCGGTCACCACGCCTCCATCGGCCGTGGCAAAGCGGGAGTTCGGCTCACCTGAGAGATCGCCGGGGACGACGCGGAAGCTCACCGAGGTGTCGAAGGTCGGCATGGGCTGCCCAGTCGCGTCGAGCGCCACCGCGGTGAGGTCGAGCTGAATCTCGCCTCGGGGAATGACGAACTTGCAGGCCTTCGTGCCCCGGAGCTCGGCTGGAACCTGGGCCTGGCCCCCGTGCTCGGCCGCGCACCGGTTGAGCACGTCGAGCGGCGCGCGAGTGGCCCCTGCCCCGGTGTAGACGCCGTTGACCTCGATCTTGAAGGACGTCAGCCCGGTGACCGACGCCTCCTGCAACTTCGGGCAGCCCAACAGGAGGGTGGGGGCGAGCGCCCAGAGCCATCGTCTCATCACTGAACCCTCCGGGAGATCCGCCCGTCTTCGACGCCCATGGCCACTGGCACCGCCGTGGGGTTCTCGCAGAAGTCGCGCACCGGGCGGGTCACGTTCCCGCACTCCGTTTTCCCCGCGAGAGCGTCGCGGCAACCGCAGCGACCCAGCGCGGGGCCGACCGGCAGCGAGGCGACGCAGGCGGCAGCGAGCGCGTCGAAGCTCGCATCGCCGCCGCAGGCCGAAGTGCTCTTGCGGAACACGTCGGCGCAGCTGCACGGCGTCTGGTCCGCGGTGAGCGCCTGGTGAAAGGTGTTGGCCGCAGCACAAGACCGGAGCTCTTCTTGTGGCACCACCCACCGAGAGAGGACCTTGGCGTCGCGGTTGCCGCACGGCTGGCCCTTGGCTCCCACCAGGTTGCCGTAGGTGTCGGTGCGGGCGGCCAGCACCTCGTCACAGGTGCAGAAGTTCTGCATGTACCCCACCAGTGAGTCGCGCAGCGGAATGCCGGTTTCGACCCGGGTGGTGTTTCGCTTGAGCACCAGGAACCCCGAGCCGCCCTTGGCGATGTAGTCGTTGACCGCGATGCGGTAGGTCTCGGTCTCGTTGAGCGGCGTTCCATTGATGTTCACGTCGATGCCGGTGTGCGCCCAGCAGCGGCCGCCGCTCCCCAGGGTGTCGTCAGCCACGCACTGCCAGCTCGCCCGGCCATCCCGGTTCTCGGTGGGGCACTCGGCGGCGCCATTCGCCGGGCTACAGGGGAGCCTCAGGGCGTTCATCTGGGTCTGGGCGCAGTCCATCAGGAACCGAACTCCCGACACCTGGGCCTGCGAGGTGCAGCCGCGATCGGCGCTGCGATCGGTGATGAAGTCGAACAGCTCCTGCATCTCCCGCCCCGAGAGGAACATCACGTTGATGGTGTTCTCGAAGGGAAAGACGTTGAACATGGCCTCCTGGGTCAGGGGCCCCGCGTAGAGGTTGTCGCGGATGCCGAGCGAGTTGGTGATCGCCACCTCGGCCTCCACGCCCTGGCGGCGGCGCATGGAATCGGCGGCGATGTTGCCCAGAGGCGAGTCACCACCGCTGGAGTTGTTTCGTCGCGCGATGTCCGTCGGCGCGTAGGCGAACATCGAGGCCAGGTTGAGCCGGGCGTTGAGGTCGAGAATGTAGGGCTGAAGCAACTGCGTGGTGGGGAGATCTTCTTCGAGCTTGCACTGGGCGACCCCCGCTTTCACCTTGGGGTCCGCGGCGAAGTCGCCGGGGTTCCAAAACTGGCTCCGGTAGTAATCGTGGAGACCCTCGCTGCACCACGCCGAGTCGATGGGGAAGACCTTGAAGTCGTGACTGATGATTTCCGCGCCGTCGAGGCGGCTTTCGCCCGCCGCCGGCAGTTGCACCACCGTGTCGAGGCGAATGAGGTACTTCGAGAAGGCCCCGCCGTGGCTCAAGATGACCTTCCGCCCGCTGGGGTCGGTGAGGGCCTGAGGCGGGTTGAGCACCACGTGCAGGTGACCGCCGAGGATCACGTCGATGCCCGAGACGCCGGGAATCCGCACCCGCACCACGGAGCCAGGAGCGTTCTCGGGGCCGAACCACTCGAGCACCTCCCAGGGAGACCCGGTGCGCTCGGCGAAGGGCTTGGCGACGCTCCACTCGTAGTAGGCCTCGTAGCCCTCGACCAGGTCTTGGTCTTCGGTCAGACCCGCGTGGCTGGTCACGATGATGAGATCGACCTGCGGCCGGAGCAGCTCGACGTAGGTGCGAGCCGTCTCGTTCTGTTCCAGGGGAATGGCCTGCACCGAGTTGCCCCGCTCGACGATGGAGTTCATCGAGCTGATGTTGGCGATGCCGATGACGCCCACCCTGAGGCCGCCCACGTTCATCGTGGTGTAGGGCTGGGTGTACTTGCGGGTCTCGTTGCTGACGCCGGTGTCGTACAGCTCCCAGTAGTAGTTGGCGGCCAGGAGCGGGAAGCGGGCCGCGTCACGGGCTTGCTTGGTGAAGTTGGCGGCGCCCGCGTCGAACTCGTGGTTGCCGATCACCGCCGCGTTGGCCCCCACCAGGGTGAGGAACTTGTATTCCACCTCGCCCAGGTTGAGGTTGAAGATGGGCGCGCCCTGGAACGAGTCACCCGAGTCGAGGTGGAGCACCCGATCGGACCGCAGGCGCTCCCGCTTGAGGAGCGAGGCGAGGCGGGTGGCTCCGCCGAACGGCCCTGCCTCGGGAATGAGGCCGAGATCGACGTCGGTCTTCAGCGGGTTGAAGTCATAGGGCAACAGTCGCGAGTGGATGTCGGCGGTCTGGAGCAGCGTGAGCCGCACTTGCTGACCGGAGAGGTCGAGGTCGACGCCCCCCAGCGTGGGCAAGCACGACAGGTGCACCGACGCGGCGGCCAAGAATGCGACCAGCGAGAGCCAGCGAAGAGACGGAAGACGGGGAAGGCGGATGCGCATGAGGTCGTGACTCACCGAAGGCGCCGCACCGTACGCAGGGTTCTCGCCTCTGGTAAAGCGAGTCGTGCATGGGTGGCCAAATCGTGACGGATCTCGAAGTTGTAGATGATTTCACTTCTACTGGGCGGTGTGACGAGGGGTTTCTCCACGTTCGCCGCCTCAGAGTTCGAAACCGCCACGGTGATGGCACCACCTCGGCGCTCTACCGGGTCGACGTCATCGATCGACCGAGGCTCGACGCGGTCGCGGTGCTGGTTCATCGTGGCCAAGGCTCCGAGCTCGAGCTGCTCACGCGCAAGAATCTCAGGCCCGCGGCCTACTTCCGCCGACTGAAGGCCCAGACCGTGCCTGATGGGCGCTCGCACTTGTTCTGCGAGGAGATCGTGGCCGGGTTGCTCGAGCCGAGCGATCAAGGTGAAGACGGCGTTCGGAGCCGGGCCGCCGAAGAGGTCCTCGAGGAGGCGGGATACCGCGTGGCTCCGGCCGAGGTGGTGCTCCTGGGGCCACCCTTCTTCGTGGCGCCGGGCATCATCAGCGAGAAGATCTTCCTCACCGCGGTCGACGTCACTGGCCGGGTCGGGGCGCCGCCCCAAGGCGACGGGAGCCCCTTGGAGGAGGGCGGCACGCTCCAGTGGAGAACCTTGGCGTCGCTCGAGAAGGCCATCGAGGTGGGCGACATTCAAGATGCCAAGACCGAGCTCGCGGTGGCGCGGTTTCTGCGCCGCGCGGCTCACCCCTGAGGACCCTCGGCTCACGTCGCCGCCGTGCCCTTGGGCCGGGCGTTCCACAAGGTCAGCGCCAGCACGAGGCCGAGGAGGGCGACGGGGATCATCGCGGTGGGCCAGCTGACCCAGTTCGAGGGATCCTTGGCGGCGTCTCCCCGGGGCAACACCCGACCGTAGAGGAACGCCTGGCTCGCCGTGCCCAGGTAGACGAAGCCGTCGATGATGCCGGTGGCCATGCCGGCGCCCTTCTTGCCGCCGAAGTCGGCCGAGGCGGTGCCCGACAGCATTCCGTGAACCCCGATGACGCAGAGGCTGAGGACCACCACCGTCCAGCCCAGGGCGGGGGTGCCCAGCACCGCCAGCGCCACGCAGGCGCCGAGCACCAGGCCGGCGTAGAGCACCGAGACCACCGGGCCTCTCCGGGAACCGAAGACGTGATCCGAGATGAATCCGGCCAGGACACCCCCGAGAATGCCCGCGACGCAGATGACCCAGCCCCAGTTGGCGAACACCAGCTCGTGGCTCGCCCCCACGTCTTTGGCGTAGGCGCGGCCCCACTTCATCACCGCCTGGCGGAGGAAGCCGGAGCAGAACTCGATGGCGACGATGACCCAAATGACGCGCTGGGAAAACATGCGCCGCGCGATGGCGGCGAGCGAGGGGCTCGGCCCGTCTTCGGCGTAGCTCACGTCACCGGTGTCGAAGTCCCGGTGGCCGGCGTCTCCCGGCGTGTCGCGAATGAGGAAGAAGTCGATGACGAAGAAGACGCCCAGCACCGCCGCGGGAATGAAGAACAGCGGGGGCACCGTGCCGATGGCGCGGAACAGGGCGGGAGTCCAGTCGTAGGCGAAGTACAGGCCGAGCGAGATGAGGATGCCGAAGACGCCTCCCAGGACACCCCGCTCCTTGGTGTGGAACCAGGGCGCGTTCACCTTCACGATGGAGACCGCGCCGAAGCTCTGGAAGTACATGTTGAGCGCGTTGGTCGCGAGCAGCAGCGTTCGGAGCGCGTCGGGGGGCGCTGAACCGGTCAGCGCCCGGTGGAAGAGCAGGCCGGTCAGCGCGTTGGCTCCCGCCGAACCGAGGGCCGCGATGAGAATGGTGCGCCGGCCTCCCCAGCGGTCGGTCAGCGGCCCGTTGATGAGGAACGCGAGCCCGTACACCACGGCACCCACCCCATCGATGTCGCCGAACTGCTGCTTGGTGAGCAGACCCAGCTTCTCGAGCTCGGGTTGCACCGCCGACAGGTTGTAGCGCCCGAAGTACAGGAACGCGTAGGTGAGGCCGAGCGGGAACCAGTTGAAGAACCGTCGCCGAAGGAAGGCCGGGGTGTGCCCCAGCGGGACTCGCGGGAGCCGCCAGAGGACCAGCGCGATGACGCCCAGCAGGCCTCCCAGCGACACGATGCTCGAGATGGAGCTCTGCGGCACGCGCCCTCCGGGTGGCCCTGGCGCGTCCCACACTCAGGCTCGGCCGTCAACGGCGCCAGACGTGCCGAGCACTTTTCTGGTATGGGCCCTGGGCTCGCATGACTGACTTCGCGCATCGGATCTCGCCTGATTGGACTCGCACGTTGATGGAGGTGCTGGACCGGGCGCGAGGAGCGGCTGGCGGCGGGCTCCTGGTCTTCGATTTGGACTCCACGGTGTTCGACAACCGGCCCCGGCAGGCCCGCATCGTCCGCGAATATGGCGCCGAGCACGGCGTCTCGGCGCTGACCCGGTGCCTTCCATTGCACTTCAACAGCGGCTGGGCCCTCAAAGGCCCGGCGTTGGCCTGCGGGCTGTCGGAGGGCGAGTACGAGCACCACGCGCGGGCGCTCAAGCGGTTCTGGGGCGAGCGGTTCTTCACCTCGGCGTACTGCCAGGACGACATCGAGGTGGTCGGCGCGCCCCGGTTTCTCCATGCCGCGGTGGGCACCAAGGTGCAGGTGCTGTACGTGACCGGCCGCCACGAGGAGATGCGGGCGGGCACCGAGCGTTGCCTCGCGAAGTGCGGCATGCCACTGCCCGCGCAGGCCACCGGCGTGTCGCTGCTGATGAAGCCGACGCTGGCCGAGGACGACGACGCCTACAAGCGAGACACGCACCAGCTCCTCGCCAAGCGCGGCACGCTCCTGGCCGCCTTCGACAACGAGCCCACCCACGTGAATGACTACGCGGTGTCTTTTCCCCAGGCGATGGCGGTGCACCTGGCGACCGATCACTCCGGTCGCGAGGTGGCCCTGCACCCGCGGGTCGTCTCCATTCCCCACTTTGCCTGGTGAGCCCTCGAGGTGTGCCAGCGTTTCGTGGCACACTCGCGGGCCATGCGAAGGTGGCTTCCGCTGTGTCTCGTGGCCCTCGGGTGTCGCACCGCCAGTGTCACGGCCCAGGGTGGGGCGGGCTTCCGTGACGTTCCCGTCGAGGTCCCGGCGGTGCCGGTCACGGGGCTCTACTCGGTGTGCTGGCCCGAAGATGCGAGCCCTCGCGAGCGAGTGCAGCTGACGTGGCTGGGCGCTGGTGAGGTGCTGTTCGAGGCCCAGGAGGGAGCGTCGAACTCCACCGGGCGGTGCCTTCGGGAAATCGCCACCACCTACCCCTTTCCCTCGAAGCCCACCGGCATGCTCACGCTGGCCCCACCTCGGCAACCGCTCGATGGGTGGGCGGTGCTGGCTTGGGTGCGCCTGCTCTCCCCTTCGCGCTTCGGGCCCGAGCGCGGCCTGTCTGACCCGGCGCCGCTGGTGCGCGCGTGTCTTGCGCACGGGGCACTCCGGCCCCTCACCCGCTTCGTGGTGCGCCACGTGCCCGGCCCGCGGGTCGAGGTGCTCCCCTCAGCCGTCTCGGAGGCCGAGCGCTGCGTCGAGGCAGTGCTGGGGAGCACGGCCTGGCCTTCCAGCCGGAGCGTGTTCTTCGACTTCGCCACCAGTGGCGGGGCTCCGAGCCCTCGGGAAGAGGTCGGGCTCTACTTCGCGCCGCCCTCCGCGGTCGGCCGTGCCATCGAGCCGGGGGGAGTGAAAGAGGCCATGCTGACGGCGAGGGCGAGCGTGGCCCAGTGCTGGAACGAGGCGGTGGTGCGCCGCACCGGCATCGGTGGCGCCCGGACCCTTCGGTTTCGCATCGACGACTCGGGGGCTGTCACCCACGTCTGGGTCGCCTCGGCTGGCGAGAGCTTGGTCGCGGCCGACTTTCTCCTCGATCGATGTCTGGGGGCGGCGCTCCGCTCAGTGCGCTTTCCGCCCCCGTCGGGTGACGGCGTCTACACCTGGGTCTTCGAAGCCCGACCGTGAGCCGTTGCTCAAAACGCATCACCTCGGGCCCGATGCCAGACCACGGAGCGCGCCTCCGTCACCAGCGCGTCCATCGGGACGTCGTTGGGCTCGATGGGGAGCTCGTTCACCACGCAGCACTCGAAGGCCAGCGCCACCTTCCAGCCCTGGGTCTGCGCCAGTGTCGCGTCGTAGTAGCCGCCGCCGCGCCCAAGCCGCCCGCCGCCCACCGAGAAGGCCACCCCGGGCACCAGGAAGACGTCGATGGCCGAGAGGTCGACGAAAGGGGCATCGACCGTCGGTTCGAAGACGGGGAGGCAAGGAGAGCGGACCAGCTCTGCGAACGACTCGACCTGATGAAATGAGAGGACGCGGTCGCTCTCAGCGACTCGGGGGAGCACACACCGGGTGCCTTGAGCTCGCGCGAGATCGAACAGGGGCCTGGTGGGAACCTCTTGCTCATTGGCCGCGTAGAGGGCGAGGGTGAGCCCTGGTCTGAAAGACAACAAGGCGGTGAGGTGTTTTTGCACCTCACCGCCCAGTCGCCTCACCTCGTCGTGCGCCAGCGCGCGCCGCCTGGCTCTGACCGCTTGCCGGAGCGCCGCCTTTGCCGAAGAAACGTTCCCCGCCATGAGCCGTGTGGTCAACCTTCACTGAACCAAAGGTCCAGGTGGGAGCTACCTGCCACCGTTTTGGCTTCCCTCTTGCTGCGTGAGGGCTTGCACCCGGGTGGACGAGACGCCCCCTTGTTTTTCGTATCGGTCCAAGCGTCAGTTGACCATCACGAGCTCCGCAGGGAACAGCCTTTGAAAACTCCTTTCACCCGATGATTTTATGGAACCGCCCGCGGGATTCAAGGGTGGTATCGTCTTCAGTTGGAATGAGCGGTCTTGGCAGCGTGCTTTTGGCACTCGCGGGGTCGTCTACCGTCGCGGCGACGCCTGCGCTGACCGGTGTGTATCAAGTCGGCGAGGTCGGCCTGGTCGAGTTCTCCACCGAGAGCGGCTCCATCGTGGGGCGGTACCGCGCTGGAGGCGAGTGCGGCTTCGAGCCCGAGCTCAAGGTCGTCACCGGGGGCTTCGAGGGGAGCGTCTTCGTGGGCACGGTGCTGCTGTGCCAAGAGGGGCCGCGCTGCCCGACGCGACGAAGCTTCCCGCTCCTGGCGTTTTTCCGGAACGATCGCCTCATCGGCTCGGTGAAGTTCGACCCTGGCTGCTCCTCGAAGGCGACCGATGATCGCCGGCTGTTGTTCAGCCCCGCCACGCTCGAGGAGAAACGGGTGCTCGGCAGCGGGGCCTCGGCGTCCGCTGTGGCGCGCAAGAACGGCCCTCAGGATCCACTGGCGGCCGCTCACGAGGCGATCCGCGCCGGGGAGCGGAAGCTCGAGGGCGGCGACTTCGGGGCGGCGCGACGGGCGTTCGACCTCGCCCTCGAGTACGACAAGGGCAACCCCAAGGCGTGGATGGGCCTCGGCGTCGCCCAGGTGAAGCTCAAGGAGTACGAGGCGGCCACCAGGTCGCTCGAGCGAGCTCAGGCGCTCGTCGCCCAGCGCGATGGAGAGCGGAGCAGCCTCTTTGCCGAGGTGCAGTACAACCTCGCCTGCGTGCTCGCCCAAGAGCGAAAGAAGAAGGAGGCCATGCGGGCGCTGACCAAGGCGGCCAAGCTGATGGGCCCCGAGGTGCTCGATCAGCTGGAGCACGACCCGGACCTCGAGCCGATTCGCTCCGAGCCAGACTACAGCCGACTGGTGGCCGATCTCCGACTCCTGCGCGGCAAGAAGGGGAGGTAGCGCTCGCCCCCCCTGGGGCCAGCGGTGCCACGTCATGACCCCAACCCGCATCGGCCCGTACGAAGTCCTTCGGATGCTCGGCCACGGGGGCATGGCCGAGGTCTTTCTGGTCCGGGCCCACTTCGGCCGGTACGCGGGCCGGGAGCTCGCCCTGAAGCGGCTCTTGCCGTCGCTCGAGGCCGATCCCGACGCAACGCGGCTCTTCACCGCCGAGGCCTCGCTGTCGCGCAACCTCCACCACAAGAACATCGTCGAGGTCGTCGACGTCGGCCAAGAGGGCGACACCATCTACATGGTGATGGAGTTCATCGACGGGAGAGACGCGGGGCAGATCGTCAAGCGGTGCCGGCAGAAGAACGTCTTCTGGCCCATCGACTTCGCGCTCTACCTCACCACCGCGCTCCTCGAGGCGCTCGACTATGCGCACGGCGCGACGGGCCCCGACGGCCAGGTGCTCAACATCGTCCACTGCGACGTCTCTCCGTCGAACTTCTTCGTCTCGCGCACCGGGGACCTCAAGCTCGGCGACTTCGGGGTGGCGCGCTCGCTCCTCGAGGGCGGGCCGGCCCCGGTGATGGGCAAGCCGTACTATCTCTCGCCCGAGGCGCTCCTCGGCCGGCTGTCCAAGTCGGTCGATCTCTGGGCCGTGGCGGTGACGATGTACGAGCTGTTGACCTTGCACCGGCCATTTCATGGGCGGGGCCCGGCCGAGGTGTACGAGGCGATCAAGAGCTCCCGCTACGCCCCATTGCAGGAGCTGCGCCCTGAGGTGCCGGCCGTGCTGGACGGCGTCGTCGCTCGGGCCTTCGACACCGACCCCGAGGCGCGGTTCTCGAGCGCGTCGGAGTTCGCCGAGGCCCTCAAGCCCTCGCTCGACGAGCGCGTGGGCACTCCACTGGCGATCTCGGCGGTCGTTCGCGGCCTGTTCGGCACGGCCGACTGACGAGCCCGCGGAGTGACCCGCTCACCGCGTCGGGCCCATCCGGCAGGCGTCGACGTGACGCTCGAGGGCCCCCAACACCGTGGAGACCTCGTCGTCGGTGGCTTCTGGCCCAAGCGAGAAGCGCAGGGTGCTCCTCGCTCGCGCTGCTTCGAGGCCCATGGCGAGGAGCACCTGAGAGGGTGACAGGGACCCGGAGGCACACGCGGCCCCGGTCGACGCGGCGATGCCGTCGAGATCCAGCGCGATGAGGAGCGCCTCGCCATCGAGCCCGGGGAACGTGACGTTGGCCGTGTTGGGCACTCGAGGTGCGCCGGCGCCGTTGACGATGGCCCCGAAGCGCCGCGAGACCTCGGCCTCGAAGCGGTCGCGCAAGGGCTCCAAGCGTCGGGCGTAGGCCACCTGGTTGGCGAGCGCATGCTCCAGCGCCTCGGCGGTGGCGAGGGCGAAGGCGACCGATGGGGTACCTCCCCGGCGCCCGTTCTCCTGGTGACCGGGCGTCAGGGCCGCCACGTCGACGGCTCTCCGGTTGTACAGCACCCCGACCCCGGCCGGGCCGCCGAGCTTGTGGGCCGACAGCGACAGGAGATCGATCGGCACGGCGTCGAGGCCAAGGGCGATCTTCCCCACTGCCTGGACGGCATCGGTGTGGAACACGATGCCACGGTCCTGGCAGGCCTTCGCGATGGGGGCAATGGGCTGCAGCACCCCCGTCTCGTTGTTCGCCCACATCACCGAGCAGAGGAACACGTCGTGGTCGAGGGCTCGCACGACCCGATCGGCGTCGACGGCCCCGTTGGCCGAGGGCGGCACTCGGAGCACCTCGGCTCCGAGAATGGCCAGTCGGTCGAGCGCGCCCTGAACACAGGGGTGCTCGATTTCGGTGCTGACGATCTTCCTTCGGGAGCGGTCGCTCCGGGCGAGCCACGCTCCGACGAGGGCGAGGGCGGCCGCTTCGCTGCCTGAGCCGGTGAAGACGAGCTCGCGACTGGACGTGGCCGAGAGCGAGGCGGCCACCCGGGTGCGCGCTTCGTCGAGGCGGGCGCGGGCGCTGCGCCCGGTCGCGTGTACCGAGCCAGGGTTGCCCCACAGCTCGCTCAGCCAGGGGCCAAGGCGCTCGGCCACGCCGGGGAGCAGGGGCGATCCAGCGTTGTGGTCCCAGTGGATCACGACTCCGCGGAGAGCAGGGAAATGCCCCGTTCGCCCACGATGCCGAAGGCCTCCTTGAACCGGCGCACCACCTTCTGGCGGAAGCCCGCGCGCTGCTGCCGGGTGCCTGCCAGCGGGAGCCTCGCGCCGGCCATGCTGCCGTGGCCCCCCGCGGAGCCCCCGAAGTCGGCGCAGGTCTCGCGAATGAGCCGCCCCGCGTTCATGCGCCGGTCACGCACCCTGAGGCTCACGAAGAGCTGGCTGCGGTAGCTGCCGAAGGCCAAGGACCACTTGGCTCCCTCGAGGAACGAGAGGCGCTCGGAGACCTCGGCCACCATGTCGGGCGAGTAGATCTCGCCCAGATCGGTGATCACCGCCGAGGAGTACAGCCGGGCCTTCTCGATGGCCGCGTGGTACAGCCTGAAGTACCGGAGCGGCAGCTCGGGGTGCTCGATGCGCGAGAGGAGATCGCGCTGGATCCGCGGGAACAGCCACAGGTAGCAGTCGACGTCGGGGTTCCCGGCCTGGCGTTCGAGGTCGCGGGTGTCGGCCTTGATGCCGTAGTACAGCGCGGTCGCCAGCTCGGGCGAGGGATCGAGCCGCGCCGCCCGCAGGTACTCGGTCAGCATGGTACTGGTGGCCCCGTACACTCCGCCGAGGTCGGCGAAGGGGTTGTGCACGTGGGCCTCGCGCACTGGGTGATGGTCGACCACGATGTCCGCGACGATGTCTTCCGGCAAGGCGTGGTTCTTCACTCCTTGCTGCGTGTCGCACAACGCGAAGAGATCGTAGTCGTCGAGGCGAATCTCGGACATCGGCGCGATGGGAATGCGGAGCTGCCGCACCATCGCGGAGTTCTCCGACCGGCCGACGATGCCCCCGTATGCCATGTCGGACTTGATGCCGACCTTGTGGTGGAGAAACGTCGCCAACGCCCAGGCCGCGGCGATGGAGTCGGGGTCAGGGTTGTCGTGGGGCAGCACCAGCGCGCGCCGCCGGCCACGGAAGCGCCGCACCAGGATGTCGATCTTCGCCTTCGGAGTCAGCTGGGGGAGCTTGGGCTTCGGATCTCCCTCGGGCGACGCTGGCGAAGGCTGGGCCACGACTAGCGGTAGACCCGCTGGAGATCGCGGAAGTACTTGAGCCCGTTGTCGAGGGAGTTCTCCATCGCGTCCATCATCAGGTTGGAGAACGTGGTGAAGCCCGAGCGGAACGACTCGTAGTACTTCGAGCGATCGACCGAGACGATGACAGCGGGGAACAACCCGTTGCGCATCAAGATGAGGTTGCTCAGCATGCGGCCCAGCTTCCCGCTCGTCTCGGTGAAGGGGAAGATCTGGATGAACTGGTGCTGAGTCCGGGCTGCCTGGAGGATCGGGTGCAGCTCGCGGAACTCGGAGGTGGTGCTCCACTCGAGCAGCTTCTCGAGCATCGGCTGCACCTTGGAGGGCTGAGCGATCTCGTGGAGGTAGGTCTTGTGCAAAGGGACGTCTTTGCGGAAGCCCAGCTTCTCACGCTCCTTGGCCATCTCCTTCTCGGTGCGCTCCCGCCGCTCCATCTGGGCCCTCGAGGCCTGCGCCTCGGGTGTGTTGCCCGACAGAAGATCGTGGATCCGACGCACCAGGTTCATGGTGACGGGGGCATGCTTCTTCGACACCTTCGCCTCTTCGCGAATGAAGTCGACCGTCGCCTTGTGGTTGCGTATTTCCCACACGATGGGGAAGAGCGAGGCCTCGGCCACCACCACACCTGGGTGGAGCGCGAGGTTCAGCTCTTGTGGGGTGTAAACCACGCCTTCCAGCGCGCAGTCGTGATGTACCCAAGCCATCTCGAAGCGCTCGAGGAAGTCCTGCACCTCGGGCCGCCGCATGGTCAGCGCCTCGCGCAACCGTTTGGTCTTGTCTTCGATGGACTGAAACCGCTCTTTCACGGCCCAGCAGGTTACTTGGTTTAGCCCGATTCTGCTACGAAAATCAGGTCAAACTCTTGAAAAGACAAGTAAATTCTACAACGCATTCTCGCAGGGTTCAGTGGGGCGAGACGGCGGAGCATGGGAATCGAACCCACCAGAGGGCGCTCTCGCGCTCTCTCGACGATTTTGAAGACCGTGCCGCTCACCAGAGACGGACGCTCCGCCGAGGTGGGTGCTAGCGCAAGGGGCGGCTGCTAGTCGAGACCGCGTTGGTAGAGCTCGTCTTCGTCGAGGCCGAGGAGGTGGCCCACCTCGTGGAGCACGGTGATGCGAATCTCCTCGAGCAGCTCGTCGCGGGTGGTGGCGAAGCGCTCGAGGTTTCGCTGGAACAGGGTAATGCGGGCCGTGTGGTGATCGACGGGGTCGAGCACGCTCCGCTCGTCGATTGGGGTCCCGAGAAAGACACCGAGGATGGCAGGAGACAGCCCGTCGCGGATCTCTTCATCGGAGGGGATTGGCTCGACGTTGATGATGACGTTGGCGAGGTGGGGCTTGGCCTGCGCGGGAAGGGCGGCGATGGCGTCGGCCACTGCCTGGTCGAACTGGGCGGCCTCGAGGTGCACGGGAGCGGGGAACTCGTCGGGGGCGAGGCGGCGGGCTCTCTCGAGGAATGGCGTCGGGTCTCGGCCCTCGCGTTCGGCGATGAGGCCCAGGTAATGATGGGCCCAGGGCTCATCGGGGAAGTCCCTGGTCACTTTCTGGAACGAGCCCTTGGCCTGGTCGAAGCGCCCCAGCTCGAACTGGGCGATGCCGGCTTCGAGGCGGGCCTCGGCGTGCTCGTCATCGAGGTCGAGCACCTTGAGCAGAGACTCGAGCGCGAGCTCGCTGTCGCCGAGCTGGTTGTTGGCAACGCCCCGCAAGAGCTCGACCTCGATGGAGAGCTGTTCGTCGCTCTTGGCCAGGGGCCCGGCGCGCTCCACCAGGGCGAGGCCCTCGGCGAGGCGGTCGCGATCGTCACCCGGCTGGCGGATCTTCACGTCGGCCGCGGCGAGGAGGATGGCAGGGTTCGATGGCTCCGCCGCCACCAGCTGGGCGAAGGCGTCGTCAGCTCTTTCCCACTCACCGAGCTCGGCGAGGGCATTGGCGCGGAGATCGAGCCCGTCGAACGAGCGCGGCTCCAGCGCCAGGGCCTCCTCGGCGTAGCGCAGCGCGTCTTCGAGCTCGCGTTCCTCGTACGCCGTTTCCCCCAACCGCAGCGCCTCCTCGATGGGCCTGGCCATGGTGGGTGTTTGGGTGCCTGACGAGCTTTTTGTCAATGGCCCGTGTTACAGGAATCCCATGCCGGGGGAGATCTCCATTCTCGTCGTGGACGACGACGAAGCGACGCTCCACATGGTGAGCACGTTTCTGAGGCGAAACGGCTACCGGGTGATCTCCGCGAACAACCCCATTCGGGCGCTGGAGGTGCTCCGAGATGAGCCGGTGAGGCTGGTGATCACCGACTGGATGATGCCGTACGTCGACGGCATCAGCTTCACCGAGCAGGCCCATGCGCTCCCCGGCCTCGCGGATCTCCCGGTGATCCTGATGACCGCCCATGCCGGTGCCGAGCTCACCGACCAAGGCCTGCGGCGGGGGGTGGCCCTCACGCTCACCAAGCCCCTCGAGCTCCATCGGCTCCTCGATCTGGTCGGCTTCGCCACGGCTCCCGCGCCTCCTCCCTGACCGACGCGGGTTGACAAACCCCGCAAGCTCCTTAGTTTGGCGCTCGCACTGCCCGAGTGCTAACGACCGGTGCAGCCCACGGCTAATACTTTCAGGAGGTTGGACAATGGCAGCGAAGGAAATCTTTTTCCACCAGGGAGCGCGCGAGGCGATCCTTCGTGGCGTTCGCGTTCTTTCCGATGCGGTGGCGGTGACCTTGGGGCCCAAGGGCCGCAACGTGGTACTCGAGAAGTCGTTCGGGTCGCCGACCGTGACGAAGGACGGGGTCACGGTGGCCAAGGAGATCGAGCTCGAGAACAGGTTCGAGAACATGGGCGCCCAGATGGTGAAGGAGGTCGCGTCGAAGACCTCCGACACGGCTGGTGACGGCACCACGACGGCGACGGTGCTGGCCCGGGCCATCTACGAAGAGGGGCTCAAGCTGGTGGCCGCCGGTCACAACCCGATGGATCTGAAGCGGGGCATCGACAAGGCCGTCGAGCTGGTGACCGCCGAGGTGAAGAAGCAGTCGAAGCCGGTGAGCGGGAAGGGCGACATCGCCCAGGTTGGCACCATCTCGGCCAACGGTGACGAGACCATCGGCAACATCATCGCNNACGTCTCGCCGTACTTCGTGACCAACCGCGAGCGCATGCTGGTCGAGCTGGAAGACCCCTACATGCTCATCTCGGAGAAGAAGATCTCCGCGATGGCCGACCTGATCCCCCTGCTGGAGCAGGTGGCGCGGGCGGGCAAGCCGTTGCTCATCATCGCCGAGGAGGT